>CALCEC010000027.1 GCA_937900095.1 uncultured Bacteroidales bacterium | reverse complement strand
CATTCCGCTGTATCCCAAAACATCACGCATCTGCATGAATGTCGAATCTGCGGCACCGTTCATGGCCATTGAGAGAGCCACCTGAGCGCTAAAAGGCGATATGACATAATTGGATTCCTTTGGCATTGTTGCGTCAGTGGCCCTGAAGAAACGGAATGCAAAATCATTGCTTGCGTCGGCAACAGCCTCCTCTTCAACAGTGAAAACGACAGGAGTTATAACACGGTGCTTACCCGAATCGTTATTGTTATTCTTGAAAGGATCAATAAGATCACACCCGGCAAAGAGCAATGCAACTGAAAGCATCATCACACTTTTAACAACTCTTATTTTCATAGTATCATCAGTTTGCTTTTTGTCTGTGGCAAATATATAAATGATTACCTCACACTGCAAACCAAAAAGCATTGAATGTTGTTACCCTCGCATTTACCCTCATTTACCCTACAGACAAAACATTGATTATCAAATATTTTAGCTTTTACTAATTTTATATTTGTGGTAAAAACCGTATTTACCTCACATTGTACCGCAATGCATTGGAAAGTACCATTCAGAAAAGGGACGAACGCCTTGGAAAAATAGCTTGAAGAAGTTGGAAAAACTCTCCTTTAGATATACATTTGGCGAACAAAAGAGTAAAAGAAGATGAAAAAGCTACTGCCCTTCATTATTGCGTTTGCCATTGTAGCGTGCAACAAAGAGAACAGCGTTTCGCCACTGCTGCCTGAGATTGAGCAGCAATGCGACACGGCACCGCATGCCGCATACAGCCGTCTGCTTGAAATTGACAGCGAGAGAGAGCTGCCCAACGAGGCATCAGAAGCAAAATACGCCCTTCTGCTGACAAAGAGTGCCGACAAGGCATATATACGCCATACATCAGACAGCACAATAAAGAGAGCACTCACCTATTATGAGAGCAAAGGCAGCACGGCCGAGCTTGCCGAAGCACTGTATTATATGGGCAGTGTCTATCGTGACATGTACGACGCACCCAAAGCAGTAATCTGGTACAACAAGGCTATCGAGACAGCCCAAAAGGACGAAAAGCTCAAGAGTTCGATACTCCTTGCACGCATATACAGCCAACTGTCGGAGCTGTATGACTACCAGTTCAACTACACCGCATCGCTCGATGCGATACGCAAGGCATACGGTATAAAAGAGATGAACAGGAAGGTTGATGCCACTGCACTGCACGACATTGCATCGTCCTTCCACAAATGCGGCGAAATTGACAGCGCTATGCTTTACTACAAGAGGTGTCTGCTCCACATCGAGGGCAACAACCGCATGAAAGAGGACCTCCGCTACCTGGGAGTGATGCTCTACTTCTTCAGCTCAACAGGAGAAAATGAATACGCCGGGCGCTGCTTGGGGTTCGTGAACCGCTTCGGCATAGAGGAACTGCCCGAGAATGTACTCTCGAACAAGGCGTACTATTTTGAGCTTGCGGGAATGAGTGATTCAGCCATATATTATTATGACAGACATTTAGAAAGGACGGACAATCCTTACAAGAAACGCGACATAACAGGTAAGCTCTACCATATATACAAACAGCGCGGAGAGACAGCGAGAGCCTTGGAGCTGGCAGACAGATATATGCTCTACAACGACAGTGTGAGCATGGCAATGCAGCATACGCAGACAGCCAACGCCGAGAACCTCTACCGCTACAACCTGAGCAACGAGAAAGAGAGAATCCTCAACGAGAAGGCTGCAAAAGCAGACCTCTTCGCCTGGATAATTGCAACAATGGCATTGGCGGTAATAATTGCATCGTATATAATCTACCGCATTGCCTGCAACTACCGCGTACTGCGTCACAAGCACTTGAATCTGGAACAGAGCATTATGAACGAGAAGAAGAGAAAGGCGCAGATTGCGTTGAGTATCTCCGACATCAGCAACGAGTTCAGAGAGCTTGCTACATGCAGAATGAAGCCCAAGCAGTATATGATTGAGGAGTTGCAGGATGCCGTAGACAAGGAGTATCCCCTTTTCAAGGAGAATATATTGAACCTGTGGCCGGACATTACTGCCGACGACCTCATATTCCTGTACCAGGTAAAGTTAGGAATAAGCTATGCCGAGATTGCGAGGATAAGAGGCTGTGCCCCGTCAGGCGTAACGAAAAGAAGACACAGGATAGAGAAAAGGCTCGGTTGCAGTATCAATGAGATAATGTAACGGGGCGAAATAGCCCTCTTTTCAGTCACTCATCGGTTGCTCCACCTCTTTGAATGCATACCTTGACAGTGTTCCGTCGCAGCGACGGAACAGCAGATGCCCTGTAGGCTCAACGCCCTCGATAACAGCCGTGAAAGCACCAACGGCATCAACATACTCCCGTTGCTCGCCAAAGCCCAACAGCAGTTCACGATATTCTGCGGAGATAGCCTCCTTGCAGCCAATGTCTGCAATGATGTTATATAGGCTAATAGGTCGATGTTCATTACATAAAAAAAAAAAAAACGGCATATGGTCCCCGATAGAAAAAAAATATTACTTTTGTCATTGGAATGAGTTCTCTCAATTCCAAGACATACTGATTTATAAGAAGCGTTATGCCTACTTGTTAAGTTGAAACCTGAGAAATTTCGAATTTAGCACAAGGAAAGCATAGTGGTTCTCACGTCATATGACGTGAGCTGCTATTTCCATTTTTGTGCTAAAGGTAATTCTCAGGACCTCAACTTAAGAAATGGCTTTGCAGTTCACGTTTCTTTTTTACACTAACCGCTCTTTTGGACTGCAAGAGCACCATTTATTCAACCATAATGAAAGCTATTTTACGCAAGGTTGCACTGGCATCAGCTGCAGCATCGGTTGCCATTGGCACAATGGCGCAGTCTATTGAATTAAAAATGGAATACAACGAATCTTTATTTAATGAGAGTTGTTATTTACATTCCACACTCATGCAAGACGGCACCACTCATATTTATACCTCAGAGTATTACGACGGCTCCTCCGAAGATGAAAACGGCAATAACTGTTATACAAGATTACTGAAGAATCTCACTATCATTAACTCCAATCTAGAAACAGTAAAAGAGTTTACTTCGGGACCATTGTTCGAGGAAATCGAAGAGATTACAGTAGAATATGCCGTAAAAACACTAAAAGTAGACAGTATAAGTATTAACGAGCGCGACGCTGAACGTGACTTTTATAATTTTTTATTTTATGGGGTTAATTATGATGAAGAAGATATAGAGCCAGCAATTGCAAACAAGATAGCAAACGGGATTTTAATTGAGACCACATATAATGGAACAAGAATTCTCTACCTGAGACATAATGTTGTAGAGAGCAATCATTTCGACTGGGGATACCAATACCCAAGTCAAGGCTGGTACTTTGAGGATTACGACAACATACAACATGTAAGTTTCCATTATTCAGCGGACGAAAAAGAAGAAATATCAAGATATGTTTCTGACAGATTCAGTATTTACATGAAATCAGATTTTCAACTTACGGACGCAAACACAGAAAACTGGTCTCAAGTCACCGTTTCTCAAAGTTTATTCAATAACGATGAGAAATTCGAGTTTCTGCTTCCAATACTGGAACCTACAGTAACAACCAAATACTATGAATATTCGCATACTGTAAAAACCGTATTCGGATATAAAAAGAAAGGCATAAAAGTTGTAAGCGAAGATGGCACTGTGCTGCATGAGATAATTGCATCTTCAGATATATTTTTTACTGAAATTGTCAAAATATCTGACAAAACATATCTTTGTATAACAGCTGATAAAGTAAGATCTTTCTACGAAATAAAGAAAAATGGCAACAATTCATCAATAAACAAAGTACGCGATGTACGTAGTATGAATATACACCCTACAGTTGCCGGGCACAACGAGAACATAACCATTACACTAAATGACGGTGACAATGACACCGAGCGCGAACTTATTGTAACCGGAGTGAACGGCCAGTTAGTGGAACGCCGCACAATCCCTGCAGGTGAAAACCGATTGGAAATAAATGCAGGAATGCTGCGCAATGGAATGTATAATTTCACACTCCAAAAGAAAGGGACGTTTATTGACAACAGGAAAGTTATTATAAAATAACGATAATTATCATTAAACTATAGTACCCGGCAGGAATAGCTCGGCCGGGTACTTATTTCAACAGCATCTCCACCTCTTTGAATGCATACCTTGACAGTGTTCCGTCGCTACGACGGAGCAGCAGATGCCCTGTAGGCTCAACGCCCTCGATAACAGCCGTGAAAGCACCAACGGCATCAACATACTCCCTTTGTTCACCAAAACCCGACAGCAGCACACGATATTCTGCGGAGACAGCCTCCTTGCAGCCCCAACGCATCTCATTATAATAGCGGTTGAAGAGGCAAAGCACATCGTGCAACACATCTTCAACAGGGATATCCCTGCCCAAAAGCATCTTCATTGACACAGGTACACGGTCCATAGGAGGGAACTCCGTCTGATTAACATTGAGTCCGATTCCCACAATCGCCTGTTCCACGAATGCACCGGAATAGTCTAGCTCAACAAGAATGCCCGCCAGCTTCCTGTTACCCACATATATGTCATTAGGCCACTTTAGCTTTGTTTCAATACCATAGCACTTCATCGTTGCATGCAAAGAAACTGCAACCGCCTGCGAAAGCAGGAACTGGTTCGTGGCCTCAAGAGTATTTCCCGGGCGAACAAGGATGCTGAGCAGAAGATTTTCACCTTCCTTTGACGACCACACATTGCCGCGTTGCCCACGCCCTGCCGTCTGATGAGCGGCAGTCACAGCAACAACATCCTTGCCATTTACCCACAAGTTGTCAGCCTCATCGCGCAGATAGCGGTTGGTGGAATCCACCACGTCAAGATGCTTAACAGTAATGCTATAATCCATATTTTGCACGTATTTTCTTGGGCAGTTTCTTTAGCACCTCTTGATATGAGTGGTCAATAAGCGAGTAAAACAAAGCATCATCAAGAGCCGCAATATCAAGCTGGTTCCAGTAGCGTTTGTTCATGTGCCATGCAGGCTGTATCTGCGGATATCTGTCGCGCAGCTCGATGGCATAGTCGGCATCACATTTCACACAGAACCATTTTGTATTCTCAAGGTCACATATCGCAAATATCTTATTCTCGACCCGGAAGGCCAATGTAGTCTCGTCAAAAGGGAAATCCTCGGTGGCATTCTCCTTACTCAGGCAGTATATGCGTGCATCTTCAATATTCATACTCTATCAATTACCATGTGGGTGCAAAGGCATCTTCTATGTGCTCTATCCGGTAAGGCTCGCCACTGCCGACCACTGTTATGACATCAAAGCGGAACTTGAGATCAACCTTATATTTCAAGATATATGCTTCGGCTGCAGCAATGAGACGGGCAATCTTTTCATCGGTAACGGCATCGGTTGCATCACCATACTGCTGGCTTGTGCGGCTCTTCACTTCCACGAAGACAAGCGTATCGCGCTGTTGGGCGATGAGGTCAATCTCCTTGTGCCCCGAGCGCCAATTATAATGCAGTACCGCATATCCCTTGTCGAGAAGATAACGCGATGCAAGCATCTCGCCTTTATTACCTAACAGATTATGTTCAGCCATACGAGCTGTTGTTTTACCGATTTCACAGCGAAGATAATGTAAGAAGAGAGGAAAAGCAAATGAAAAACTTGCTTTTAGCGATGATATAAACTATTTTTGCAACGATAATACGTACCGGACCCTGATGAGCGCAAAAAAAGCAAAAACACCAAAGGCAACCACAACACGCACACAACCAGTGCGTCATTCGCGTGTTGTGTGCCTTGTCAGCGAGGAGGAGATGAGAATCATTGACGAATACCTCAAGAAATACCGCATCACCAACAAAAGCAACTGGATGCGCGAGACACTGCTCTCATTCATCTACAAGAATCTTGACGAAGACTATCCCACCCTGTTCGGCGAGCACGACATGCGCCGATAATGAATATCATGACCGACATTGATTATATGAAACAGGCCCTTGTTGAGGCCAAGAAGGCCTATGACGAAGGCGAAGTACCCATTGGCGCAGTTGTAGTGTGCAAAGGGCGCATCATTGCGCGTGCACATAACCTTACAGAGATGCTAAACGATGTGACTGCACATGCCGAGATGCAGGCCATAACCGCAGCCTCAACTAATATTTCAGGGAAGTACCTCAATGACTGCACACTCTACGTGACGGTAGAGCCATGTCCAATGTGCGCCGGAGCAATCGCCTGGGCACAGTTAGGCAGATTGGTATACGGAGCCGAGGATGAGAAACGCGGCTACCACCGGTATGCTCCCGATGTACTGCACCCCAAGACTGAGGTGGTGAGCGGCGTGTGTGCCGATGAGGCCACAGCCCTGATGAAAGAGTTCTTCAAAAGCAAAAGATAGCGCCGGAAAAACGTTTAACGTTCATCATTCTTAATTTCCTCGAAATCGACATATTCGCCCTCGTTCTTCTCAAAGAGGACCTTTTTCTCGCCGGTCTTTTGCTGCCTGTGGTTCTCTTGCCACTGTTTACCGGTCTCATTCGTCTGCCAGGTTGTACGCTGGCTATAACTCTTTCTCTTGCGACCGATTCCGAACCATGACAACACACGCATTATCAGCGACAGTATCATAGAAGGTATAAGCATCAGCAAGAACAGTGCCAAGAAGAAAATTACAAAAAAATATATAAGCATATTATTGTCTTAAAATTAAACATACACACCCTCCACACAAAAAAACACTTTTGTCTGGAGGAATGTTGGAACAATGACGCACAAGCGCCTTAAATCAGGAATCAGACTCTCTCGCCTTTGAGGTAGAGACCTACCGACAGCAACAGATACCATGAGATGATTGCAACCGGTGCCAGGAAACCAAGCAAGAGCATCGGCAGGCAACAGAGCAGGAATATATACCTTATCCTGTTGCTCCTCCAGGAGAGGTTCTTGAACTTGAGGGAAAACATAGGTATCTCCGAAACAAGGAAATAGGAGAACAATGCAATAAGCCCCAACAGCAACACCCAGCCTGCATTCAGCTCATTCAACCACGCACCGCCGCCTGTAATCAATGATGACCAGAAAAGTGCATTGGCCGGCGTAGGCAAGCCTATGAAAGTGTTTGTCTGCCTTGTATCGATATTGAACTTTGCCAAACGGTAAGCCGAGAACACCGCGATAAAGAATGCTGCATACGGCAACAGCCATACGATATCCTCAAGATAAGCAGGATAGAGCAACTTATTCTGCATGTACGAGAAGACGATGGTTGCCGGAGCAATACCGAAAGTGATGTCATCGGCAAGCGAGTCTATCTGCACACCCATAGGAGACGAGACATGCAAGAGACGCGCCACCATTCCGTCAAAGAAATCAAATACTGCACCAAGCACAATGAACGCCATTGCAAGCTCAAAATTGCATCTGAAGGCCATCACACACGCCACACAGCCCGAGAATAGGTTGCAGCAAGTAATTGTGTTGGGGATATGTTTCTTTATTGACATGGAGTCCTTATTTAAATGTTGCAATAACAGTCTCGTTGCCAACTGTCTTCTGGTCAAGAGTTACCTTGATGTCACAATCAAGAGGCAGATAGAGGTCGACACGCGAACCGAACTTGATGAAGCCCATATGCTGGTCAATGAAGCACTCCTCGCCAGCAGCCGCATATGTCACAATGCGTCGCGCCATTGCACCTGCAATCTGACGGACAAGAATCTCACGGTCATCATCGGTCTTTATAACCACCAACGAACGTTCGTTCTCGGTGCTTGCCTTTGGCAACCAAGCCTTATGGAACTTGCCTTTCTGATGCTCTACACGGGTGATGACACCGTCAACAGGGTACCAGTTGGCATGTACGTTCATGGGGCTCATGAATATTGAAACCTGCATTCTCTCATCTTTGAAATGGTCGGGCTCATAGACCTTCTCAATCACAACCACCTTACCGTCGGCAGGAGCGACAATCACGTTCTCCACATCACCGGGGAAGATTCTCTTTGGACTGCGGAAGAAATTCACCATCAGCAGATAAACCACCAAAGAGGCGAGCGACACTATAGAATTGATAATCACGTTCTCGGGGAAGAAATACCACAATGGAGCATTCACCAGGGCACAAACAAGAAACGCAACCACAAGAATAGAGGTTCCTTCTCTGTGTATTCTGTAGTCCTTTAATTTTCTGATTCTTTTGAACTTTTTCTTCATAAAAGCAATCTTTATTACACCGCCTGATTTTATCTTCCACGTCAATAACGTAACACAAATAAAGCCTGAACGATTCCTTATTATTTCACAAAATTAGCAAGAATTTATTAAATCCCAAACAAAAAGGAACAAAATAAGCATACATACAAAAATTATCGGAGTACGATTCAGTATTGCTCAAGCCTATTCATTCAAAAAAACAGTTAATGTTGATAACTTTTCCTTCTGTTTGGAAAGGCAAACGGACAAAAGATATTATCTTTATCAAATCAAACTTAATCATACACAAAACAACCGGAACGCTATGGAAGATTTTGTCCACCTGCATGTACACTCACAATACTCCATTCTCGATGGCCAGGCTGCCATAAAGAAGCTCGTTGACAAGGCAATTGCCGACGGGATGAAAGGCATTGCCGTAACTGACCATGGAAACATGATGGGCATCAAGGAGTTCTACAACTATGTCAGCAAGGTGAACAAGGGTAAAGCCCCGGAGGAGATGTTCAAGCCCATCATAGGTTGCGAAGTATATATTGCACCACGCAGGTTACAGGACAAGGAGACCAAGGACGACCGAGGTTATCACCTTATACTCCTCGCAAAGAACGAGAAGGGCTACCACAACCTTGTAAAGATTGTATCGAAGGCATGGAGCGAGGGTTATTACTACAACCCGCGAACCGACAAGAGTGAGGTTGAGAAATACCACGAGGGCATCATCTGCTGCTCGGCCTGCTTGGGAGGCGAAGTTCCACAGCTTATAAAGAACGGCAAGATAGATGAAGCCGAAGCGGTTGTGAACTGGTACAAGAACCTTTTCGGAGAAGATTATTACCTTGAGTTGCAGTTGCACAAGGCAACCGTTGAGCGCGCCAACCACGAGGTATACCCCTTGCAGGTTGAGGTAAACAAGCATATCATTGAGCTGAGCAAGAAGTGCGGCGTCAAACTTATCTGTTCCAACGACGTACACTTTGTAGACGAGGAGAATGCCGAGGCACATGACCGTCTCATATGCCTGAGTACCGGCAAGGACCTTGACGACCCTAACCGTATGCTCTATTCAAAGCAGGAGTGGATGAAGACAAAGGCCGAAATGTGGGAGATGTTCAGCGACGTGCCCGAGGCCATGGCAAATACAGTGGAGATATGCGACAAGGTGGAGTACTACTCCATCGACAGCGCCCCCATCATGCCCAACTTTGCCATTCCTGAGGAGTTTGGCACCGAGGAGGGCTACCGTCAGAAATTCACACACGAGGACCTCTTCAACGAGTTCACCCGTGACGAGAAAGGCAATGTGGTGCTGTCCCAGGAAGAGGCAGAAAAGAAGATTAAGAAGCTTGGCGGATATGACAAGCTCTATAGAATTAAGCTGGAGGGTGACTATCTGCGCAAGATTACATACGACGGAGCAAAGAAATGCTATGAAGAGCCATTCTCGCAAGAGCTCACCGACCGCATTGACTTCGAGCTCCACATCATGAAGACAATGGGTTTCCCGGGATACTTCCTCATCGTGCAGGACTTCATCCGTGCCGCACGCGAGGAGTTAGGTGTATCGGTGGGTCCCGGACGTGGCTCTGCCGCAGGAAGTGTTGTCGCTTACGCACTCGGCATCACCCGTGTGGACCCCATAAAATATGACCTGCTGTTCGAGCGATTCCTGAACCCGGACCGTATCTCGTTGCCAGATATCGACGTTGACTTCGACGATGACGGACGCGGACGCGTGCTCAACTGGGTTACCGAGAAATACGGACAGGAGAAGGTGGCACACATCATCACATACGGCACCATGGCCACAAAGCTCGCCATCAAGGACGTTGCTCGCGTGCAGAAGGTGCCGCTCGACATATCAAACAAGCTGTGCAAAGCCATCCCCGACCGCCTGCCAGACGGTCTCAAGATGAACCTGCCGAATGCGATATCGGCAGTTCCCGAGCTGCGCGAGGCCGAGGCTTCGCCCGACCCGCTGTTGCGCGACACCATCAAATATGCGAAGATGCTCGAGGGCAACGTGCGCAACACCGGTGTACACGCCTGCGGAACAATCATCTGCCGAGACGACATCACCGACCATGTGCCCATCAGCATTGCCGAGGACAAGGAGACCGGTGAGAAGATGCTTGTGACCCAGTATGAGGGAAGCGTCATTGAGGAGACTGGCCTCATCAAGATGGACTTCCTGGGTCTCAAGACCCTTTCAGTAATAAAGGAGGCACTGGAGAACATACGCCAGAGTCTGAAGATTGACGTAGATATCGACAGAATCCCCATCGACGACCCAAAGACATACGAGCTCTACTGCAACGGCAACACCATCGGCACATTCCAGTTCGAGTCACCGGGTATGCAGAAGTACCTGCGCGAGCTCCAGCCGAGCACCTTCGAGGACCTCATTGCCATGAACGCCCTCTACCGTCCGGGACCTATGGACTACATCCCCGATTTTATCCAGCGTAAGCATAACCCGTCACTGGTGCAGTACGACATACCTTGCATGGAGAAATACCTCAAGGATACATACGGAATCACCGTATATCAGGAGCAGGTGATGCTTCTGTCGCGACTGCTTGCCGACTTCACACGTGGTGAGAGCGACACGTTGCGTAAGGCCATGGGTAAGAAGCTCAAGGCAAAGCTGGATGAGCTGAAACCGAAGTTCATCAACGGCGGAAAGAACAACGGACACGACGAGAAGACCCTTGAGAAGATATGGGCCGACTGGGAGAAGTTCGCGTCATACGCCTTCAACAAGTCACACGCCACCTGCTACTCTTGGGTAGCATACCAGACAGCATATCTCAAGGCCAACTACCCGCCACAGTATATGGCCGGTGCCATGAGCCGCAACCTTGACAAGATTACCGAAATCACCAAGCTCATGCAGGAGTGCAAGAGCATGGGCATCAACGTTCTGGGCCCCGACGTGAACGAGTCGCGCCGCAAGTTCAGCGTCAACAAGAAAGGCGATGTACGCTTCGGTCTGTGCGCCGTAAAGGGCGTGGGCGAGAATGCCGTGCAGTGCATCATCGACGAGCGCGAAGCCAACGGCCCATTCACAAGCATCTTCGACTTTGTGGAGCGCGTGAACCTCACCGCCTGCAACCGCAAGAACCTTGAGTGCCTCGCATACTCAGGAGCCTTTGACGAACTTCCAGGCGGCATAACACGCGACCAGTACGCAGGCACGAACAGCCGTGGCGAGCAGTTCCTTGAGGCACTCGTGAGATACGGTAACCTTTACCAGACCGACAAGGCCAACGCCAGCGCATCGCTGTTCGGAGACACAGAGATGGCAGAGATACCAAAGCCCGAGGTACCCGTAGGCGGTATCTGGAGCACCCTCGAGAGACTCAACCGCGAAAGGGAGCTTGTAGGTATATACCTGTCGGCACACCCGCTTGACGACTATTCGCTCATCCTCAACGAGTTCTGCAACACCAAGGCAGCCGAACTTGAAAACATGCAGGCACTTATAGGACGCAAGATCACATTCGGTGGCGTTGTCAGTGACCCGCCACGCACAGGCTTCACCAAAAAAGGCAGCCCCTACGGCGTTGCAAAGGTGGAAGACTTCTCGGGAACAGCAGAGCTCTTTTTCTTGGGCGACGAATGGATGAAGAAGCAGAACTACTTTATCCCCGGCAATTTCCTTTACATAAAAGGCAGCTGCCAGGCCCGAAAGTGGGACCAGACAAAGTTCGACTTTGTCGTAGACAGCATCGAGCTCATGCCCGAGATAAAAGACGACATGGTCAAGAGCATTACAGTCTCATTCGACATAATGTCACTCACCGATGAGTTCTACAGCACCATCATGGACTACATCGAGCGACACCCCGGCAAGAGCAAGCTCATCTTCAAGGTAAAAGACTACGAGCATGAGTTCACATTGGAGCTTGCATCCAAGAACCGTGACATCGAGGTGACACAGGAACTGATAGATTACATAAAAGAATTTGAAAATATTGAATACAAATTGAATTAATATTTATATATTCGCAAACTGAAGGGGCAGACATACCGGTCCGCCCGATACAAGGAACCTGCCGCGTTTGTCATTCCGACCTCAGGGGAGGAATCTCAACAGCGCACAACAGGACAACAAAAAAACAGAAACAATAACATCAAAAAAGTACAATTATGGCAGTAAATTTAACAAACGACAACGCTAAGGAGTTTATGGCAACCGAGTTGCCTATAGTATTGGATTTCAGCGCAGCATGGTGTGGTCCCTGCAAGCAGTTGGCACCTATCATCGACGAGCTGTCAAAGGAGTACGAGGGCCGCATTGCAGTTGCAAAGTGCGACATCGAGGAGGCCGATGACCTCACAATGGAGTACGGCATCCGCAACGTGCCTACAGTAATCTTCATCAAGGACGGCAAGGTTGTCGACAAGTTCGTTGGCTCAAAGTCAAAGAGCGAAGTACAGACTAAGTTCGAGGCACTTCTTTAATTGACAGGCCATGAGCAACGACGAGTTCGCAATGGAAGACCTCGACGACGAGAAGACCATTGCATACATCCGTGAACGCCTGCCGCAGGAGTTGAAAGAGAAATGGAGTGATGACGAGTTCTACTACTTCCTCGACACTATATACGACTACTACGACAAGAGCGGCATCCTCGACAGCAACAACGAAGAGGTAGACATAGACCTCGACGAGATAGCCAAGTTCATAGCCAAAGAGGCAAAGAAGAACGGCATAGGCGATTTCGCCCCCGAAGAACTCTACTTCGTAGTTGAAGGTGAATTAGCATACAACGGAATCCTTGATTAAGGGTTCCGTTGTATGCTAATTCAGCTAGAGCTGATTGCAGAGCCATAGGTCACGCGTAGCACTACTCTCCCGCTTTTTAAAGAGGGAGTACCCGAAGGGGGAGGGAGTTTTTGTGGTGCCGCGTGGGTGGCGGTTGCGAAGCAACTGCAATCAGGTCAAGGCGAAATTTAAAACGAGGCTATAGCGCCATGTAGGGGCGGGGTAACCCGCCCGTAACTGAACATGACCTTTGCCCTTAAAGACAAAGAAGCACCGCCCCTCGCAAAGGGCGGTGCTTTTATTACAGTCTTAAACTATATCACAGCAGTCGTGCAAACAACTCTATTGCCTGATACTCGGGCAAACCGATCTTGTTGAAGAGAGCAGCCGTACCCTGTGTACGCTCTTCGGCGCGCTGCCAGAACTCGCGTGCGTCCTCACCAGGGAACGGTACGATATCCTTCTGCGAGAGGTGGCGGAAGATCGCGTGACGCTTACGGATAAGCTCCTCGGGACTGAGGGGCACTGCCATATCGGCAACTGCAAGGTCCCACTCCTGCCATGCACCGCGGTAGAGCCATATGTGACACTCCTTTGCCCAAGGCTCGTCCTTAACCTCCTCAAAAGCACGCAACACGGCCTCTATACATACGCGGTGTGTACCGTGTGGGTCGGTGAGGTCACCGGCTGCATAGATCTGATGAGGCTTCACCTTGCGCATCAGAGCCTTTACAATCTCGATATCATCATCCGAGAGTTTTCCCTTCTTGATACCGCCGGTTTCATAGAACGGAAGGTTGAGGAAGTGGGCATTGGTACGGTCATTGAGACCTATCGAGCGGCAGGCAGCACGTGCCTCGGCACGGCGGATAGCACCCTTGAGGTCGAGTAGACGACGTGGTTCGGGCTCACCTACCTTCTTGTTCGCAATAACTTCACGTATTTCATCAAATGCGTCGCCGAAGCCCATCTCCTTGGCAGTATCGATATTCTGCAACACCACATCATCATATACAGCCACGTTACCCGATGTCTGGTAAGCCACGTGAACGTCGTGTCCCTGCTCTATGAGGCGGTTGAAAGTACCACCCATTGATATCACATCATCGTCGGGATGCGGTGAGAAGATGATTACACGCTTAGGGAACGGTGTAGACGGGACGGGACGTGTAGAGTCATCAGCATTGGGTTTGCCGCCTGGCCAACCCGATATGATGTGCTGTATCTCATTGAAGACACGGATATTTATCTGATCGTATGAACCGACGCGGTCAAGCAGGTCGGACAATGAGTTCTTGATATAATCCTGATGTGTGAGCTTGAGGATGGGTTTGTCCACAGTCTGGCATAGCCAGATGACAGCCTTACGGATGAGCTTGTCGCTCCACTCCTGCGGAGGCGCAATGATCCATGGTTCCTTGACACGGATGAGCTCCTGCGCAGCCGGCTCGTCAATGATAACCTGGATATCGTCGTGGTCCTGAAGAAATGTTGCAGGATACTCCTCGTTCACGCCACCCTCAATAAGGTCGCGAGCAATTGTGGCTTTCTCCTCACCCCACATCATCAGCACAATTTTCTTTGCGCTCATGATTGTCTCGAGACCCATTGTGATTGCCATCTTGGGCACCTCGTTGGGATTAGAGAAGAACTTGTCCTGGTTCTTGCGGCTGTTGTAGCTGAGCTGCACCACGCGTGTTGTAGAGTGGGCATAGCTACCCGGCTCATTGAAACCGATCTGACCGAGTTCACCGACGCCCATGATCATAAGGTCTACGTTGCCGTTAACCCTCTGCTCATACTGTTTGCAGTACTCGTTAATCCGGTCAACAGGAATAGTTCCGTCGGGGAAATGTACGTTTGCAGGATCAATATCAATGAACTTAAGAAAATCCTCATTCACGCGATGATTGCGGCTCTGCGGTGAATCGGGTGCCATAGGATAGAACTCGTCAAGACTGTATACCTCTACGTTTGCAAAGCTCACCTCACCTGCGTTGTAGCGTTTCACAAGTTCATTGTAGAGACCGAGCGGCGTACGTCCGGTTGAAAGACCCAACACAAAGGGTTTGTCTCCCTTATGTCCCTTGATGGCACTTACTACAATGTCGGCAGCATGAAGCACACCTTCACTCTCCTGAGAACAGATTCTTGTAGGAACCTTCTCGAATTTGCATATACTCTCTATTGAAGCCAATATCGGCATTTCACCGATTTTAGGAAGTACAAAATTTGGATTCATAATCTTAGGTTTTTAGTTGTTAGTTATTTAGCAAGTTTACTTTATAATATAATATTTCCTTTTGTATTTTATTCCAACTCTCCCACCTTGATGCAATATGGTGGGAGTGCCCGTTAGGGCGAGGGGGGAATTATGCCACACGGTTTTGTCCCGTCAGTTTGCTCCCCTCTGCCTGCGGCACCTCCCCTCGACGAATGGAGGAGTTTCGGCAGACAGGCATCTTTATTTTTTCATGTCCATTACCCCGGACGCGGGCTCACCTTTCTCGATGAGGGTTTTCATATAGCGCATATACGGGTCGGTGTGACGGAAGAACATCTTGTAGCCCTCACACAGCACATTCATATACGGCTCACCGTTCTTCGCATAGCCGAAGCGGTGTTTGGGGCACTCGCCATGGCACAGGAAGTAGTAGTTGCAACGCCTGCACTCCAACGGCAAGGCGTCGCGCTTGTCACGACCGAAGCTCTGCTGCTCGTCACTGCGGTACATGTCGGCAAGCTCGCCTTGCATTATATTGCCAAGACGGTACTCGGGATAGACAAAATGGTCGCATGAGTAGACGTCACCGTTATGCTCCACCACCATACCGTCACCGCAAATCTCACCGAAGGCACACAAAGGCGGCTGAACACCGCACCAGTTGGCAAGAGTAACATCAAAAAGTTGCACAAACCAATTGCCCACATCGTACTTCACCCACTCGTCGAAGACGTCGCACATGAACTGTCCGTAACCCCTTGCCGATACCGACCATGGAGCCTCAACAGCATCCTCTTCGTCGGGTGACACAATCAACGGACGCTTGCCCGGACGCTGGCGCACATACTCCACCACCGGCAGGAACTGCATATAGCGGTTGAGCGAGCGCAGGAACCTGTACACCTCGGCACCACGTCCCTCGCTACGGGCATTAACCGTCGAGAGGATGTTGAAGTCCACACCGATGCGGTTCATCAGTTCAAGCGCCTTCATAACCCGCGCAAAGGTAGGTGCACCTCCACAGTCGTGGCGGAAGGCGTCATGAATATCCTCGGGGCCATCGAGCGAGAGGCCGACAAGAAAGCCGTTATCCTTGAAGAAACTGCACCACTCCTCGTTGACAAGGATTCCGTTTGTCTGCAAGGTATTCTCAATCACCTTGTCACCCGCATACTTGCGTTGCAGTTCCATGGCCTTACGGAAGAATGGCAGACCTGCCATCAGGGGCTCGCCGCCATGCCAACAGAAGCTGATGGTCTGCTGCGAAGCACCCTGTATGTACTGTCTGATGTATGTTTCGAGCAACTCCTCGCTCATGCGTGGCATTGTATTGCCATAGATTTCGCTCTTGTCGCGATAGTAACAATAGTGGCAATCGAGGTTGCAGGCCGAGCCGATGGGCTTGACCATTGTTCCAAAGGCCGGGGCACGCCCCATTTTTGCAACGTCACCAAGATGCAGACTGTTCCTTTTGTTACTTTTCATTGTCGGATATCATCATTACTCTACTGCGATGAACTGCTCCTCGCCATACTGCTTCTGCAAAACAACGAGTTTCTCTTTCAGTTGCGCTGTCACCTCTTCAGTACCCGGCTGTCCATAAATGTTGTTCAGTTCATTCTTATCGGCACGCAGGTCGTAGAGCTCCCACACGTTATCCTCATAGAAGTGTATGAGTTTATGAGTCTCTGTGCGTACACCAAGATGACGCTTGACAGCATGCTCATCGGGGTACTCATAATAATGGTAATATACACCGTCGCGGTTAGGTTTCCACTCCTCACCCTTGAGAAGAGGGAGGAAAGAACAACCGTGGATATCCTGCGGTACATCAACACCTGCAAGTTCCAGGAATGTTGGAGCATAGTCAATGTTCTGTACCATCTGCGGGATGTCACCCTTTACCTTGCTACCGGGTAAGCGCGCGAGCAAAGGAGTGCGGAACGACTCCTCGTACATCCAGCGCTTGTCGAACCAGCCGTGCTCACCCATATAGAATCCCTGGTCCGAAGTGTAAACTATGAGAGTATTGTCCATGAGACCGTTCTCCTCAAGATAATCAAGCACACGGCCCACGTTGCGGTCAACAGATGTGATTACACGCAGATAATCGCGCATATACTGCTGATATTTCCATGCATCGAGTTCCTTGCCATCAAGACCGGCCTTCTTGAACTTCTCTATCACCACATCGTAGTGTGCATCCCATGCCTGCTTCTGTTCAGCATTCATATTGTTGTATATGCGACGGCCCGCTGCCTCAAGGTCGGGACGGCTGTGGATTGTGCTGTCCTTATCGGCCAACTTCAGGTCATAGACAAGGTCCATATCCTTGGTGATTGACATACGCTGTCCCTTTGCAGCCTCACGGCCCTCATAGCTGTCGTAGAAAGTCTCCGGCAACGGGAAGTTGCTGTCGGCAAAGAGGTCGAAGTCACATGTATCGGGCATCCATGTACGGTGCGGAGCCTTGTGGTGCAACAGCAGACAGAAAGGTTTCTCCTGATTGCGTCCCTTGGTGAGCCACTCAAGTGCAAGATCCGTTGTGACATTCGTTGCATATCCATCGCGTTTCACCTTCTCTCCGTTGCGTATGAATGTGGGGTTATAATAATCTCCTTGTCCTATCAGTATATCCCAGTGGTCAAAGCCTGTAGGTTCGGATGTAAGGTGCCACTTACCTATTACCGCAGTCTCATAACCCTGCTGCTGCAACAGTTTAGGGAATGTCTGCTGACTGCCGTCGAAAGAAGAGCTGTTGTCGGTGAAACCGTTGGCAAAGCTGTGCTTACCGGTAAGCATGCAGGCACGTGAAGGGCCGCTGATAGAGTTTGCCACAAAGCTGTTTGTAAAACGTACACCATCAGCTGCAATACGGTCGATATTTGGAGTGCGTATGAACGTAGAGTCGTACGCACTGATTGTCTGGTACGAATGGTCGTCGCACATGATGAACAGGATGTTCATCGGACCCTCGGGCTTGGTCTCCTCACCCGCGCATGACGCCAGCATTGGCAATGCAGCAACACCGGTAAGAGAAAAACCGAGCAGTTTCTTAGTCTTGTCGAGTATATTTTCCATAAGTTTTTATCTGTTAATTAGAAAAAATGTCCCTGAAGCATCCATTGAATAGAGGCCTCAGAGACATTTTGATATGTCATTTTGAATTCTCTATTTTAATCTTTCCAACCGAGAGCCGAAGCACCGAGAACCGCAGCGTCAGCACCTGGGAGAGAAGATTTCAACACCTTTACTTTGTCTTTCCACAAGAACACTACATTCTCGTTCATCTGCTTGCGGATAGGCTCGAGCAACAGATCGCCTGCGTTTGCAAGGCCACCGAAGAGGATGATTGCCTCAGGAGCAGAGAAAGCAATGAAGTTACAGAAAGCATCACCAAGGACCTTACCTGTGAAATCGAAAATCTCTTTTGCGAACTTATCTCCTGCCATGGCAGCATCAAATAGCATCTTTGATGTGAGGTTGTTCATACAGATGTCACGGAGTGAACTTGGGTCGTTTCTCTCTACCAACCATTTCTTGGCAGTGCGTACGATACCTGTAGCCGAAGCATATGTCTCAAGGCAGTCGGTGCGACCACAGCCACAAGAACGGCCTTCAAGAACCGGGGCTGTCACGTGACCGAGCTCGCCGGCGAAACCGTCGTGGCCATAGATGAGCTGACCGTTGGCAACGATACCGCTACCAACGCCTGTACCCAAAGTGATGTATACGAAATCCTTCATACCCTGAGCGACACCATACTTCATCTCACCGATGGCAGCAGCATTGGCATCGTTGGTAACCTTTGTAGGAAGACCGGTCTTCTTCTCGATCAACCAGCCCAGAGGAACTATACCCTTCCATGGGAGGTTTGCAGCGTTCACGATCTCGCCTGTGTAGTAGTTTGCCATAGGAGCACCTACACCAACACCCTCGAGTTTATCCTCGCAACCGTTTTCCTCGGCAAGCCTCTTTATTACCGCCGCAATAGAATCGGTGTACTCCTCGATGTCGGGGTGCGCTTGAGTCTTGATTGAATCATCCTTAGCCAGAATGTGGCCCTTAACATCTACCAGACCGATGACGGTATTTGTACCGCCCAGGTCAATTCCAATTACATACTTTTCGCTCATAGTTATATTTTGGTTAGTTATATTATCTATTTTGCGAATGTAAACAAAAAAAATAATTTACCCTTACATAATTCGAGAAATTTGCATTTTTTTTATTTTCTTATTTTCAATTAGAGAAGTATTGCGTATCTTCGCATATTAGAAATAGAAACTAAATTATATAATTATGTCAAAGAGAATCCTATCACTGGTTATTGCATTGGTTGCGACTGTGTCATTGTCTACTGCACAGATACACAACGCAAAGAACATCCTGCCCAAGCCTACAAAGGTTGAGATGGGCAACAGCAACAGCAAATTCATCCTCGGCCCCACCACAAAGGTTGTGTGCAAGCTTGAGGACAAGAACGTGAAGTATGCTCTCAACGAGCTCAACAAATTGGGAGTGGAGTTGTTCGGCAAGGCCTTCAAGAAAGGCTCAAAGATCGAGGGTACCAACAACGTCATCATCAGAAAAGACAACTCTATCAAGGAAGAGGGTTACCAGCTTGAAATTACGCCGGAGAATATCATAATCAAGGCCAAGAGCGCTGCCGGAGTGTTCTACGCTGTGCAGACAATCAAACAGATTGTCCCTGTACAGGCATACGAGACTCCTATCGACCTTAAGAGCCTTGCACTGCCATTGCTCACTATCGACGATGCCCCGCACTTCGGTTACCGTGGGTTCATGCTCGACTGCTCACGCCACTTCTGGGACGTGGAGACCATAAAGGAGATGATTGACATCCTTGCAATGCACAAGATGAACCGCTTCCATTGGCACCTCACCGAAGACCAGGGCTGGCGCATCGAGATTAAGAAATACCCCCTACTCACAGAGTTGGGCAGCCTCCGCGAACAGACCACTACCGGTCACAACGAGGGCCTCGACGGCATACCTTACGGTGGCTACTACACACAGAAGGATATTAAAGAGGTTGTAAAGTATGCACAGGAGCGTTTCATCACCATCGTTCCCGAGATTGAGATTCCGGGCCACTCACTCGGTGCATTGAGCGCATACCCATGGTTAGGTTGCGAGGGCGAGAAGGGCAACTACAAGACATGGGCCTATTGGGGTGTATCGAAGCAGATTGCCTGCGCCGGCAAGGAGAGCACATTCGAGTTCTGGGAGAATGTACTCACAGAAGTAATGGAGCTGTTTCCAGGCGAGTATATCCACATCGGCGGTGACGAGGCTCCACGCGACATGTGGAAAAAGTGCCCCGACTGCCAGAAACGCATCAAGGATAACAACCTCAAGAATGAGGCCGAACTGCAGTCGTACGTAAACAACCGCATCGAGAAGTTCCTCAACGATCACGGCCGCAAGATGATCGGTTGGGACGAGATTCTTGAGGGCGGTGTCAGCCAAGGCGCCACAATCATGTCATGGCGCGGAACCGAGGGCGGTATCGCTGCTGCGAAGAAGGGCAACAATGCGATCATGACTCCGAGCGGCTACTGTTACCTCGACTACCGTCAGACAACAGACCGCAAGGACGAGCTTGACAGCAACGGCAGCTACGTTCCATTGCGCAAAAGCTACTCTTTCAACCCGTACGACCAGTTGGCAAAGGATGAGCAGAAATACATAATGGGTGTACAGGGCAACATGTGGACCGAGTACGTGACAACTCCAATGCAATTACAGTACAAGACACTGCCACGCCTGGGAGCCATTGCCGAGATCGGTTGGAGCAACCCCGACCCAGCGACAAAGGATGTTGAGGAGTTCATCGGTCGCGCCAAGGAACTTGCACGCTACTACAGCGTATTCGGCTGGAGCTTCGGCCGCCACTTCTACGAGGACGGAGTCCAGGTAGGTTGGTAAAAAACGGGAAGCAGCGAGTAAGAGCCAAGCATGCTTGAACTCTTATAACGGGTAAGAGCAGGTTCAAGCCAAAAGACTTAACGATGAACGAAAAAGCATTAAGATTATTTATAAAACGTATTAACTGTATTAATTAAATTTAAGAAAAATAATAGGGATTTGTTAACAGCAAGTCCCTATTTTTGTAACCGTAGATAACTTTATTAGACAACTGACAAGCTGCTAAAGCAGCATTTGACTAACCATTACATTTTATGAAGAAAATCACGACCATTCTTTGCTTGTTGCTTATGGCGACAATCGCATTTGCCGATGAACCGTTCCGTAACCACAGGTACGATTCATTCAAGGTCCTTGAGACCAACAACGAGAGTATTGTATTCATCGGGAACAGCATCACTGACATGCACTGCTGGCCCGAGGCTTTCAAGACATCTGACGGACGTTATTTGCCTATTGTAAACCGAGGCAATTCGGGCACATACTCTATCGAGCAGAGCAACAACCTCGAGAGCTACATTGCAGGTAAGCCCAAGAAGGTATTCATGATGATCGGGACAAACGACATTGCCATATCGGGCGGACTCAACTTCAGCGGAGAACAGGTGCTGCAATATGTAAAGAGCATGGTTGAGCGCATCCACATGCGTTCTCCCGAGACAAAGATTTACCTTTACAGCATTCTAAACAACAAGACAAACAACCGTGTGGAAGCCACATGGTTGCACACCAACAAGATTGTAAAGGAGTATGTAGAGGCACAGAATGTAGAGTGGCTCACATACATCGACCTCTACGACAAGCTCACCGGCGTGGCACAGGGCGGTGTTTGGAGTTACGACAACCTGCATCTTACAGCAGCAGCCTATAAGGTGTGGTGTGAGACTATTTGCGAATACTTGGCCGAAGGTGAGGAGTATACAGTTTCAACAGTATACCCAAATAATACATCTACAGTGCAAGCCAACGGAGGCCTTGGCGGTGCACACGGCATGCGTGCGACATATTTCAGCGTCCTTCCAATAAGCAGCAACGACGTCCTTGTACTTGGCGACGAATTCATCAAGAACGGTGAGTGGCAGGAGTTGCTCGGCAACCCCAATGTAAAGAACCGCGGTACGGGCTGGGGCTACGGAGGTGACATCGCCACCACGAGCAAGCTTGTGGATGCAACCTTTGCAAGCACCGGTGTCACAAAAGAGGCCCCGAAGGCAATCTTCATCTACACCGGTACAGGCGATTGCAACGGCAATACAAGCATTGCAACTATAAAGGGCAACTACAAGGCTCTTGTTGACAAGGTTGCGGCAAAGGCACCCACATCAAAGATTTATCTCCTTGCGCTGTGCCCGACAAACAATGCAACAACAAACACATCGCGCATAAAGGTGCTCAACGACTACCTTGCTACACTTGCAACAGGGAACATCAAGTTCATCGACACATACACACCGTTGCTAAACGGCAATGTGGCGAACACCAAATATTTCTACCCATCGAACTACCTTGGCGGCCTTGGATACGTAAAGATGGCAAATCTGATGAAGGACGCGCTCCTTGAGGACTTCCCCACCGACAGCTACAGCGTAATAAGCGAGAGCGACGCCCAGGTGCGCCACACACAGGCAACCTTGCGCAACACCCTGTCACAGGCCATTGCTCGCGGACAGGTTGTAGAGCGTGGCGATGCTATAGGACAGTATGACACAGAGAAGATGAAAGAGTTCGACACAGAACTCGAGAAAGCAAAGACATTGCTTGAGAAAGCAAGCCTCACCGAGGCTGAAGTGACAGAATTGGCAGCAAAACTGAACGCCATTGTAGAAGCGGCCCTTTCAATGCCCAAGGCAAGCACAACAGACAATGAGCATTGGTACCAGTTCACATCACTGCGCAGCCCGGAGCTTTACATAACAGCAGAGGGCGAGGCTGCAGGCGTTGCAGGCAAGGAGAACAGCGGTACATCGGCACTCTCCATGTGGAAGTTCGTTGACCGCGGTGACAACACATTCGACATCGTGAACCGCAAATACGGCTCATACCTTAACCCTGTTGCCAACTACAACGCACAGATTACCACCACAAAGACAAAGCCGTCAAAGGGCTGGACAGTAAGCTATGCAAATACACCTTCTTATTATATAATCTCTTCTGGCGAGGTACAGCTTAACCAGACAGGTTCAGGACAGAGTTTCGCAATCTACAACTGGAGCAGCAGCGCAAACCTTGGCAGCGACCGTGGCGATACCGGCTGCCAGCTCGCGATTGCCGAAGCCGGAGAAATAGAGGAACTGCCCACATCATTCGCATACACCGTAGACAAGAACAACGGAAACCTCTACCGCGGAACATACGTGAACCAAGCATGGAACAGTACATGGAAGAGCAATGCCAATCCACAGTTGCAGTTCGGTTGCGGTACAATCAACAACATGAATTGGCAAGGCAATAACATACAGCTGATGACAGGTACAGCCGGCAGCGCGACATACACACTCACAGCACCAGCAGGCTATGCCATTACTGATTACAGTTTCACATTTGCGAACAACGACCACACGACAGGTCTTTCACTCACGATGGAGGACGGCACAGAGTACACCACATCCACTACTCCGCAGACAATAAGCGCAACCAAGACGGCGCTCGGTTCTGTATCATTCACACTTGCCGGCAACAACGGTAAAGGAGTGGTACTTACAGACTTTACTGTAAAAATCAAGGATGACACTCCTGAATTGCCAAAGATTAGTACCACCGGCGACGAACATTGGTACTACATCACCAGCGCATCGACAAAGACATACTGTGCCGGCAAGGTAATCTACAACGACAGCGAGACAGGCAAACTGCGCTTCGGCGACAAGACATTCAGCGCCGACCGCGTATGGAGCTTCTGGGAGAAGGACGGCAAGCTTGCCATCAAAAACTACAAGGGCGAATACTTCGGCACAGCCGGAGCTGGCACAGGCGGCACTACCTCATTCGGAACTGTTGAAACAGCCAACTACATATACAACATACAGGCTTCATACGGGTTCTTTATCATAAAAGACAACGCTGTAGAGCTGCACGCGCAGCAATCCGGTGCGGCCATTGTGCGCTGGGGTGCAGAAGAAGGCGGAGCATCACTGTGGCGCTTCGACGAGGTAGACACCAGCAACGCACTCGCAGATTTCGCTTCGTCAAAAGTCGTACAGGGAAAGGTGAGCACTGGTATCGGCAATGCAGACCAGCCTATTGTACGCTCGGCAATACGAATAAGCGGCCTTGAGGGCAACGTTGAATTCCAGGGCGTAAAGGGTTCTTTTGTAGGAACAGACAAAAACGACATCGCAAACGTAAAGGCATACTTCGCCACAAACTCACGCGAACTCTTTGTTGATGCCGACAAGAAGATGACATGGCGCGAGGAGAACGGTGAACAGTTCGGTGAAGCTGTCACCATAAATGACGACGGCACATTCAGCATCACAGGTACAAAGACTCTTGAGCCAGGCGATTACTATCTGTGGATTACATACGATATCGCAGAGACAGCCAAGGAGGGCAATATTGTCGATGTAGACATCACATCGTACACAGTAGACGGCAAGGAGATTGCCGAGAGCAAGGGCAATCCCGAACACAGCGTGACTATCTTCCTCTCCGAGGGTGCAGTCCTGATGCCTATGGACAAGGGTTCACTCTATTACCGCATTCCTGCAATCACCGTAACAAAGGACGGCAAGCGCCTTGTAACCCTCACCGACGACCGCAAGGGACACAACGCCGACCTCCCATCGCACTGTTACCTTGTGGCACAGTACTCCGAGGATAACGGCCGCACATGGAGCGACCCTGTGACAGTGGCAGGAACAAAAGAGACCGGTGGTAACTACGGCCACGGCGATGCA
Source organism: uncultured Bacteroidales bacterium (assembly GCA_937900095.1). Lineage (GTDB taxonomy): Bacteria > Bacteroidota > Bacteroidia > Bacteroidales > Bacteroidaceae > HGM04593. Next base: position 29,386 of record CALCEC010000027.1, on the reverse strand, counting down.
TCCATTGTTACCAATCGAGACAATGGCGAAATTGTGGGCATAATGACAAGCGCAGGAACATACGGACATGGATTCTTTGCCGGAACAGCAGCAGAGCCTCCACGCTGGAAGACAATCACCAGCCGCGACGGAGGACTCACATGGGAAGCACCGGTTGACCACACTGATGACCTCTTCGGAGCTAAATGTTCTAACCCAAAGACAAGAACCTGGCAGAGTGGTTTTTCAGGCTCAGGTGCAGCACTGCAGAAACGCGACGGCACACTCGTTTCAAGTTTCGTTAACCGTCAGGCCGACAACAGCCAGCACTTCTACTTCTTCATGAGCAAAGACGGCGGACAAAGCTGGTATGTGAGCGGAACAAGCGGAACAAGCGGAGCAGATGAGTCAAAATCTTTGGAACGCAATAACGGTGACCTCGCTATCAGCGTACGTTCAAGCGGCTACAACTACTACAACTACACTTCGGACGACGGTGAAACATGGCATCTGCCTTCACAGACACGCTTCACAAGCGGTATCTCAGGCAATGCTTGCGACGGCGAGTATATGGTGTGGTGTTCAACAGTTGAAGGTAACCCCTGGGATGTTGCATTGCAGACACTACCCAACAGCAGCAGCCGTCAGAATGTGAGCATAGCCCTCTCAACCGATGAAGGCGCCACATTCGGTACACCTAAGACCATTTGTCCGAGAGGCTCGGCCTACAGTGCTGCAGTAGTGCTCCCTGACGGCACATTAGGTGTCTACTATGAGGAGAACGGAGTGTTCGGCGGCTACACCATGCGCTTTGTACGCTTCTCACTTGACTGGGCAAGCAACGGCAAGTTCAAGTTTACCGACGACGCACCGTTCTACCCAATCAAGTCGACAAAAGGCACTTCCATTGAGAGCATTACAGACACAACAGTAAATGACGGAGCCATCTACGACCTTCAGGGTCGCAAGGTAGAGAACCCAATCAAGGGTATATATATCATGAACGGCAAAAAAATAATGATTAAATAAAATAATAGCCAACAACAAACAGATGAGGGTAACCCAAAAGTCATCCTCTTTGTGTCGGGGGTGAATAAAAAGCAAAGTTCAAGGCTTGTGCAGGCTTCAAAACCGCAGTTTACTAAACGTAAATGAGGATTTTGAAGGCAAACGTAACACAGAAATTTACTTTTTAGTCACCCCCATCCTGTTTACCTTAACCTTTAAAGATAAACTAAAGACCAATATAAACTACTGCTCCACATAATTCCTAAAAAAATGGGAGAAAAAAATACAACATCATGAAAAGAACAATATATCTGCTCCACATCATCATGCTGATGATACCAATTACCACATCATGTACTTCTGATGACGATAACCTGAACATTCCTGGCAATGAACCAACCGCTTTATACGAAGTAAAGAGTGACATACAACTCCCCATAAATATTTTACTTAGTAACATACCTGACGAATATGCAGGCATTGCAGAACAGGTCACAAGCATTTTCACACAGCGAGAGAACGCTCTGGTAAAGGAGACAGGCAAACAAGGCATCAATTTGGGATTCCGCAAGATAACATATCTGTACCACAGTACCGACATAAACAATGACCCGATCACCCTCTCGGCAGCTGCCATCTGGCCAGGCTACTTCCACAATGGAGTATGGAATGACATCAAGCCCGACAATATCTGTCTAATGGAACACTACACCATTACAAGTGATGCCGAGGCACCCAGCAATACTTTCTCCTTCGAGATGTTCATTACAGGCAACACCCTAACCATTATGCCCGACTATATTGGCTATGGCATAACCAAGGAGATTCCCCATCCATATCTTAACCACGAGGTATGCGCCATCAACTCCATCGATGCTTTGACTGCCGGATATGACCTATTCAAAGACAAAAACAAGAACGGTATGTCAAGTGACTGGAAACTCTACCTTGCCGGTGCGTCACAGGGTGCAGGCAACGCCATTGCAGTACATAAATACATGGATACCCACCATAAGCTCGCTACTGAATGGAACTTCGCATCAACCAACTGCTCATCAGGTCCATACAGTCCTGTAGCCACCATCGACAAATATCTTGCTGACGGCAAAGTTGTGTACCCAGTTGTCTTTCCACTGGTTGTCAAGACAATGTTTGACTCATATCCCGAGATTATGGACGGTTTTACAGAAGATATGGTCTACTCCCAGAACTACCTTACATACAAATCTGAAATTGACAGGATGATTGCCGGCAAGAAGCATGACGTATCAGCCATCAACCAAATGTTTATAGATAAGGTAAGAAAGACTGAAGACACCACTCTTGCCGATGACGAAATATACCTCACAGACATACTCAGTTCTACAATGTTAGATAAGGATTCTCCCATCCGTAAGGCATTCTACAAATGTCTTGAAAAGAATGACCTGACTATAGGATGGATTCCAATCCACCCTATAAAACTCCACTATTCATCGCATGACATGGTCGTGCCACAGGAGAACACTTTTGCCATCCTTAAAGCTTTCGGGAATGACGTAGTCACTATAAAGCAGTCCACTACACCGGCAGACCACACTACAACCTGCAGCCAGTGGATGTTAGAACTGTTAAGCAACGGATTATGATAATACAAATCTGTTTAACACTATATACATATAGAACATGAGAAGACTGATTTTCACATTACTGTTGGCACTCCCTCTGCTGGCAATGGCACAAGAGAAGATAAAGGTTGCCTGCGTGGGCAACAGTGTCACTTACGGCTACGGGCACAAGAACCCGGCAGAGACATCGTACCCCACACAGCTGCAGCAGCTGCTGGGCGACGATTATGAGGTGCGTAACTTCGGCCACTCGGGTGCTACCCTCCTGAACAAGGGACACCGCCCGTACACAACCCTGCCGGAATACAAGGCCGCACTCGAATGGCAACCGGACATTGTTGTAATACACCTTGGTCTCAACGACACCGACCCACGCAACTGGCCCAACTACCGCGATGAGTTCTTTGCTGACTACACAGGTATCATCGACAGTTTCAAGAAGGCACATCCCGACGGCAACCCGCAGATATACGTATGCCGCATGACACCAATCTTCCATTGGCACCGCCGTTTCAAGAGCGGCACACGCGACTGGTACTGGCAGATACAGGAGGAGATAGAGAAGATTGCAAAGCACGGCAACCATGAGCTCATAGATCTGAGCCGCCATCTCTACAGCCGCCCCGACCTGATGCCCGACGCCCTGCACCCCAATGCCGAAGGTGCCGGTATCATAGCGAAGCAGGTATACTCTGCAATAACCGACGACTGCGGCGGGCTGTCATTGCCTGCAATATACAGCGACAACATGGTGGTGCAGCGTGATGTTCCTTTTGTCGTAAGCGGAACAGCCGATGCCGGCAAGGAGATTATTGTAAGCTTCGGCCGGCAGAAGAGGGTGACAAAGGCAGCCCAGGACGGCAGTTGGAAGATACGCTTTACTCCCATGATGGCTGACGGCAAGAAATATACCATTACCGTAGAATGTGAGAAAAAGAAGATAGAATACAAGAATGTTGTCATCGGTGAGGTATGGCTCTGCTCGGGCCAGTCAAACATGGCATTCATGGTAAAGGAGAGTTCACACATAGAGCAGAGCCTCGCCAACTTGAAAGGCAAGGATATACGTCTTTATGACATGAAGCCGCTTGTCCTTACCAATAACATCGAGTGGGATTCCGTTGACCTTGTCAAGCTAAACCGCCACGGACACTATCTGCCCACAGCATGGCAAGAACAGGACAAGAATAACGTGAGTGACTTCTCGGCTGTAGCCTACCACTTCGGTGCTATGCTTGCCGACTCATTAGGCGTTCCTGTGGGACTTATATGCAACGCCGTGGGTGGAGCACCTGCCGAGGCTTTCATTGACCGCAAGACCCTTGAGTTCAACCCAACGCTTGTAGACATCCTCTACAATTGGAAGGAAAATGACATGATACAGGACTGGTGCCGTGGCCGCGCAGCAAAGAACAGCGCCAAGAGCAACAACAAACTGCAGCGTCACCCCTACGAGCCCTGTTACCTTTACGAGACAGGTATCGCACCCATTGCCTGCTACCCGATAAGAGGTGCCATCTGGTACCAGGGCGAGTCAAACGCACACAACGTGGAGCTGCACGAGGTTATATTCCCCACCCTCATCGAGAGTTGGCGCAGGACCTGGGAGAACCCCGAGATGCCGTTCTACTTTGTCCAGCTGTCGGGCATCAACCGCCCGTCATGGCCACACTTCCGCGACTCGCAGCGCAGACTCGCCGAGGAGATTCCATTCTGTGACTTTGCCGTGTCGAGCGACAAAGGACACCCCACTGACGTACACCCCAAGGAGAAGGCACCCGTGGGCGAACGTCTTGCACGTCTCGCACTCAACCAGACATACGGTATGAGCAATGTTGTACAGCACGGTCCTACCCCGGCAAGAGCATTCTGTTTCAGAGAAAAAACCGTCATTGAATTCAGCAATACGACAGAGTTGAAGACAAGCGACGGCAAAACATTGCGCAGCCTGGAGGTTGCCGATTCTATAGGCTGTTTTACTCCTGTAGACTTTGAGAAGCAGGCAAAGATTGAGGGCAACCGCATCATCATCGACGGAACTGCATACCGCATACGTTATGGTTGGAAGCCATTCACTGATGCAAACCTTGTAAACGAGGCCGGCCTCCCTGCAAGCACATTCGAACTCAAGGTCAATACGGAACCCTGGAAATTGGGGCGCAAAAGGCCAAGACCAGGCAGCCATGCCGACAACGCACCAAGTGCGACAAAGACAAGGAAATGACAAGTACGCGAAAACAAAGCTGAACAACAAAAGAATCGGGCAGGAGTCACATACCCTGCCCGATTCTTATAATAAAAGGGGTCAATTACTTTTCCAACAATCTTTTTGCCAATTCCTCTTTCTCTTCTGCTGTAAGATTCTTGACAATTTCAGCAGCCTCTTTCTCAAGTTCTGCAGCTTTCTTCAAGTCAAGTTCCTTGACAGCTTCGGCCTGCTCCTTCTTTATATCTACAAGCTTATCAACGTTAGAAGAACAAGAAACAAAAAGGAATGCACAGGCAGCCAATGCTGCAACAAACATCTTTTTCATATACCGATATTATAATAAATTAAACAATCATTTTATAACGCCGAGTTCCTTACCCACCTTGATAAAGGCATTGATAGCCTTGTCAAGATGCTCCTGCTCATGAGCTGCAGATAGCTGTACACGGATACGTGCCTGGCCCTTCGGAACAACAGGATAATAGAAACCGGTAACGAAAATACCCTCCTCGGCCATCTTCTGTGCGAACACCTGAGATAGTGGAGCGTCGTACAACATCACAGCACAGATAGCCGACTGTGTAGGCTTGATGTCGAAACCGGCAGCAAGCATCTTGTCGCGGAAATAGTTCACATTGTTCTGGAGTTTGGTGTGGAGTGCATCACTCTCGGCAAGCATCTTGAATACCTCTATTGAGGCACCTACCACTGAAGGCGGCAATGAGTTGGAGAAGAGATATGGACGTGAGCGCTGGCGCAGCATATCGATAATCTCCTTGCGGCCTGTTGTGAAACCACCCACAGCACCACCGAAAGCCTTACCCAATGTACCGGTAAAGATATCGATGCGGCCATAGCAATCAAACTGCTCGGCAACGCCATGACCTGTCGCACCTACCACACCGGCAGAGTGTGACTCATCTACCATCACAAGTGCATCGTACTTCTCTGCAAGGTCACAAATCTTGTCCATTGGAGCCACATTGCCGTCCATTGAGAAGACACCGTCGGTTACGATGATGCGGTAGCGCTGGGCCTGAGCCTCCTGCAAGCAACGCTCCAGGTCGGCCATATCGGCATTTGCATAGCGGTAACGCTGAGCCTTGCAAAGGCGCACGCCGTCAATGATTGACGCGTGGTTCAGAGAGTCGGAGATGATAGCATCCTCGGCTGTGAAAAGCGGCTCGAAGAGACCGCCGTTGGCATCGAAGCAGGCAGCATAGAGGATTGTATCCTCGGTTTTGAAATAATCGGCAATGGCCTTTTCCAGAACCTTGTGGTAATCCTGGGTACCGCAGATGAAACGTACCGATGACATACCGAATCCACGCGCCTCCATTGCCTCCTGCGCAGCCTTCATAAGACGCGGATTGTTAGACAGGCCAAGATAGTTGTTGGCACAGAAGTTCAGAGCCTTTGAGCCATCCTCAAGGGTAATCTCGGCAAACTGCTGCGATGCAATGTTACGCTCTCTCTTGTACAGACCGGCCTCATCAATGGCAGCCAGCTCATTCTGCAAATACTGTTGAAATTTACCGTACATAATCTATTTTATTTAAAATTCATACTTCATCGTTTCGCAAATGTACCCTTTTATCAAAAAAAACACAACATCTGTTTCAAAAAAATATATAAATTATTTCAAAAAATGGTGACAGAATGTGAGTTTTTCAAAAATAAATGTAACTTTGAGGAGTGATAAAATTATCATTGGTTAACAACTCAAAGACATATAATATCATGAAAAACGTATTGGTTATTGGCTCAACAGGACAGATAGGTTCGGAGCTCACAATGAAATTGCGTAATATGATTCCTGACGGCAACATCGTTGCCGGTTACATACCCGGAGCAGAGCCCAAAGGGGTGCTGCTCGAGAGTGGACCCGCAGCCGAGGCAAACGTAAAGAATGCGCAGCAGCTTGCCGAAATTGTGGAAAAATACAAGATTGATACAATATACAACCTCGCGGCATTGCTGTCCGCCGTTGCGGAGTCAAAGCCGTTGCTCGCATGGGATATCCAGATGAACGGCCTCATCAACATCCTTGAAATTGCACGCGAAAAGAATTGTGCAGTGTTCACCCCAAGCTCTATCGGTTCATTCGGCCCCAACACCCCTGCCGACAACACTCCACAGGACACAATACAGCGCCCACGCACAATGTATGGTGTGACAAAGGTTGCTACAGAGTTGCTCAGCGACTACTACTTTACGAAATATGGTGTCGACACCCGTGCCGTACGTTTCCCTGGCCTCATCTCAAACGTGACACTCCCCGGCGGTGGAACAACCGACTATGCTGTCGAGATTTACTATGCAGCCGTCAAGGGTGAGGATTTTGCTTGCCCCATCCAGGCCGGCACATTCATGGACATGATGTATATGCCAGATGCACTAAAGGCCGCCGTAGACATAATGAATGCCGACCCGTCACGCCTTGTACACCGCAACGCCTTCAACGTGGCATCAATGAGTTTTGACCCTGAGATCATCAAGGCATCAATCCAGAAATATATCCCGGACTTCAAGATGCACTATGAGTTCGATCCTGTACGTCAGGCTATCGCCGACTCATGGCCCAACAAGATGGATGACTCATGCGCACGCAACGAGTGGGATTGGCAGCCATCGTACGACCTCGATTCCATGACACAGGATATGATAAAGACCCTGCGCGAGAGATTCGGGAAGTAACATATATGCTACTAATTATAAACGAGGAAAGACATTCAGCATTCTGAATGTCTTTCCTCGTTTATAATATAGAATACTTGTTTCATTTGGAAAGCTCAAGCATTCTCAAGATAGGCTTTTTAGCATCCTCGCGGAGAGACTCGTCAAGCTCTACTGCAGGCCATTCGTATTTGAGGGTGTTGTACAGCTTCTCAAGAGTGTTCAGGCGCATATAAGCACATTCGTTGCATGCACAAGGACCTGTCATAGGAGGCACCGGAATGAAGTTCTTCTCGGGGCAACGTTTCTGCATCTCATGCAGGATACCGCTCTCTGTGGCAACTATGAACTCCTTGGCATCGCTCTTCTCGGCAAACGAAAGGATTGCAGCAGTAGACCCGATGAAGTCGGCAAGCGCAAGCACACCGCTCTTGCACTCGGGGTGAGCAAGGACTTTTGCTTCGGGATGAGTACTCCTTAGCTCCACTATCTTCTCTATCGAGAACTGTTCATGCACATGGCAACCGCCGTTCCACAGAAGCATATTGCGGTGAGTTACGGCATTGAGGTAACCGCCTAAATTCTTATCGGGGGCAAAGATAATCTTCTCGTCCTTGGGGAAACTGTCCACTACCGCACGCGCATTGGTAGATGTAACCACGATGTCGGTAAGCGCCTTTACTGCCGCAGATGTATTCACGTATGCCACCACTTTGTAACCGGGATGCTCGGCCTTGAACTTCGCGAGTTCCTCTGCCGGACAGCTCTCGGCAAGCGAGCAGCCTGCGTTAAGGTCAGGTATAAGCACAAGCTTATCGGGGGAGAGAATCTTGTTTGTCTCGGCCATGAAGTGCACACCGCACATCACGATGATGTCTGCTGTGGTCTTCTCGGCCAACTGGGCCAGGGCAAGGCTATCACCTACAAAATCGGCAACATCCTGCACTGCGCCGTCGGTATAATAGTGTGCAAGCACAACGGCATTCTTTTCCTGACACAAACGGCGGATTTCGGCCTTCAGGTCAACGCCCTCGGGTACCGGTTCATTGATGTACCCTTTCTCTTTCCATTCCTGCTTTATCATAATTGTATCTTTTTAGCTTGAAACAAGGAAAATTCCCTGTGTGATATAACGCAAAGGAAGCTACCGGTGAGCTATTTTCACGCTTCAGCGCAAAGGTAACAAAAAATCATTTCAAACAAAAGGAGTGCCGTGATAATAACCTTTTATAATGTTAAAACGGTTAAAACTTCATTGACATATATACCCCGCAACTGCCATCGGGTGTCACAGTGGGGGAAACAACCATATCATGCTCCCTGGCAAACGGTGTTGTAAAGAGCAGTCCGCTACCCACACCTATAGCAGCACCGGCAAGCACATCCCACACATCGTGACGCTTGGCATACACCCTGCCCCACGCCACATAACCGCTCACAAGATAGGCCGGCACGCCCCATTTCCAGCCGTAACGCTTTTGCAGGAATGTTGCACCCGCAAAAGAGAACCCTGTGTGGTTCGACGGGAATGCATGGTTGTCACTACCATCGGGACGCTCCTTCTTTACAGTGTATTTTAGCGCATAGCTCACGGCCACCGATACCGCCAAAGACTCACCCAACTGCAACAGGCCTTTGTAGTCACCTTTGACAAGTGCTGCTCCGGCACCCACTGCAGCCGGAGCGAACATAGCAATGTCGGTGGAGGTCTCTATTGCATCGCGGCTCTGCGCCTGCAATGAAGACGATGCGAAATAGATAATGGATAGCAATAGCAATATACGTTTCATAGCCTTCACTTCTTTTTTACCCATGTATAGATAAGAATGAAATATATTACCACTAGAACAGCGATACCTATCGAGAGATACTCCCTCTCGGCCTCGCCCCAGCCCAAAAGGGCTGCAACCACAAGCCCTATAGCAATAAGGACAAGCAGCGAGGAGACCAACAGACGCAGACGCTGTACATTGTATTTGGCTCTTTTCTCCTTTGATGCCGTGTTATACCCCGAGATAAGGAAATCGCCCTTACCGAATGCTATCACTACAGCAAGCAGCAGTAGCACCAACGATACTATATAATCATCAAGAGCTCCATTCATAGCATATTCCGGTTATTCATTATCACTACTGTTATCTTTATTCTTGTGCAACCGGCCGGCCTTGCGCAGCGCATCGGTTATTATATACTCCAGTTGCCCGTTGACACTGCGGAACTCGTCGGCAGCCCATTTTTCGAGCGCCGACATAGTTTCGCCGTTTATGCGTAACACAAAAGATTTCTTATCTTTTGCCATAGCCGCGGTTTTACTGGTACAACGAGCCTGCGTTCACGACAGGCGTTGCAGCCCTGTCACTTGTGAGCACTACCATAAGATTGCTCACCATAGCAGCCTTCTTCTCCTCATCGAGCTCAATGATTTCCTTCTCACTCAACTGCTCAAGTGCCATCTGCACCATTCCTACAGCACCCTCCACAATCTTGTGACGTGCAGCGACCATTGCTGTGGCCTGCTGACGCTGCAACATTGCGCTGGCTATCTCAGGAGCATAGGCAAGATAGCTTATACGTGCCTCCATAACCTCGATACCGGCAATTGCCAACCTCTCGGAAAGTGATTTCTCAAGCAGTTCATTCACCTCCTCGCCACCGTTACGCAGGGTAATGCTTGCATCCTCGTCCTCGAGGTTGTCGTATGGGTAGGCACCTGCAAGATTACGGATGGCAGCCTCGCTCTGTATGTCAACGAAACGTGAATAGTCATCGACCTCGAAAGAGGCCTTGAAGGTATCCTTCACTCTCCACACAAGTACCACACCAATCATGATGGGGTTACCCATCAGGTCGTTCACCTTGATGGGCTCGCCGTTGAGGTTGCGTGCACGCAAAGAGACATTCTTTTTCCCGGTAAAGGGGTTCATGAAGAAGAAGCCGTTCTCAACGACTGTACCCACATACTTGCCGAAGAATGTCACTACTGCACTCTCATTGGGATTAACCACAAACAGACCGCACATGAACACAAGTGACACTACAGGTATGAGGAAACAGAGTCCCCACAAGTCCGAGCCATCATTCGCGAGCATTGTTATAGGGAGAGCTGCGCCGCCTATTAAGCCAACCAATGTCAAAAACAGCACAAGCCAACCGCTTGAAGGTTTCACGAACTTCTCTTCGCCCTTAACCTTTACTTCTAAATTTTTTCCGTTCATAGTCTATAAATTTACAAATAACATTTTGATATCATTTTGATATCGCAAAGATACATACATTTTTTTCATACGCAAGAGATTGAAGATAATTTTTATCAAAAACGGGTCAAAGGGGAAGATTTCTCGCCACTAATGCCTATCTTAGCGAAATAATAACAGAAAATACCATATCAATGGAACTATTAAATGCCATTTTCAATTGGTTCAGCAACATAACCATGTTGCAGATAATTGATTTTGTAGGAACATTCGCATTTGCCATAAGCGGCATACGCCTTGCTTCAGCAAAACAGTTCGACTGGTTCGGAGCTTACGTGGTGGGCGCAGCCACAGCCATTGGCGGCGGAACGCTACGCGATGTAATGCTTGATGTACCCGTATTCTGGATGCACGACGGATTCTATCTTTCATGTACAGGACTTGCGTTATTGTGGGTGATACTTTTCAGGAAGTTCCTGGTTCACATGCACAACACATTCTTTATCTTTGATGCAGTGGGACTTGCACTCTTCACCATCGTGGGTATACAGAAGACACTCGACTGCGACCTTCCGATCTGGGTGGCTATAGTCATGGGTACAATGACCGGTGCCGCCGGCGGTGTCATACGCGATGTGCTCATCAACGAGGTACCGCTGATATTCCGAAAGGAGATCTATGCAATGGCCTGCGTTGTCGGAGGTGTGGTATTCGGCATATGTGACCGGTCAGGGTGCGCCAATGCAATAACGCACATCGCTTGCGGAACAGCAGTATTCCTGACACGCGTACTGGCCGTGAAATACCGGATTTGCCTGCCCACCCTCAAGGCCGAGGATGAACCGATAAACAAGAAACGATAATTGTATTCACTAAGAAATAATGACTGACCATGAAAAAGTTTACACTTACCTTTTTAATCATGTTGCTTTGCCTGCCAATGGCGGTACTTGCCGACAGCGACATCAACCTGACCCCGTTGCCAATGAGAATGACAAAGGGAACAGGCACACTCACATTGCCGCAGAGCTTTTCAATTGCCACAAACGGGTTGGATGATGCGTGCAGTGCCGAGGCGCAAAAGTTCGCCGCTCTCTTCAAAGAAGTGACAGGCTACAGCATCACAGTAAAGACAGAAGATGCAGATGCCCTGATACAGATGAGCATGTACGACGGTAGCGAGGAACTCGGCAACGAGGGTTATACACTCAACATTACCGCAGCCGGTATCGCCGTCACAGCCAACGCAGCCAACGGCTTCTACTATGCATTCCAGAGCATAAAGAAGATGCTCCCTGCAAATGTGATGGCAGAGGTCAAGGACAACAAGGTGACAGAATACACACTCCCCGTTGTGAGCATTGTCGATGCTCCACGCTTTGAGTACCGCGGATTCATGCTTGACGTGAGCCGTCACTATTTCAGCCTTGACCAGATAAAGCGCATGATAGACGTGATGTCATACTACAAGATGAACCGTTTCCACTGGCACCTCACCGATGACCAGGGATGGCGTTTTGAAGTAAAGAAATATCCGTTGCTGACAACGGTGGGCGCCACACGTAACGACAACTGGATTACCGACCGCGTATACGGTGGCTACTACACAGGAGAACCATACGGTCCATATTTCTACACACAGGACGAGTGCCGCGAGATTGTGGCATACGCAGCCGAGCGACACATCGAGGTGGTACCCGAAGTTGAGTTCCCCGGCCACTCATGCGCCGTGAACGCCGCATACCCGGAGCTCAGCTGTAACCCCAACGGAGCACACAACGTACAGGTGAACGGAGGTGTATATGCCGATGTGCTGAATGTAGCAAGCCCATTGGTGATGCAGTTTGCAAAGGATGTACTGGATGAGATAATAGAGGTATTCCCCTACAGTGAGATTCACATCGGCGGTGACGAGACGCCCACCAGCGCTTGGCAGAACAACGCAGAGTGCCAGGCTATGATGAAAGAGCTCGGTTTGACCAACGTACGCCAGTTGCAGTCACACTTTGTGCGCAAACTCTCGGATTATGTGACATCGAAGGAGGGAGACAAGAAACGCACCGTCATAATGTGGAACGAGAGCCTCACAGCCAGCGGAACAGACGAAGAGCTCATCAAGGGTACAGGCGGCACTATGATGTGCTGGGAGATAGGCAATGCACAGCCATGCGCCTTGAAGGCAGCAAAGTATGGAATGAAATCCATCATCACTACACAGGTACCCTACTACATCAACAGACGACAGAGCACAGATGCCGACGAGCCCAAGGTGGCCGGTCACGGAACAGACAATGTAAAGGCTGTATATGACTACGTACCCGTTCCGGCAAACGTTCCAAAGGCTTTACAGAAATATTACATTGGCGTACAGGGAACATTCTGGACAGAACACGTACAGGATTACACCCTGCTCGAGTATCTTGCCCTGCCACGTCTCATGGCCCTTGCCGAGACAGGATGGACGCCTGCAGCAAAGAAGAATTTCAGTGACTTCCAGCAGCGTATCACCAAAGATACCCTGTTGCTCAACTACAACAATTACGACTACGGCCGTCACTACATCCTCGGCAACGAGAGCGGAACGGAAAGCAAGGTGATGCCCACCCCATCAACTGATGAAAAGCAAACCTGGTACCGCATTGTGACGACAGCTACAGACGCCCGTGCAGGACGTTGCATACAGCTTTTGCGCGAGAACTCAAGCGAGATCGGTACAGGCAATGCAAAGGCAGGACGCTTGTGGAACAGCGCAATCATAGAGGATGAGAACGACGAGGGCTACGATTACCAGCTGTGGGCCTTCATGCAGGATCCAGAAAACCCCGAGCGTTGGGCGATAGTATGTAAAGCCAAACCAGACGGATCGGTGAACAGCAAGCCGACAGCCGAGAACAACACCGGCCGCTGGGACTATGACGAGAACAACCGTCACTACGACTTCATCCTCGGCGACAAGGCATACGCACAGAACGGCAACAACTACAACTACAGCATCCGCAGCCAGAAGGTGTCGGACAGCAATATGTGCCTCAACTATGCAGGCCCCGGACAGACATACTCCATAAACCTGTGGAACAACCCCGCCGACGGCAATGGCGGTATATGGGAATTCCGCCCGTTGGAAGCACAGGGAAGCGGCATCACCGTTGACTATCCGACAGAGGGTACAGCGTACCGAATTGTAAACAACACCGAGCGTTTCAAGGGAGTTACACTCTACGACAACAACGACGGCGTTGTCACTGCCACAAGACAGGAATATGGCGCTGATGTATGGGAGGTTGTAGAGACAGCATCCACAGCCAACGGACAGACATTCAAACTGCGTAATGCAGTGACAGGCCGCTACATAAGCAACACCACCGCTCCTATTGCATTGGGCGAGAGCGGAGCCACACTGACAAACGTGTACAACAGCAAAAGCGGTGATTTCAGTATCAAGGCCGGTGACGAGGCGCTCTACCCTGTCCCCGAGCGCGCAGCATCGAGCCCCAACACCTTGAACAAGGGCGGCATCTATCCTCAAGGAACAGGCTGGATATATGAGAAGGCATGTATGATAAGTTACATCTGCATGGACCAGAACGGCAGCCTGATAGACAGCTATGTCAAGAGTGTCGCAGAAGGCAGCAGCTACACAGCCAACGCGCCAGAGATAGAGAACCACGAGATTCTCAACTACGAAGAGACAGGCAGCGACAGCGCACCTGTATTCGAGGACATCAGCGAGAACAAAACAGTCAATGTCACATACAGGCGAGTTGCATACAACGTGATCTACCGTTGCCTCACAGCAGACGGCAACCTCATTGCCGAAGTTGCAGAGCCTTGCCCGATAGGCGAAAGCTACTCTGTAATATACCCAGATGTAGAGTTCTTCTCATGCATCGGCAGCGATATCGAGGAGCGCACAATAATCACACCCGAGAATGACGTGGTGATTGAAGTGATGTACGATTGCGAAGGTATTATGGGCGCGTCGGCAATAGGAGAGAGTGTCACAGAACTTGAAGCCGGAGCATCATATCTTATATACAATGCCAAGGACGAGGCAAGCCGTAGCGGATTCCTCAGTGTAGGAGCCGTGGGCGAGGGCATAACAACCACCAACGGCATTGCAGATGCCGGTCCTGCATTCATCTGGCATTTCGAAGGCGATGAGAACAAGTTCACTGTAAGGAACAGCTACGGTGTATACATCCCACAATTGTCACGAGGTTCGTTGGTGAGAGGCAGCGATACCCCTGAGCAGTTCATCTTTACCCTGAACAGCGACGGCAAGACGTGGAGCGTGAAGGGCACCAGCAACAACTACTATTGGAACGGCAACGCCGACAACACCTTCACAGGCTGGGACGGCGGACACCCATTCATCATTTACACATACAAGCCACACCCATATTTCGCCGTATCGTACAAGTGTATTGACGAAGAGGGCAATGAACTTGCCACAGGTATGAGATATGTGAAAGGAGGTAATATCTACTCTATGCTTACACCGATATTCGAGGGTTACACTCTCAAGGAGAGCGATGCAGTATATGAAGAGCTTGCACACGTAGCAAAGAACATCGAGATTACCCTGACCTACACCAACGGCGAGACAGAAATCATTGAGGTAAAAACGGAATGCGGAAAGGTGAAAACTATTTACGACTTACAGGGCAGAAAGATAGAAAAACCGACCAAAGGAATCTATATTGTCAATGGCAAGAAGACATTTATAAAATAAACAACACTTTTTGTAAAAAAAGAAAAACATTGTTTGACAGAACAAAAAAATAATATACTTTCGTGAAACATCACTAAAAGAGAAATATTAATTCAAATACTAAATACAATGAAAAAGTTTTATTTGTTTTTTGCGCTTTTATTTATCATTTCAAGCACCACGTTGATTTCATGTGGGGACAAGGAAGAAAACTTGATTGAAAATCCTGGTACAGACCCTGATGATGACAACAAAGATGATGACAACAAAGAAGATGACAACAAAGATGAGGGCCAGGACAAACAGATGAGCAGTTACGAACAGAAGATTTTCCTGGAAGAAACCGGTATCGAGTTTGTCAACAGCATTAAATCTACAGATTTTGAGGAACTTGTCAACCTTGCAAACTATGCATCTGATAAATATTCTGAATACGACACTGAAGAGCTTGTAGAATGGGCTGATGAGTGTTTTGAAAGCATGCTAAAATACCTTGGCGAGGAGGAAGAAAGTGATTATTATTCAATTTACCGTTATACAAACTATTCATGCCTTTATGCCCTGTCAAACTTTAAAGGACATTTTGAGGCAAAGAACGGTCAATGGGTATACAGCAAAGCCAATGATCTGCAGTTTGCCTTCAAGGACCAGTATGGCAAAAAGTGCACCATGAACCTGACCGTTGCCGGCAAGACCAAGAAAGTATACATTGGCCGTGAAGAAGACTGGTTTGACTACGAATATGACGATGAAATCGGTAAATACATAGAGTACATTGAAGTATACCAGAACTATCTGGAAATTCCCGAGGTCATTGAGTTAACACTGACTGTCAACGACAGCAAGATGGCGAATGTCAAACTGACAACAAGCCTTGACATTGATGGCGAGGAGTTCAACATTGAGAGTGACAACTATTCAGCATCATTGTCTTTCAGTGTTGCCGACTACAGCATAAACGTAGACAAGTTCTCATACAACGCTCAGAAAGACGCTTCAGTAGCTATCTCCTTGAAAAAAGGCAGCAAATTACTTGCAAAAGCAAGTGCATATGTGGAAGGCTATTACAGAAACGAAGAAATTGGAGCAGCCAAGAATGCCGAGATTGTTTTTGACATTTTGGAGAAAGTCAAGGTAAAAGGCGAATGCATGGATATCCTGCGCCTTGCCGACAAGGTTGAGAAAGCCGAGGAATACAGCGACAACGAGAAGACATTCAAGTCATACCTCAGCGACATCAATGAGATGCTTGACCTTAATGTATACTACAATAACTCAAATACAGTACAGGCATCTGTAAGGATCGATGCCTCATGTGAAGATGAATGGGGAGAGGAGTACTGGTATTTCGAGCCTGTGATATGCTTTGGAGACGGAACCAGCTATAACACATTTGACGTATTCTTTGATGAAAATGACTTCGAGGACCTCATAAGAAGTTTTGAGAACCTCATTGAAGACTTTGAATGGCTTCTGCGTTAACAAGCATATTGCCACTAGGCAAAACGATGAAGGCATCAGGAACAATCGTTCTCATTTTCTGTCTGTGCTGCAGCATTAATGTTGCAGCACAGACAGACTCGTTATACAACCTGCTTGACACACTTGCTGTAACAGGGAAAAGAATAGACATTGAGATAAAAGGAAATGTCGCAAACACTCTGAACTGGGACATGGATATGATGCACGGGTTGCCTAAGATTCTCGGTAATGCCGACCCTATGCGCTATACACAGTTACTCCCTGGAATACAGACATGTTCAGAGTATGATTCAGGCATCCATATACAAGGCTGTGACAATAGCCATAACTTTGTAGGGATAGAGGGGGTGCCCGTATACAATGCCAGTCATCTACTGGGACTATTCTCGACATTCAACGCCTCACATTTCCAGAGTATGGACATATCCAAGAACCCCTTCAAGGCATCACATCCGAACAGGATTGGCGGTATTTTGGAAATGAGACTGCATGACAACATCCATACCAATGTCAATGGCGGACTAGAGATTGGTCCCTTGTCATCACAGGGTACCTTGCATTCTCCATTAGGAAAAAACAGCAGCATAACACTCTCGGCCAGAAGGGCCTACCTGAACCTCCTGTACGGTTCAATGTTGAAAATTGATGGCAGCAGTCTGAAATACGGTTTCAGCGACTACAATTTTACCTTCCAGAGCAGATTCAAGAAGAATACACGCCTTATACTCAATGCCTATTACGGGAACGACAACTCTTCCATGGAAGAAGAGCACAATAGTGACGGCATTAGGCTTAAATGGGGAAATGCCCTTGTGTCTGCGACATTGAGGCATGACTTCAGCAACGTCTCAAGCATTAGTCACTCCATCTACTACACAGGATACAGAAACCGCTTGCAATGGAAAGTAACAGGCATTTCGATGAGTTTGCCTTCGCGGATACAAAGCGTCGGATACAAAAGCGGATGGAAGCAACGTTTCCTTAGTATCGGCATTGAAGGAGCATTACATTTCATAGAGCCCCAGACACCTAACACATCAACGGACAATACCGCTACTGATGTCACTTTCAGAGCACAAGAGCATACATTCTATCTGGACTACTCCCGTTCTGTTTCCAATTGGGTTCTGTCAATCGGGGCAAGAGGTTCATTATATATGAGTGACGACACCCCAAACTATGCAGCATTTGACCCGACCGTGGGAATCGAATACAACATCTCGGGCAATAGCCGCATTGCAATAAATTACGGTTGGAGACATCAATACCTTCACAGGGTTGGATTTTCCGACATCGGTTTGCCTACAGAGTTCTGGATTCACAGCAATTACGGGCGCAAGCCACAATACACACAAGGAGTTGTTGCAATGTACGAGACCAGTCTTTTCAACAACCGGTACAACTTGACAGTAGAGTTCTATTACAAGAGACTGTATAATCAGATAGAATATAAAGGTAACGTACTGGATTTCCTTAACAAGGAGTACACTCTCGAGAGCCAGTTACTCAAAGGAAAAGGAAGGAACTACGGCATGAATATAATGCTCAGCAAGCAGACTGGCAAGCTTACAGGATGGGCAAGCTACTCACTGGGACGTGCATTGCGTACATTCGACAGCCACATCGCCAACGGGACATTCCCTGCATCACACGAACGGATTCACGAAGCCAACATGCTCATCACATACCACATTAATGACAAATGGGACGTTGGAGGGACTTTGATTGCAGCATCAGGAACGCCTTTTACTGCACCAAAGACCTTTTATCTTGTGGCTGGTTCAATAGTCACAGAATACGGAGAACACAACGGGAACCGTTTGTCGCCATATATAAGATTTGACCTCTCTGCTAACTATTATATCATAAATGATGGAAAGAGGGAGAGCGGGTTCAACCTTTCGGTATACAACGTCACAGCAAGAAAAAACAACATATTTTACAGAATGAAAATCTACGAGAATAATTTTGCATATATGCCTGTGAATTTCCTTCTGAGAGTCATGCCTTCAATAAGTTATTTCTATAGATTCTGATGAAAGCCATTACCACAATATTAGTTTTGTCATGCCTGTTTTCCTGCACGACTGATGATGAGATTACAGGCAATACCCCCCAACTTGTCGTTGAGGGATGGATTGAAAACGGCAAGTTCCCTGAAGTAATCCTTACAACTACTATTCCCATAAGCAAGGACTACCAGTCCCTGTCCAATATTGACAGGCACCTTATCAAATGGGCCAAGGTAACAATTGATGACGGAGAACGCAGCGTAGTGCTTACCGGGAGAATCGACAAGAGCAAATACCCGCCTTACAGGTACAGCACAGGAGAGATGCGCGGAGAAGCAGGACGCATATACAGACTCACTGTAGAACATGAAGACTATTACGCAACTTCAGTAACAACCATACCCGATGCCGTTGAAATAGACTCATTAAAATTTGAATGTTATGGCAACAATGAGGGCTCAAGAAGAATAACTGCCTTTTTCAATAACAACAACAACGCCCCTGAAGCCGATTTCCAGTTCTTCACTTACTCAACAAACGACAAGTACAGGTGTTACTCGCCGTCACACACAGGATACGTGAGTCATGAGACAAACAAAGGAAATATAAGTCGCGTTGTATGCAAAGGCAGGACAATAAACAATTGGGAGGATTACATTACCGATTTCAATCCTGGCGACTCTGTGATGGTCAAATTATGCCGTCTCGATTCGCTAAGTTCAATTTTTTGGCGTAATTTTGAAGAGATGTCACTTCTTTCACGTAATCCATTCTTCCCCGTGACACAGAATCTGGGTTCAAACATTAACGGTGGAATAGGATACTGGTTCGGATACGGAGCCTCAGAACAGATGATTGTACTGCCCAAATAAGCCACTACAAGAACAGAATCAATAATAAAACAAGACACACTATGAAAACAATAACCTACCAGACAGTGGGCACATGCTCACGTTTCATTGAATTGACCGGTGACAACGGCGTTGTTGTCGACGTCAAGTTCTACGGCGGCTGCAACGGCAACCTTCAAGGAATAAGCAGCCTTGTAAAAGGCATGAAGTATGAAGATGTGATTGCACGCCTAAAAGGCATAAGCTGCAACGGCAAGCCCACATCGTGTCCCGACCAGCTCTGTTGTGCAATTGAGCAGCTGATGCAGGAGGAATAAAGCAGCCTGAATGGCAACTAAGGGAAACCAAATAATTTCTTTAGTCCCTTAATAGCCCTTAATACTCCTTAATTTCTTTAACCACCCTTATCCCTTTAATACCATGGCAAAGATCAAAAACCCCGAATATAAGCAGAAGAACGAAGCATTCATGCAGGCACTTCGTGACGGAGAAGAGGAACTGCTTGAGATTTCCCAGGGAGTACTGGTAAAGATTCTCAAGAGCGGCGACGGTGACCGTTGTCCACGTGCAGGCAATGTAGTGACAGTGAACTACAAGGGAAGCCTCATCAACGGGAAGGTGTTCGACAGCAGCTACGAGCGTGGCTATCCCGAAGCATTCCGTCTGAGCGATCTCATTGTCGGTTGGCAGATAGCCCTTACACAGATGCACATAGGCGACCATTGGATTGTTTACATTCCATGGGAAGTGGGTTACGGCACACGTGCCAACGGAAACATTCCCGCATATTCCACCCTTGTCTTTGAAATGGAATTGGTAGCGATAATGTAAGATAAACGGCAAGGTCAAAACGCGGAGCATTGCCTGAACTCTTTTCGTTGCATAAACAAGTTTTCACTTTTCACCTTTCAGTTTTAAGTTTAAAGATGAAACCATACACCACCCACTATAAGGAGCTGTTCCGTTTGGGGCTGCCTATCATCATTGGACAGATAGGTATCATCTTCGTATCCTTTGCCGACACCATTATGGTGGGGCAACACGGGACCGATGACTTAGGGGCTGCAAGTTTCGTGAACAACATGTTCAACCTTGCCATAATATTTGCCACTGGATTCTCATACGGACTCACCCCCATAGTAGGGAAACTGTTCGGTAGCGACAAGAGGCGCGAGATAGGCTGCACACTCAAGAACGCCCTGCTTGCCAACAGTGCAATAGCCCTGTTGCTCATTGCTGTGATGGGGGCTCTTTACCTGAACATCGGCAATCTGGGACAACCCGAGGAACTGCTTGGTCTAATGCGCCCCTACTACATTGTATTGCTCATCACAATGCCGTTCATAACGCTGTTCAATGCATTCAAGCAGTTCGCCGACGGCATTACCGACACAAAGACATCGATGTGGATCCTGCTCACGGGCAACGTGCTCAACATCATAGGCAACTATGTGCTCATATTCGGTAAATGCGGATTGCCAGAGCTGGGTCTTCTGGGTGCAGGAATATCAACCCTGTTCTCGCGTATGGCAATGCTTGCCATATTCATATATATCTTCTTCCGCAGCAAGCGTTACACACCATATGCCCAAGGTTTCATGCACGGCAAAGTCACCGGGCTTGAGCAGAAGAAGCTTTTCGGAATCGGAATGCCCGTTGCATTGCAGATGGGCATGGAGACTGCATCGTTCAGCCTTGCCACCATTATGGTCGGATGGTTGGGAACCAACGCACTTGCAGCCCACCAGATAATGTGCACAGTGGGTCAGTTAGGCTTCATGATGTACTACGGCATGGCTGCGGCAGTTGCCGTCAAGGTAAGCAACTACAACGGCACAGGTGACTATCCCAACATACGC
The DNA here is from genome assembly GCA_937900095.1 of uncultured Bacteroidales bacterium. Classification (GTDB taxonomy): domain Bacteria; phylum Bacteroidota; class Bacteroidia; order Bacteroidales; family Bacteroidaceae; genus HGM04593. Next base: position 7,798 of record CALCEC010000027.1, on the reverse strand, counting down.
AGCTCGGCAGATGCCGGATTCCACCTGATACTTGTAATGGCGGTTGTGGCATCAGCACTCATCTACATTTTGAGGCACAGCATAGGCGGAATCTTCACCGACAGCAACGAGGTGTCATTGCTTGTAGCGCAGCTTACGGTCCCCTTCATGCTCTACCAGTTCGGCGACGGCCTGCAATGCAACTTCTCGAACGCATTGCGCGGTATCGCAGATGTAAAGCCTGTAATACTGTACGCTTTCATTGCCTACTTTGTCATATCCTTGCCGGCAGGATACATTTTCGGTTTTGTATTCGGATGGGGCTTGCCGGGAGTGTGGATGTCATTCCCGTTCGGACTCACAAGCGCAGGAGTGATGTTCTACCTGCGTTTCAGGTCAAGAGTCAGAAGATAAAGCACCCCACGTTATTGCCCGATTCATTTAAATATACTATTTTCGCACAATAAAGACAGAAGCGATGAACGATTACACAAAAGTAAAATTCACGGTAACACCCAATGAAGAGATTGCGACAGACGTACTCGCAGCACTGCTTGCCGAGGTAGGTTTCGAGAGTTTCGTACCCGAAGAAGAAGGTATGTCGGCATACGTTCCACAGCCTTTGTACAACGAGGAGAGCATTGCGGCCGTTGTTGCAGAGTTCCCTATCGAGGGCTTCACGATAACATATGAGAGCGAATTCATTGAGGGAGAGGATTGGAACGCCCAGTGGGAGAAGAACTATTTCAAGCCTATAGTGCTTGGCGAGGATTGTGTCATCCACAGCACATTCCACACCGATGTGCCCAAAGCACGTTACGACATACTCATTGACCCGAAGATGGCATTCGGAACAGGTTACCACCAGACAACCTGCCACATGTTACGTGCGATACTTGCGAGTGACATGACAGGCAAGAGCGTCCTTGACATGGGATGCGGAACTGCCCTCTTGGCCATCCTTGCACGCAAGCACGGAGCAACGGATGTCGTTGCAATAGACATTGATGAGTTCGCATACGAGAATGCCAAAGAGAATATCGTGCTCAACGGCACACCCGACATTGAGGTTCGTCTGGGCGGTGCTGAGGCAATCAAGGAGAACGACAGTTTTGATTTTGTCATTGCAAACATCAACCGCAACATCCTTTTGATGGACATGGCCAACTATGTACGCTGCATGCACAGCGGTTCACAGATTTTCATCAGCGGATTCTACATCGAAGACATGGAGATTCTGAAAGAGGAGGCGGCACGCCACGGCTTACGCTACCTCGACTATGCCGAGGACGACCGCTGGGCAATGATGAGGTTTATCAAAGGGTAGCCCCACCCAATCCCTCCCCGTAGAGAGGAAATTACAACAAAAACATTTTAGCTACGTTCTTTAAATAAAAAAAGTTATGGAACAGGATACATTGTACATTATATGCGGTTATATCGCAAGCGCAGGAATGGTACTGGGCTATCTTCCCCAGGCGATAACTACAATACGCACCCGCAACACGGACGGCATTGCACTCTCCACATTCTTGATGATGGCAATCGGCGCATTCGCATTCGTGCTGCAAGGTCTTCTGCACAATGGCGGAATAATATGGTCTATGGTAATCACCAATGCCGTAACATGCAGTTGCAGCTGCATCATATTCGCAATCAAGATGCACAACGACTACCTTAAAAGAAAAGACAGATAGGCTTTTTACATACTTTAATCATCTGGGTGTAAAAAACAGGTTAATTGCAATATTTACAAATAACGGAAAATATGACAATGTCATATTTTCCGTTATTTTACAAGTATTTTCAATAAAATAATCTATCTTTACACAAACTAACCTTATTAGTATGAAAAAAATATATCTAACCATTCTGACACTGCTCATTATGGCTATACAGCCAATCTTTGCAGTGTCCGGCATCGGTCTTAAGTTCAACCGCACAGGCACCGATGCTTCATCAGTGACCATCACTGTTGTCGACGAGAACGGAGTAGCCATCGACGGAGCTTCGGCAACAATGACATCAACACACGACTTCAAACCAAGCGGCAATGCCATCACAAGCGAGATTGTGTGTCCTAACGCAAATGCAAACACCAGCCCCACCATTGAGCTTGCATTCACCATCAACGGTATTCCAGCCGGTTTCTCATTCGACAGACTGGGGCTTGACATCCATGCACTGAACGGTGCAAGCAACTACCAGGAACCTGCAGACGGCGTGACGCGTCAATGGAATGTAGCATCAACAGTGAACGGTGCCGAGTTCGGTTCGCTCAATGACATTGACATCGCAGCCGGTGTTGGCACAAGCGGCAATGTCCACAAGACATGGGACATTACAGGAACAACAGTGAATGCCGACGGTAGCGTTACTGTAAAACTCACAATCACCAAGGGCACAACAAACGGCGGATGTTTCTTCGGCCTCGGCGGAATCACACTCAGCACAGCAGGCGAGGAGCCAGAACCGGAACCAGAGCCAGAGCCGGAACCGGAGCCAGGACCCACCCCTGACGGTGACTACAAGGTTTATTATATCCAGTGGAAGAACACCGGTACAAACTACATCACCGAGGAGAACGACCATCGCATGACAGTTCAGTCAAATGACGTCACGAAGCCACAGTTCTGGATGTTCATCCCTACAGAAAACGAGAATTGCTTCTACATCAAGAACACTGCTACAGGCCGTTACATAGGAAGCTGTAACCTCACACCTTCTTCTGCATCAAAAATATACACTTCAACAACCCCAGTCGAGTACTATGTAAAGCAGACCGTAGCGACAAGCGGTGAGATTGCGAATTGTTACTATTTCAGTTCTACCGACTGTAACAACTACAGCAGTGAAAGCGCAGGCCCGCGCGCACTGAACAAGGACGGAGCATCGGACTATGTCATCACATGGCAGGCAGGAACAAGCCGCGTAGGTTCATACTGGAAACTTGTTGAGACCGAGGACCTTTATGAAATACGCCCATTCGAAGCAAGCAGCGCCATCGGTAGCATCGGCGCAAGCTACAACATGGAGGCAATAAGCGGCAAGAACCTCACAATCAACGAAACAAACCTTGCCCTTGCCACAGCCGACGCCTTCGACGAGAACCAGGAGTGGTACTTTGTCGGCACAGGCAATGCAACAGGCTGGCAGATTGCGTCGGCTGCAGAACCCGCTACCGTTATCGGCATCACCGACGGCAACATTGCAACAGGCGAGGGCCTTACCACCAAGTGGAAGGTGAATGCAAGCAAGGAGAACAGCGGCTACTTCTACTTTACAAGCGAGGGCACGACACTGAAGGTTGACGGTGACAGCCTCTTCAAGTTCAACCGTCTGCGCAGTGCATACGCACGCAAGTTGCAGATTTACAACAACCCATGCGGTACTGTAGGTACAAACTATGTGAAGAAGTTTGAGCTCCGCGGCGAAGCGGCTCTTGACAACATCATATACGAATCTAAGAGCAAGCCAAGCAAATGGCATATTGTTCACGCGAACGACAAGGGTGAAGTTGCCCAGGGCGGCACATTCAATATTGGAATCACATTGTCAGCCAATGCTGCGAGCAGTCTTGTAGTAGCAGCACACTTTGACTGGAACGGTGACGGTATCTTCGAGACCGAGGAACCTGTCACAGTAGACGGAACAGCAGGAAAAGCATCAGTTACAGTACCTGAGTGGGCAACAATGGAACAGACACGTATGCGTCTGCGCGTGAACAGCAACGGTCTTGACCTTGCCGAAGACGAAGTGACAGGCTTCATCTATGACTTCCACATAAAGGTTGTCGAGCCACAGGAGAGACGCACTGTTACTGTAGGCGTGAATTCTTGGGAGCGTGGTGCAGTTGAACTCTCACAGGTAGCCGAGGATTATGTTTTCGGCACTACACTCACTGCCAAGGCTACATCATACGGCAATGGTGCATTCGTATGCTGGAAGGAGGAAGGAGTTGTCGTTTCTACAAGCGCCGAGTACACATTCACCGTTGACCACAACGTGAAACTGGTTGCATACTTTGCCCCCAACACCGACGAGAGCACATACCCCACAGGCATTCAGGAGAATGTAACCGAAGAAGTGAGTGTGACCGTTGCCGACAACAGCATTGTTGCCTCGGGCAATGTGACCGGACTTGAGGTATTTACCGTAAATGCAGCACTAATCGCCAATGCCAAGGGCAATACAATGAGCACCTCCGGCATCCCTGAGGGCCTGTATATTGTACGCACCACTACAGCAAACGGCTATAAGAACGTGAAGATTTTCATCAAGAAGTAAAATTGAAAAACATATAGAAAATGGATAACAGCAAATTGTTACTTTTCGGTTGCGGACTGCTCGCATCAGCAGCAGTTCAGGCACAAGAGGCACAGAAGCCAAACATCATTTACATAATGTGTGATGATTTGGGTTATGCCGACCTTGGCTGTTACGGACAGCAGTACATAAGCACCCCCAATCTTGACCGCATGGCGGCAGAAGGTATGCGTTTTACACAGGCATACGCAGGCAGCCCCGTAAGTGCACCATCGCGTGCCTGCTTCATGACAGGACAGCACACAGGCCACACCAAGGTTCGTGGAAACAAGGAGTATTGGCCAAATTCGGGCTGGGTATATTACGGCAACAACAGAGAATACAAGGTTGCAGGCCAGGAGCCATACGACCCCAACCACATTATCCTTCCTGAAATCATGAAGGACAACGGTTACACAACAGGTATGTTCGGCAAGTGGGCCGGAGGCTACGAGGGTTCCGTATCGACACCCGACAAGCGTGGCATCGACCGCTACTACGGTTACATATGTCAGTTCCAGGCCCACCTCTACTACCCCAACTTCCTGAACTCTTATGACAGGGCTGCAGGTGACACAGAGGTAAAGCGCGTGGTATTGGAGAACAACATAAACTATGCGATGTTCGGAGATGACTACAAGAACCGCAAGGACTACTCGGCCGACCTCATCCATCAGGAGGCGATGAAGTGGATTGACAATCAGACCGGCGAACAGCCATTCTTCGGTATATTCACATATACATTGCCGCATGCAGAGCTTGCACAGCCCAATGACTCAATCCTGCAGGCCTATCAGGGCGCATTCTGTCAGGAAAAGACATACGGTGGCGATGCAGGCTCATACTACAACCCCACCAACATTGCACACCAGCAGTTTGCGGCAATGGTCACACGCCTTGACGCATACGTGGGCGAGGTACTTGAGAAGCTTAAAGAGAAAGGCTTTGACAAGAACACCCTCGTTATCTTCACAAGCGACAACGGTCCTCACACCGAAGCCGGTGGTGACCCCGACTATTTCAATACAGAAAGACTGTTGCAGGGAACAAAGCGCTCTACCCACGAGGGAGGTATCCGCGTTCCGTTCATCGCATGGTGGCCCGGACAGGTTGAGGCAGGCAGTGTGAATGACCACCAGCTTGCATTCTATGACCTGATGCCGACATTCTGCGACATTGCAGGAATTGACAACTACGTTGAGCGTTACACCAACAAGGAACTTGAAGTTGACTATTTTGACGGTCTCTCATTTGCTCCCACACTCCTTGGCGAGGGTGAGCAGGAGGCACACGAGTTCCTCTATTGGGAGTTCCACGAGACAAACATGATGGCTTTGCGTATGGGTAACTGGAAGCTTGTCGTACAGGGTGGAACATGCAAGCTCTATGACCTTGTGACAGACCTCCACGAGGATAACAACCTTGCATCCAAGTATCCAGATGTTGTGAAGAAGATGAAGGAAATTCTCCTGCGCGAACACACACCAAGCAAAATTTCCCAGTTCAACAGCATCACATTGCCGAAATAATCGGAAAATAGCCATATAGAACAATAATAGCGGACCGTGGTCCGCTATTATTGTTCTATGGTATCACCGTCTGAACCTTTTTGTCACCGACATATAGCCGCATCGGCGGCATAACGGCTCGACAGCCTCGTGGCGTGTGAAGCCATCGTATATTGCCCTTGCCCGCGGTGAAGAGAGGATCTCATACAACGGCTGCTCAAACAGATTGCCTAAAGGAATATCCCCGTTGTGATCGAGACAGCAAGGCACAACCGTTCCATCGGCAAGCACGCCTATCTGGTTGCGCAAGGCATAACAGAAAGCCTCTTCACAGACACACTCCTCACCTTCGCTGTCGGGCCACATGAACATACGGTCATACTCAAGATATATGTTGTCGGCCATACGCCAACCGTCGTGACGCTCAACCCACGGACGCGGCACATGCTGTTCAAGCAGTTCTATAAGCCGAGCGTTTGCAGTATCATAACCGCCCTGATTCCAGAGGCGCAGCACGATTATAGTTCCCCGCGAAGCAGCCTCCTTTGCAAAACGCATGACACCACCGATATACTCTGCGAAGTTCTCCTTTCCGTTGCCCTCATGCGAGTGGAGCGATATCTGCACCTTATGCGGAACCGCTTCAATTACATCCTGCGCCTTGTCGAGCAGAGTGCCATTCGTCGTGAGCACCGGAATAAGACCTTTTTCACGTGCAGTGACAATGAACTGTGGCAGATGTCTATGCAACAGAGGTTCACCCATCAGATGAAAATAGAGGAATTTGACCTCACCACACAGACGGTCGGTAAGGCAATCGAACTCTTGAGGTGTGAGACTACGCTTGGCACGCACAGTCTTTGGACAGAATATGCAGTCAAGGTTACAGATATTCGTTATCTCAAGATAGCAACGGGTGATCATAGCAAAGGAGGGTATGGCTAATCAACCACAGACGTAACAGGATAAAGCAGGCCACTCTTGTGTGACAGACGGGCTTTTGCCGAACCGAAATTCAGCACAAGATCGAGCAGCACTGGCAGATGGTTCCTGTCATCGGTTACGTGGAAATTCACTATCTCCTCTTCATCGCCGTCCTCCTCTGTTATCAAGGAAACCCTGAAACAATCATATTCATGTCCATCATCAGATTTCGTACGTTTCTTGCCACGATAGACAAGATGCTGTTTCTCGACCTTCTTGCCCGATGCGACATTGAACGTGAGGCGTGTACCCTTCTTCAGAGAAGTGAAGTCGAGTGTACGGGCATATGCCAGAAGGCTCATCATATCATATATAGGACCGTCGAACACCTCCTCCTTATATATCGGCGCCTCGTCATTGTATCGGCTGTATTGGGCAACCTTCACCCTTGAAGCATCAAGATAGCTGTACCACACCTGACGCAGACGGTATTTTTTGCCCTCAACAGACGCCTTACGGTAATAAAGAGGCTTGTAGTCATCGGTGAACACTGTCATGAGCGTATCCCTCATGCGGAAAAAAGAGTCAGCCTTCTTGTTTGTAGAGCTGAGCAGTTTCATACATTTGGCTTTCTGTCCATTATAAATGGTGTCGCGGATAGTAAGCGAGGCTTCACCTACTCTAATCCATATAAAGTTCCAATTGAAATAAAAATTACATTTCAACGTCTCACCCGACTTGAAAGTCTGGGTTCTCTTTATATTATATGTATCGGCCTGTGCGCTGCAGAACACAATCAACAGCAATGTTACAATAGCCATCACTCTGTTTTTCATATCCATAAGTATTTGTTATTCGCCCCAAAGGTAATAAAAGAAAACTCGCTACTGAAGTACAAGAGTATAAATTAACTTAAAATGTTAATTTGTATCCATACATTAATTATAATTCACACTTTTCTGGCAATGATATAAAAGTGAAAGGAGCAACATTTGATGTTACTCCTTTTCAGTGACTCGCTTGGGGCTCGAACCCAAGACCCCATCCTTAAAAGGGATGTGCTCTACCTGCTGAGCTAGCGA
>CALCEC010000026.1 GCA_937900095.1 uncultured Bacteroidales bacterium | reverse complement strand
TTTAATGTTTTGTCTGTGTTAAAAAGATATTCCCCCTATAGTTTGCAGGTGAACCCTGTTTACAGACAATGGCTCTGTAGAGTGAGTGCTCCATCCTGCTTTCTTGTAAGAATTCAGCTCGATTAACAAATTTTAACCGTGTATCTTGTTGCGTAACGAAAAAAAGTAGTTTCTTTGCGTCAGTAACGAATTAAATTAGTTGTGCGTTGTATGAAACGACTTACCAATCGCGAGGAATTCATAATGAAACTCCTGTGGGAAAAGGGTCCGCTCTTTGTCAGGGAGATGTTGCCGTTCTTCGAGGAACCGCAGCCTCATTTCAATACGGTCTCTACAATTGTAAGAGGCCTTGAGGATAAGGGCTACGTGGCCCACAAGGCTTATGGCCCCACACACCAGTATATTGCCGTTGTGGGTGAGGAGGAGTATGGTTCAATGAACATCAACAATGCTGTGGGGCGCTACTTCAAGAACTCCTATCTGGCAGCGGTCTCTTCTTTGGTGAAAGAGGAGAAACTGTCGCTCGATGACCTCAAGGAACTTATCGAGATGGTGAAGAGACAGAGAGAAAAATTTTCAGAAAAGTAATCGGGTACAATGGGTGCACTGCTTATATATCTTTTGAAATCATCGCTTATGCTGGCGCTCTCGGTGGTGCTCTTCATGCTTCTTATGAGGCGTGAGACATTCCACGGCATAAACCGTGTGCTCCTGCTTGCGGTGGTGCTCCTGTCGTTGTTGTTCCCGGCTGTGGAGTGGGAGGTGGATACCCCTATGGCACGTATCATGGGCTCTGTCGAGCAGATGGTTATCTCCGCTGATGCGACTGTTGCTGTGGGGCAGCCGCTTGCTGTAGCAGTGGATGCCGGGGAACAGGCCGGAATATTGCACTACGTCATGTACATATATCTTGCAGGGGTGCTGCTGCTTGCCGTACGCCTTATATACATGTACATACAGGTGGCTTGCCTGGTGCGAAGGGGTAAACGCGAGGATGCCTCGCCCTTCACCACGCAGAAGCTGCGTCTTATGGTACACGAGGGTGAAAGCCGCCCATTCAGCTGGTTCGGCATCGTCTCAATCTCGCGTACCGACCTTGCCGAGGCTGGCAGGGAGATAATAATGCACGAGGCGGCCCACATACGCCGCGGTCACTCGTGGGACGTGCTCTTTGTCGACCTTGTGGTCATAATGCATTGGTTCAACCCTTTGGCTTGGGTGATGAAGGATATGCTCAAGGATATTCACGAATATGAAGCTGATAGTGCCGTGTTGGCTGCCGGCGTCGACGCTGTTGACTATCAGTTGCTTATTATAAAAAAGGCTGTTGGCGCAAGGCTCTACTCTATTGCCAACTGCTTCAATCACAGTATAACTAAAAAACGTGTAATTATGATGTGTAAAGAAAAATCAAGTGTGTGGCACATTGCAAAAGCTTTGTACGTTGTGCCGTTGGCGGTTCTTGCCGCTTGTACGTTCTCTTCACCAAAGAGTGAGGAACCTGTTGTAAAGGCCGCAGAGAACGAGGTTGCCGAAGTCAAGATAACGAGGGTGGCGGGCAATGAGATACCTGAAGTTAACGTGACGTCATTGCTTAAGGAACAGCCACAGGTCGATACGTCTCCGGTTTATGAGGAGTGTGACCAGTTGCCCGAATTCCACGGAGGTATGAATGCCCTGATGAGACATCTGGTCACCAATATCGTTTATCCCAAAGAGAGTATGGATGCTAATGAGCAGGGTAGGGTGTTAGTAGCGTTTGTAGTGGAGAAGGACGGTTCTATCAGCGATGTCAAGATTGCAAAGTCCTCGGGCTTTGACCGCCTTGATGCCGAGGCAGTGCGTGTAGTAAGGGAGATGCCGGCTTGGGCGCCGGGCAAGCACGAAGGCGAGGTTGTGCGTGCCAGGTTTGTCCTGCCTGTGAATTTCAGGTTGAAATAGACAAGGAATATACCCCGTTGATAAACAGTATCTTTTTATTCATTTCATGTAAATTATGGTGACCCGGAAGTCACCATAATTCGTACACACACCGACATAATCTATGAGAAATATCATAATCCTGTTGCTGCTTACAGTGGCGACACAGCTGGGCTATGCCCAGAAAGAAACAAAGAAAGAGCGTACGGTCGCGCTCTGGGGCCATACGGTCGATTGTTATACGCATGCGGGAATACCGGGCGTGAAAGTGACGCTGATGGCGCCCGACAGCACCGTAATCGACACAATGGAGGTCACGTTCTCTACTCCATACAGGAGCACCAAGCCCGATGCTTACTATAAATTCATTGTCCCGGCACGCAAGGCAAGATACATAATCCGCGCTTCCCATCCCGGCTACGAGGACTCTTATGTGGATTATGAGATAAAACACATTGCGCGCAACACATATTTCGATGCCCCCTGGCATTATATGCTTAAGCGCATGAGCGGTGACCTTGACGAGTTTGTGACCACTGCCACAAAGATTCGTTTCTACAACGACGGCGACACTCTTGTCTACAATGCCGACGCGTTCAATCTGCCGCAGGGCTCCATGCTCGATGCGCTTATTGCGCAGCTGCCCGGCGCCAAGATCAATGCTGCCGGTGAAATAACTGTCGACGGACGCAAGATAGAGAATCTCACACTCAATGGAAAGGATTTCTTCAAGGGGCAGAACCGTGTGATGCTTGACAATCTGCCGACATACGCTGTAAAGAATGTAAAGGTCTACGAGAAATCCACCGAGACGAGCGAGTTTCTGGGCCGTGAGGTTGAGGAGAAGGTCTATACCATGGATGTGCTCCTCAAGAAGGAGTATCTCAAAGGCATAATAGCCAATGCGGAGCTTGCCGGCGGTACCGAGGAGCGTTACCTTGCGCGACTGTTCGGGTTGCGGTATACCGATAATTCGCGTATGGCATTGTGGGGTAACTTCAACAATATAAATGAGACGCGCCGCCCTGCCCAGAATGGAAGCTGGACGTCTGACAATATGCCCGAGCGTGAGACAACCACCAGAAAAGCGGGCTTCGACCTGTTGATAGATGACAAGGACAAGCGCTGGAGTGAGAGTGCCTACGTTACCGTGCAGTTCAATGAGTCGGAGACAGAGAGAGCCACAGCCGGTGAGCGTTTTATGCCTTTAGGCAGTATACATTCGCTCGGTTTCAACAGAAACAGCATGACCAAAGGGCTCTACATCTTCGCCAACAACGACTTTACTCTTAAGAAACCCTTCCTGCTCAAGAACAGCCTTAGTCTGCAATACATTTCATCGGATTATGATATAATGAATGCCGGTGCCACTTTCAGCAGTTCGCCCAACAGCTACGGCAGTGTGCAGGCTGTGCTCGATACTCTCTTCATGCAGACGTCCGACATCGGCCTGCAGCGCATCGCAATCAACCGCAACCGCACGACGGGAACAAACGGCAACGGTCATTTCTATGGCAATTATTACCTAAAGGCAACGCATAAACTGGCGAACGGTGATGACATTATTCTCTCTTTCGATGGCCATTATGTGAAAGCCGACGGTGATGCGCTCAATACCCGAGAGTTGTACTATTATTCCGACGCGCGCAGCGAGAACCGCAATGAGCGTACTGTGGAGGAGGACAAACAGCAGAAAGGGTATTTCAAGTTCGACTACAATATCCATTGGCTCAACAGCTGGAATGTCGCGATATATTACAACCTCGATGCCGAAAGGCGCGATGTGGATACCCGCTTCTACCACTCGGTACTGGAGGACGAGGCTCTCTCTGCGATGACATCGTCGGCATTGTCGTCAATACCGACCACTCTTGACGAGGCAAACAGCTATGCATACAGCACCACCGCTTACCTTCACCGTGCAGGAATCAACCCGTGGTACTCAAGGTCGTGGGGAAAGAACAGGCTGACATTCTATCTGGGCTTGCCATTGTCATTGCGCGAAGAACGTATCGATTTCGCGGGAGCAGGCACTGCTGCCGGTTTTACGTTGCGCAAGTTCCTCTTCAACCCCTCTGTCTCTCTCTCTTATGGAGTGGACAACAGCAAAAAACTCTACCGCCTGAACTATGACATGAAACAGACAATGCCGACGCTCCTGCAGATGGTAGATTACACCACAAACAACAATCCGTTGTATGTGAACAGGGGTAACCCCAATTTAGGTGTCTCCACACTGCACAAGCTTGTGTTGCAGTATAACAGGCGTTACGACAAGCGGCAGGCACGCTTCAACATCTGGTCAACAATCAACATACACAGGAATATGAAGGCCCGTCACACCTCTTACGACCCCGAGAGCGGAAGATATACCTACCGCCCGACAGATGTCAACGGCAACTGGCACTGCGACATAGGTTATAACCTTTATACAACCATTGACAAAAAGGAACGTTTCTCGTTGTTTACCGAGGCGTCGTTCGACTACGACCACAATGTGGACCTCGCGCTGCTTGAAGGAAGCAATGAGAGTGCGCGTAGCATTGTCAGGAACTATCAGGCCACAGAGGAGGTGAAGTTTGAGTATAGTGCCGACGGCATCACTGCAAGCTTGGGCGCAAAGGTTATCTGGCGCAGCGCCCATAGCCGTCGCAGCGGCTTCGAGACAATCAACATCTTTGACCACAGATACGCTGCGACGCTTGTCTACCCTCTGCCCTACAAGTTTACTCTTGCAACCGACCTCAATCTCTATGCCCGCAATGGAAGTGCAACGGAAAGTATGGACAAGGCCGACCTTGTGTGGAACGCCTCCCTGTCGAGGCCTCTGGGCAAGCGTTGCTCGATGCGCCTGCAGGCGTTCGACATCCTGCATAACCTCTCGGGAAAGAATGTCGTCATTAACGGCCAGGGACGTACCGAGACATTCGAGAATGTGCTCCCCTCATACGTGATGCTGCATCTGCAATATAACTTCAATTATACTCCCAAAAAGAAGAGGTAGACGCGGAGCGTTGGCTGTTAAATAACGTGAGTTCGATATAAGCAAAATCAAATCGCGAACCTGTCATCCCGACAGAGCGTAGCGACGAGGGATCTCTGAATCCGCGAATAATGAGATTCCTCACACAAGGTTCGGAATGACAAAATACGCTAAATTTTAGTATAAATTCTTATATCGAACTCAAGTTAAATAAATATATTCTAATGTTTATCTGATTATGAGAAACAACCGTAATATTTCGCTTATTATATCTGTGCTGTTCATTCTTTTTGGCAATCTATGTTGCTTTGCCCAAAAGGATGTGACATTCAAACTGTCAAGGGCCGACAGCGGGCATTATATGTTCCCCGTAGTGCTGAACGGTGAGGTAAAGGCCTCCGCGCTGTTGGAGTCTGGTATACACGCAATGCTGTTAGATTCCGCTTTTGCTTTTGAGAATCATGAAAAATTAGGGGTAGAGTTTCTTCCTTGTGATGAAAAGATGAACCTCGGCGGGAGAAAATATAGAATCTCCCACAAGGCTAATGCCACATTGCAACTGTGTGACGGAGTGTGTTACAAAGGAGAGGTGTTTCTGCTTTCAGGCTTTGCCGGTCAGTACGAAGCTGCTTTGCCGATACAGAACCTGTATAATGCCAATGGGCGTCGCATCATCAAACTGGACCTTGAGGGCGAATCTCTGCAACTGATTTGTGAGTATAACGCTCCCGGAAAAGAGTGGAGCGCGTTGAAAATGAACAGAGAAACATATATGAATTTGCCTGCCGTCGAAAGTGAGATGATATTCAGAGGTGAGGATTATGTTGCCTCATTGAAAGGGAATTTCAATATCGACTTAGGCAATGCATCGATGCTGTTCCTGTTCAAGCATAGAAAGAGAGTGCAGGATTTCTTTGACGATAATCCAAAAATAGAGTTGCAAAAGGGGTACGACAGAAATGGAAATGTCGTTGCCGAGGCTTTTGTTCCCGATGTGTTCTCGGTGGGAGGGATGAAGTTCGGCTCCCCGACAATTGCTATAACAGGCGCACTTCCCAAATTCACGACAGAAGGGTGCTTGGGAATAAAATACTTCCGGAGGGTTATTGCACTATTTGATTTTGATGACAATGTGTGTTATATGCGCGAGCGATAAGACCGTAACCTAGAGCCGGCAGCTCTGGAACATTGCCGGAGATTACTTGAAATCTGATAAAAACAGCCGTCAACTGCAACAAATTCTGAGCTGTCGCTATTCATCACACTCAACAGTTCTTTCTTCTCGTTTTCTCGTCCTATCAACATGCTTATTACTTTTGGTTGATGCAGAAATAGACAAAAACGTCAAGATAGCAAGCGGAATCTCAATTATTTTGGCACATTCCGCACGTTATCCCGCACTTTACCCTTTCTTTTTAGGCAAAGTTTAAGTTGTTCATTATTCTTTTTAAAACGTTTCAACTTACTGTATATCGTGGTATTTTACGGCTCGCTAAATCTTAGATAATGGGTAACTTTTAATTAAGAAAGCCAACTTGCTTTATTAGGTAGGTTGGCTTTTGTTTGTTATATCTGCTTTGCAGATAGATTCTGATTATTGCAAAGTTTCGATTTTTATCTGCTCTTTCTTATAGATTCCTCCCCAAATCATATAATCACGCTCCGTGGGGTCAATTATCCATAATGTCTCGCCACTGCTTTTGTACCTTATCTCTACTGCATCATGGTCTATAAAATAACGCTCATATTCTTTTGGTACAAGTGCTGTGCACAGCTTATTAATATTTACAAAGTTCAGTACAGCGTATCCAACGACAGGTATTGCTATTGCATCCATATCATGTGCATTGTACGCAATATTGCAAAGTGTTGCGTGTAGCCTTGCATATGTAACACAATGGGCCTTTGAAACTTTATTCTTAAACAGAACATCTTGTTTGAATGAGAACCTCAACAAATCGCAAGTAACCTTTGAACAATAAAGCGCAGTCTTATAAATATCCTGCGAATGAGTATTCTTTATTATTAGTCCTTTGATAGAATCTGGCACGACAACTCTACCTTGTCTTTCTCTCAATATATGAAATTCACGGTTCACGGGAAACAATAGCATCAATAGTATCAATAACGCCATCGCTATAAAAATTGCTTTCTTTTTATGCTTCATATATGTATTGTGAATGCAACCATAAAAGGCCTCCTAACGAGGAGATTTTTCTGCAACATGTATCAAACAGCCATTCCATCATTTGTGCTTTTGCAAATCATTTAAAATCGTTCTTGTGTCTGTAAATCTTCCAATCAGTCTTATGGTATGCTTTGGCAGGAATCATATTTTTCTGCTTAAAATCAGACACCCATTGTTTGCCGTTCCACATTTGGATATGTCCCCAAATGTGCTTTCCCACAGCAGGGAAAACGATTATGTCACCCTTTAGTGGAGTATAATTCTTCTTGCTCACTTCTACAAAATCCATTTGCGGAAGAAGCCACGAATATCCGTATGCTGGCAACAGGTATGCAGGGCAGCCACCTGCATTCAAGGCACGCATCACGTACCATGCACACCAAGTCTTAGACTTTGTTTCTGCGTTTTCAGTGAGGTATTCCACACTCTTATCCTTGTCATAGGTGTAGTTGCTGTAGTTAGCATAGAGCATTACAGACAGTGCTACTATTATCAGTATGGCAAAGAATATTCCGATTCCCTTAAAAAACTTTTTCATTCATCTACGCTATTTAGATATTCAGAATTAAATATATCCACAGGTGCTACGGCATATTGTTCTTTTGTGATTCCCCGCTTCTTCATCGCCTTTTCTATTTTTGGCAGTTTGTCGGTACCAAGAATAAGGTAATCACCAACTTTCTTTGGCTTACATAGTTCTATTCCCAACTGCTTGATATAAATATCGTATATGAGTTCCGAACAATAGAACTTCCCGTTATCAAACTTAAATGCCAAATCGTAGGGCTTCCCCAAATAACTATTGTATTTGATTTTTATATTATCTTTCTTAGAGCGTTTCAACCAATATCTGCCATCCTTGCCACGAGTGATGAACTTGTCTAATGGAGTGAGCACAATTGTTCGCTGGGTCTCAAGCACATAAGGCTTGCCATTTTTCATTACAACTATCCCACAGTGTGTAATCATTGAGCGTGTACCAATCTGTATCAATGGCGATTGTTGTGATAATGATGTTTGGAATATTACATCACCCTCTCGCACATTCTTTGCAGGGACGGTCTGTGCCGTAAATGTTTCTGCAACCATTGAGCAGAATGGCAAAGCAAACAGCGGTATGATAATTGCAATTATTATCAGTATTTTTTTCAACATAACATATCAATTATTTAGGTCTAAAACTACAAATCTGTCTTGGTCACCCTTTTTATATCTTTTACCTTTTGTAAAGATAGCAAACTATTTTATAAAAGCCAACTTGTCCGTTTATGGATAGGCTGGCTTTTGTTCAAGAAAATAATGGTTAATCATATAATGTTAAATCCACCTTTATTAACTATCTCAGTAGATTTCTGTGTGAGTTCATATAAAAATTGTGGGAATGGGATTTTGCGCCCATTTACATTCACGTCAAGGCAGTTGATAGATTCATTCGTTAATTTTGAGGCAACCTGCATCATTGCTTGAACTTCTTGTTTTAAAGCAATAGATAAGCCTTTTTCACAAAGATATGAAAATCAATTTATTGCAACGGTTTTATCACCCAAAATGTCCACCTTGCCGAAAACCCACTAAAACAAAGTATTCCAAGATTGATAAAACAGAGTTTCTATAAAAGAAAAATCTCTTATAAATCAAAGATTCACAAGAGATTAATCCAGTACTCGAAGCGGGACTTGAACCCGCACGGCGTTTAAATGCCAAAGGATTTTAAGTCCTTCGTGTCTACCGATTCCACCATTCGAGCGACCTTATTTTTGCTTGCGCCGATACATCGGTTGCTGTTTCAACGCGATAGCGAGCGCAAAGATAGTACATTTTGATTAATTAGCAAGGGCTTGCGTCTTAATTTTGGATTACCAGGCTGTTGTCGGGCCCGAAAATGCGGTATTGCCACATGGGGCGTGACTTCCCTTCTATTGCGATGCCTCCGCTGTTGAGGTCGAATTTCACTCCGCAATCGGGGCAGATGCCGTGGCCTAAATTGCGGTCGATTTTGAGGCGGTTGCTAGCTTTTTCGCAGTTGGGACAGGCCCAGTCGAATGCCCACATATTGCCGTCCATTGCCATAGGGGTGCCTATGATGAGGCCGCCCAAGCCATAATGGAACGGGCTCTGCTGCAGCTGTATCTGCGGAATGTTCACCTTTGTCTCGTTGCCTAAGGCGTCAAAGAGTCTGTACTGTCCGATGTTGGCGCCTTTGCGCACACAGATGAACTGTCCAGGGCTCTTGGCCTGGTTATAGGGGTGTATGGTGGCGTCAAAGACAAAGTGTGCCCTGAAGCCGGAGTAGGGGCTCTCGACCTCGCAGGCTGTCAGTGTGAACAGTAGTGCAGCAAATATAAAAAATGCTCTTTTCATCGCTGTTTTTATTGAAAAACGCGACGGCTGTGGCTTTATTGCCTGTGGCTGTTGCGTTTATGGTTTTTTAGCGCTTGAGAAGTGCTCGCTCTGCGTTTTCGGCTTTCTCAAAGTCGATGCTTGAGTAGATTCTTTCCATCAGGGCTGTAATCTCTTTGTTACAGAGGTTGCCTATGCTGCCCTCATGGGTGTGTCTTATCTCCTTGTCGGGGGTGAAGGCACCGGCTTCAATGTCGAGCCCCACCTTCTTGTAGGCATCGCGGAACGGCATTCCCTCTGCGGCAAGGCGGTTGACCTCCTCTACGCTGAACATGGCGTCGTAGCGGCTGTCGTCGAGTATGTTGCGGTTCACCTCTATGCGCCTTATGATGTATGTCGCCATCTGCAGGCAGTCGTTGAGGCTCTCGAATGCCGGCAGGAACAGCTCCTTTATTATCTGAAGGTCGCGGAAGTAGCCCACCGGCAGGTTGTTCATTATAAGCAGTATGTCGTTGGGCAGGGCTTGCAGACGGTTGCACTTTGCGCGGAGCAGTTCAAAGACATCGGGGTTCTTCTTGTGCGGCATGATGCTGCTGCCTGTGGTGCACTCGGCGGGCAGCTGCACGAAACCGAAATTCTGGGAGTTGAACATGCAGGCGTCAAAGGCGAGCTTGGCCAGTGTGCCGGCAACGCTTGCAAGGGCGTATGCAACGTTTCTCTCGCACTTACCGCGGCCCATCTGTGCATATACCACATTGTAGTTCATGCTCTCGAAGCCCAGCAGATCGGTTGTCATTGTGCGGTTGAGCGGGAACGATGAACCGTAGCCTGCGGCTGAGCCCAACGGGTTGCGGTTGGACATCCTGTAGGCTGCCTGCAGAAAGAGCATGTCATCGGCGAGGCTCTCGGCATATGCGCCGAACCACAGGCCGAAAGATGAGGGCATCGCTACCTGCAGATGTGTGTAGCCGGGCATCAGCACCTCCTTGTGCCTCTCGCTCTGCTCAATGAGCGCGTCGAAGAGCTCTTTCACTCTCCGGCACACGCCTTTCAGCTCGTTGCGGGTGAAGAGTTTCAGGTCTACAAGCACCTGGTCGTTGCGCGAACGTCCGCTGTGTATCTTCTTGCCTGTGTCGCCTAATTTGCGGGTGAGCATGAGCTCAACCTGTGAGTGGACATCCTCGACGCCCTCCTCGATAGTGAACTCTCCGGCTTCAATGGTGCCGTAGATATTGCGCAGCTCGCTATGCAGGCTTGTCATCTCCTCACTGGTGAGCATCCCGATGCTCTGGAGCATAGTGCTGTGGGCTATTGAGCCCAGCACGTCGTATCGTGCGAGCAACAGGTCGAGTTCCCTGTCGCGTCCCACAGTGAAGCGCTCGATCTCGGGGTTGACGGTGGTATCTTTCTCCCAAAGTTTCTTTGCCATCGTGTCAATATTGTATCAGGGAGAGTACCTCTGCAATCTTCTCAAGGCCGTCCTTCAACGGTTTCTCAATCATTGAGCGGAGCATGAAGTTGATCTCTGCCTTTGCAACCACGCGCATCTTTGATGCCTTGGGGCCATCGGGGATAATCTGTATCCACAGATTCACCGGCAGCGGAGAACCTACACCCTCGAACTTTATGCATTTGGGCTCCTCGCGTTCTACTACCCTGATTGTTACGTTGCCGATTGGCGGCACGTTCACTGTTGCCTCGTCGCGGCTGAATGTAAGCTCTTTCACTTTGTCCTCGGGGAGTTTGTCTTTCAAGGCTTCGAGGTTGTTGAGGTCCTCGAGCTTGGCATATACTCTTTCCTGTGGGAAAGGGATGTTCTTGACACTACTTTCGTATTGACTCATAATTCCATATTGAATTTTAAGGTGAATGACTGAAGTTGAAGTTCCTTGTTTTACGAAGCATCAAAAATCCTCATTTACAATCAGTAAACTGCGGTTCTTGATGCTTCGCAAGCCTGAAATTCCATCTTCTTATTCATCCACAAATTGAATGAGGATGAAATTGGACTATCCTCTTAATCTGTTTTATTACTTGAGGTCGTTTCTCCACTCTGATGGGTTCGCACGCCACTCCTGGAGTGTCGGCATAACCTCCTCGGTGATGTAACCAGTCTCCTTTGCAGCCTCAAGCACAGCCTCGTAGTTGGTGAGGGTGATAAGCTTTACACCGGCATTAGCAAAAGCCTCGGTAGCCACATTGAAACCGTATGTGAATGATGCAACCATGCCTACAACCTCAACGCCTGCAGCACGCAATGCGTCAACAGCCTTGAGGCTGCTCAAGCCTGTAGATACAAGGTCCTCGATGACAACAACCTTTGCACCTGGCTGGATGTCGCCCTCAATCTGGTTGCCAAGACCGTGGTCCTTAGCCTTTGGACGTACATAGACGAAAGGCTTGCCCAGTTCCTCTGCAACGAGCGCACCCTGTGCAATGGCGCCTGTAGCAACACCTGCAACTGTGTCAGCCTCGGGGAACTCCTCAAGAATGAGGTTTGCAAGGCCCAACTTTACGCGTGTGCGCAGTGCAGGGAATGACAGAGTCTTGCGGTTGTCACAGTAGAAAGGTGACTTCCAACCTGATGCCCATGTGAAGGGCTGCTCGGGCTGCAACTTTACAGCCTTGATCTTGAGTAATTCTGCTGCAAGCAGCAATTCTGATTTGTTTGCCATAATATTTGATATTTAATTGAGAATTTCTGAACGCGAAGATAATAAAATAAGTGGTTATCTTGTCTGGGTGTACCCCTCTTTTTTCAAAAGCTCGATAATCTTCTCCTTGAACTCGCCCTGTATGAGTATCTCTCCGTCCTTGACGCTGCCGCCTACACCGCATTTTGTCTTGAGCAGTTTGCCCAGCTCTTTTATGTCCTCGTCGGTGCCGATGAAGTTCTTTATCAGTGTCACGGTCTTGCCTCCGCGGTGGTTCTTCTCTATGTTCACCCTGAGCTTCTGCTGTTGCTTGGGCAAGGTCTCATTTTCCTCCTTTTCATCGGTGGAATATTCGAAATTGGGGTTGGTCGAGTATACAATGTTCAACCTCTCTTTCCAGTCGTTTTTCTTTGCTGCCATTTCTGTTGTGTTGGTTTATGTCGGCTACTAAGTTACAATATTTTTGTGACAAATTTCATTGCTTCGTAAAATAACCTTATTTTTGTTACGTTATATAATAGCACGCGCGATATTATGCGCATAAACCAAAGTATCACAGATGACAACAGCTACAAAAATAGAGAAAGTTCCGGAACCCACATTGCGCCGCCTGCCGTGGTATCTGTCGGTGTGCCGTCTGCTGAAGCAGCGCGGCGAGCAGTATGTGTCGTCAACCCGTCTCTCGAAAGAGACCAACATTGTGGCGTCACAGATAGCAAAGGACCTCTCCTGTGTGAATATCGTCGGCCGCACGCGTGTGGGCTATGATATCGACAACCTGCTGTCGGTCCTTGAGGATTTCTTGGGCTTCACACGCATACACAAGGCCTTTATCTTCGGTGCCGGACGTCTGGGCAGTGCGTTGATGAACGACACAGGTCTGAAACAGTTCGGCCTTGAGATTGTTGCGGCTTTTGATACAAATCCCCGTGTGGTAGGACATAGTATAGCCGGTATCCCTGTATTCCACATCAATGAACTTGAGACAAAGATAAAACGATATAACGTGAGAATAGGCATTCTTACTGTGCCCATCGACCGTGCGCAGGAGGTGGCCGACAAGATGGTGGTGTGGGGTATCAAGGCTATCTGGAATTTTACACCCTTGCGCATACGCGTCCCCGAAGATATCGTTGTGCAGAACACATCGCTCTATGCACACCTTTCACTGATGTTTAACCGCCTTGAGGGACTCCCCGGCGAAAATGATAAAGACTGATGAAGATTATTGCGGTTGGAAAGAACTATGCAGAACACGCATTGGAGTTTGACGGTACGGTTGAGAAGCCTGCTGTCCCCATGATATTCATGAAGCCAGACTCGGCAATCATAAAGAACGGCAAGCATTTCTATGTGCCCGATTTCTTGGGGCGCGTCGACTATGAGGCCGAGATAGTGGTGCGCATCAACAAGTTAGGAAAAAGTATTCCCGCCCGCTTTGCCTACCGCTATTACGATGCGATAACAGTAGGTATCGATTTCACTGCACGCGATATGCAGCGCGCATTCATTGAGGCAGGTGCGCCGTGGGAACTGAGCAAGGGCTTTGACGGTTCGGCGGTGCTGGGTGAGTTCCGTCCGGTGGAGCAGTATGACATAAACGATGTGCCGTTTTCGCTTACCATCGACGACAAGGTGGTACAGAGTGCGAGTACAGCGCAGATGCTTTTCAAGGTGGATGAGATAATTGCATATATCAGCCGCTTCTGCACTCTAAAGACCGGCGATCTAATCTTTACTGGTACTCCGGCAGGCAGTGCCCCTGTAGAGATTGGAACGCACCTTAAAGGTTTTATAGGCGAAGATAAGGTTCTTGACTTTCATGTGAGATAGTGTATGAGAATAAAATATCTGTTGATTCTTCTGTGCTTGTCATGCACGTCGGCAGTCCGTGCACAGTTTTCGGATGTCAGTTGGCCTGTGGGTCGTGGCGACTCGATACTTCCTGTCTGCACGCAGGTCGTTGACCTACCGGATGACTATGCCATGTACAGCTATTCTGCGCATATCGAATATCCCGAATACCAACGTATGACAGACGAGGAGGTAGCACGTTTCTCGCTTGCCGAAAAGTATACTGAACTCTGTGCACAACCTTTGGTGGAGTGCTTCGTAGGTGTGCAGGCAAAACAACCTCAGCTTGATATCGTCTTTTTGCCTGTGGTGTTGCGTGACGGGGACTATTACCGTATAAACTCGTATAAGCTTGTTGTGGATAGGATTCCGCGTCCGCAGGTGAGTGCTGTTGCTGGGCATGCGTCATCGGAACGCTATGCGGCCAATTCGGTGCTTGCCTCGGGAAAATGGGTGATGGTATCTGTCAAGGAGAATGGAATACATAAGATAACACACAATGAGCTGAAGAGAATGGGTTTCAAGGATCCTGCTAAAGTGCGCCTTTACGGTTACGGAGGGCATTCATTGCCCGAGGCAGGTCTTCCCGATCTTGTCGATGACCTCTGCGAGGTACCTCTCTGGCGTGAGAGCAATTATCTCCTTTTTTATGCCAACGGTGTCGTGAGCTGGAGTTATGCGCAGTCACGTTATACCCATACGCGCAATGTCTATTCCGAGTACGGCTGTTATTTCCTCACCGAAGGTGATGAGGTTCCAATGGAATTCCCGACACAGACGTTGCAGGCTGATAGCGACAAGGAGTATACAACTTTTACAGATTATGCACTTTACGAAAAGGAACTGAAAAGTCTTTGTTCATACGGTAGGGTGCTGGTCGATGACTACGACTACTCCCAAGGCCGAACAGTGAGCTATAAGTTCCCGATAGAGGGCATTGCGGATGGTTCAGGCAAGCTTGACCTCTCTTTTGCCACAAACGGTGCCGACGTTTCCCGTGTGGATATAAGTGTGGGTGGCAGCAAGGTAGGTTCGCTCTCTGTTGGACGTTGCTCGGGAGGTGAGGTCGGAAAAATCGTTTCGGGAAAATACAATATAAGTGAAGGGCTTGCCGATAACTTTACTGTAAAACTCTCGCAGGCACTCTCCAATAACGGTGTCAATGGCTTCCTTGATTATATAAGCCTTAATTTTACACGCAAACTCGCTCTTTATGGCTCACAGACACTTTTCCGTGGTTCGGGATCCGGTAATGCCCTTTTCAGAATAGAGGGCTGTAGTGCTGATACAAAGGTGTGGAATGTCTCTACTGCAAATGGCATTGCCCTTCTCAACGGCGAACTTGACGGTAGTGTATATAGTGTAGTGGCACCGGCGGCAGCCGATAACAATCTCGTGGTTTTCAATGCAAAAGCTTCATTCCCGTCTGTCGAGGTCGTAGGCGATGTCCCCAATCAGAACCTGCACGCGATGGGACAGACTGACATGGTGATTATAGTACCTTCTAACGGTGATTTCCTTGCAGCGGCCGAACGTCTCGCCGAAGCACATCGCTCTATTGATGGAATCACTGTGGAGATTGTAACGGCGCAACAGGTGTATAACGAGTTCTCATCGGGAACTCCTGATGTGACAGCTTACCGCCGTTTGATGAAGATGCTGTACGACCGCGCCTCGACTGCGGCCGAGGCTCCGAAGTATCTCCTCCTTTTCGGTGATGCATGGTACGACAACCGTCTTATAACTCTTTCCGGGCGCAAGCAGAGTAATTATCTTCTCTGTTATGAGTCTAAGAACTCAGTGGATGCAATCGATTCATACGTGCTTGAGGATTATATGGGTTTCCTCGATGACAATGAGGGCTCTAGTCATTTGCGTGACAAAGTGGATATTGCTGTCGGGCGTTTTCCTGTACAGAATACGGTAGAGGCAAACGCCGTTGTGGACAAGACAATTTCGTATATGGAAAACAAGCATGCAGGAGCGTGGCAGAACGTCGTTGCTTTGCTTGCTGACGACGGTGACAAGATAATGCCTAACCAGCACATGAAGGATGCTGACAGTATTGCAGCGGTTATGGAAAGGTATTACCCATCGTTTGTGGTTGACAGAATCTATTGGGATGATTTCCCGGCAGAGGCTTCTTCAACGGGCCTCCGTTATCCGGCTGTCACCAAGGCGATATATGACCGTCTTGATAAGGGCGCTCTTGTCGTTAACTACTCGGGGCACGGAAGTGCCAACCTGTTGTCGCACGAGTTAGTATGGAAAGCTTCTGATATGTCGGCCCTCAATTCTCCACGTCTGCCTTTCTGGGTTACAGCTTCGTGTGACATCGGCCCATTTGATATGGGCGACAATTCTGTAGCAGAGGCTGCAATGCTGAATCCGAACGGTGCTGCTGTTGGTTTTCTCGCAACAACACGTACGGTCCTGCAAAGCTACAATGCTGTAATAAACAAGGCTTTCATGCGTGAACTGCTGGTGTCTGTAGACAGTGATAGGCCCGATGCAGTGGGCGATGCTATGCGGCGAGCAAAATGTAAAGTAATCTCTGCAGGCAGTGATTTGAGCGTCAATAAGTTACAATATGTACTTTTGGGAGACCCTGCCCTCAGACTAAAGACACCGGGATACCGTGTGGAGCTTGACAGCCTCAATGGCAAGTCTGCATATGAGGACGTTCAGGTATCTGCCGGAGGACAAATTGCGGTAGAAGGACATATTGTAAGGCGCGATGGCAGTGTAGCCGAGGATTTCACGGGTATACTCTATTCTACCCTCTATGACAGTGCCGAGGATGTCCTTACACGTGACAACACGGGGCTGGGCAGTTACAGGTATACAGCTCACAACAAAGTGCTATTCTCTGGCAGTGATTCAGTGGTGAACGGACGGTTCTCGTTCACAGCTCCTGTGCCAATGGATATAAGCTACAGCAACGAGAAGGGCCTGTTCAGCTTTTTTGCTGTCGACAGCGCACATACAGGCTCAGCTCAGGGACGTTACGATGATTTTACTGTGGGCGGCACAGAACAGGATGTCGTGAATGACGGCAAGGGCCCCGAAATAAAACTATATTTGAATACACCGTCGTTTGTCGAGGGAGACGAGGTTGACTCCACACCTTGCCTGTGGGCGGAATTGTATGATGAGAATGGTATAAACACCGTGGGTAGCGGTGTGGGGCACGATATTGTTGCAATTGTCGATAACAGCCCTAATTATACTTATAATCTCAACAGTCTTTTCGTTCCGGAAGTGGGTGACTACCGTCGTGGAACTATAATGTTGCCGCTTGATGACCTTGCTCCTGGCGAACATTCACTTCTTTTACGTGCCTGGGATCTCTACAACAACTCTTCGGTGGCAAAGGTGACATTTGTGGTCAACCCGGATCTCGCACCCGAGTTCGTGCAGCTAAAGGTGAATCCTTCTCCTGTGGTGTATGGCAATGGGGCGACATTCGAGCTCACCCATGACCGTCCGGGAAGCGAGCTTGAGGTGACAATAGATATTTTCAACTTCCAGGGGCAGATATTGTGGAGCAAGACGATTGCAGGTCTGTGCGATGGCTTTGTAAGTACTTTTGCCTGGGATGGTACAGCGCAGGGCGGTCAGCCTTTGCCTACAGGTGTATATCTTGCACGTGCATATATTGTTGCTGATGGTGTGGAATCCGTGACACGTGCAATTAAAATAGTGGTGATAAACAATAAATAGCCTATTTGATAGTTTATATTAGAGCATACACAAATAACGCAAAAGAATAAGAATGATGATAAGAAAGAGAATCCTTGCAATCCTGTTGATGACGCTGACAACGCTTACCGTGCTTGCACAGAAAGAACAGTTCAATCCGGTATATACAGGCGTCACCTCATTGTCCATTGCTCCTGATGCACGCGCCGGTGCCTTAGGTGACGTGGGTGTGGCGACTGAGCCTGATGTGAATTCGCAGTATTGGAATCCGGCAAAGTATCCTTTTAATATCGCAAGAGCGGGTGTTTCGATGTCTTACACTCCCTGGTTGCGCCAGTTGGTAAGTGATATAGACCTCATTAATCTTGCCGGTTTCTACCGCATAGGTGACTATTCGGCAGTGAGTGCTTCGCTCACATATTTCTCGTTGGGTGAGGTGTTCGTGGAGAACGAGATGACCATCAAGCCGTACGAGATGGCACTGGACGTTGCGTATTCACGTATGTTGTCCGAAACCTTCTCGGCAGCTGTTGCCTTGCGTTACATACACAGCGATTTGCAGTATAACTATGCCGAGGATATGTCTCCGGGTAGTGCTTTTGCGGCTGATATTGCGATGTACTACAATAACTATGTGATTCTTGGCAACCGCGAGTGCATGTTGGGTCTCGGTCTCAACGTCTCCAACATCGGTACAAAGATATCATACGATGATGGTGCCACGAATGAATTCATTCCCACTAACCTGCGTTTAGGAGCCTCTCTGCTCATTCCTATCGACGAGTACAATACAATCTCGTTCAGTGCCGACCTGAACAAACTGTTGGTGCCTACGCGCCCCACCTACAGTCAGTTCCTTGAGGAAAACGGCTATGAGGAAGGTGATAACTCGTACTTCTCGGAGTATCAGACATGGCTTGAGAGTACGGGGTATAATGATATATCTCCCATTTCAGGAATCTTCAAGTCGTTCAGTGATGCTCCCGGCGGTTTCAGTGAGGAACTCAAGGAGATTTACGGTGGTATTGGTGTAGAATATTGCTACAACCAGCAGTTCTCGGTGCGTGGTGGTTACCATTATGAGAACGAATATAAGGGTAACCGTAAATATTTCACAGTCGGTGCCGGCTTCCGAATGAATGTCTTCTCGCTCGATGCAGCTTATCTCGTTTCTACAGCGCAGAGTAACCCGCTTGACCAGACATTGCGTTTTTCATTGTCGTTTGACCTGGATGGTCTGAACAGCCTTTTCGGACGTTAATTTTTATATAGCTATGATAAGAGTAGGATTTGGAATTGATGTGCACCGTTTTGTCGAGAACCGTGATCTCTGGATCGGTGGTGTGAAGATACCTTATGAATTTGGTCTTGCAGGACATTCCGATGCAGACGTACTGATACACGCAATCTGTGATGCCCTGCTCGGTGCTGCCGATCTGCGCGACATCGGTTTCCAGTTTCCCGACACTTCGGATGAGTTCCTGAATATCGACAGCAAGATTCTGTTGCGCCGTACAGGAGAGCTGCTGAAAGAAAAAGGTTACAGAATCGGTAATATCGACTCTACAGTTGCCGCCCAGGCTCCTAAACTGAATCCGCATATTCCGGAGATGAAGGAGACCATGGCAGCGGTGTTGGGTATTGACCCCGGTTGTCTCTCCATCAAGGCTACAACAACGGAAAAGCTTGGCTTTGAGGGACGTAAAGAGGGTATTACTGCATATGCGACGGTGCTTATCGAGAAGGATTGACAAATAATGGAACGCAGGACTTCAAGGTCATTATCCATAGTGTTATTGGCAGCAGCAATGCTGCTGATTTCATCTTGTGCAACGTTCTCGTCAAAAGGAGTGGGTCGTATAAAGGAGTACTGCATCGAGAGCGACAGGCTTCCGGCCGGCCTTGATGGCTACAGGGTGGCTTTTGTGTCCGATATACATTATCCCAGCCTTTTTACTGCAAAAAGGCTGAAGCGGCTTGTTTCCTTCCTCGGGAACAAGCGTCCTGACCTGCTTCTGTTAGGCGGTGACTATGTCACGGACAACGACTCAATTGAGGCGCTTTTCTCAGCATTGTCTGCCATTGAGCCACGCTGTGGAACGTATGCAGTGCTTGGCAACCATGAGAGACGGAACGGACTGCAGATAGCGCAGGCGATGGCTGAACATGGCGTTGTACTGTTGGCAGATAGCATTGCAACTTTGGGAACTCCAGAAGAACGCCTGTATGTAGCCGGAATACGTGACAGTTTCTTTTGTGATTCTGCCATGCTGCAAAAAGTCGAAGCCCTTAATGATAAGGGATTTGTCCTCCTGATTGCCCATACTCCCGATTATGCCGAACGATCCATGGTCAAGGCCGATGTCGTACTTTCCGGTCACACGCACGGTGGCCAAGTGAGTCTTTTCGGTATCTGTACACCCGTGACAAACTCCATGTATGGCACCCGCTTTTTGCGAGGGCGCAATGTCACTACGGCGGGTACAACTGTCATTACAACAAATGGAGTAGGTACGTCGCGCAAGAATGTGCGTTTCTGTGTACCAAGCGAGATTGTGTTGCTTACTTTAAAAAGGCGTCTACGTTGAGTTTCTGTTTTGTCATACATGTTCTTTTTTGTATATTAGCTTTCTCTTTATGCCATATTTGGATTTTGTTAGGTAAAAAATATTTATAAAATGAGCGGATTTTCAACCTGTGATTATATCTATATGCAACGTTGCCTGCAACTTGCAAGCTGTGGCGCTGGAAGTACATCGCCTAATCCTATGGTAGGGGCGGTCATAGTATGCGACAGCAGGATAATAGGTGAGGGATATCATGTCCGTGCAGGTGAACCGCATGCCGAAGTCAATGCGGTTAACTCTGTCAAGGAGTGCGACAGACATCTGCTTGAGCGCTCTACAATATATGTGAGCCTTGAACCATGCTCCCATTATGGAAAGACTCCTCCTTGTTGTGATCTCATAATTGCCTGCCGTATGGCAAGGGTTGTCATTGCTACTACCGACCTTAATGCCCAGGTCAATGGAGGTGGAATAGCCCGTATGCGTGAGGCCGGGATAGAGGTGCTTGTGGGCCTCTTTGAGGCCGAAAGTCGCCGATTAAATGGTGCTTTTTTTACGTTTCACCGACAACGGCGTCCTTACGTCACATTAAAGTGGGCCCAGAGTGTCGATGGCTTTATCGACCGTCTGCGCAGTGGCGGTCCTGCGTTGGGTATTTCCAACGGGGTATCGCGTGCGGCAGTACATAAGTTGCGCTCCATGCACGATGCTATTCTGGTAGGTACCCGTACGGCTCTTCTTGACGACCCATCACTCGATATCAGGCATTGGACCGGGCGTGCTCCGCTGCGTATGGTCATTGACCGCAAAGGTGTATTGCCTGTTGCACTGAAACTTTTTGACGGGTCGCACCCCACAGTTGTCTTTACAGAGAAAGCTGTTGCCGGCAAGTTTGGTAAAAATATCGAACAGATTGAGCTTGATTTCGCAAGTGATATCATTCCGCAGATCCTGGATTTCTTGCATTCCAGGAAATTGGGCAGTCTGCTTGTGGAGGGCGGTGCTGTGCTTCTGCGCTCTTTTATGGATGCCGGTTTGTGGGATGTTTTGCGTGTTGAGGTTAATCCTGCTCTTTTTGTCGGTGAGGGTGTAAAGGCTCCGGCATTCCCTGCTTCAGCTCCTGTAAACGAGGAATCGTACGGAGGCAACCGAATCCTGTATTTCGAGCAATAGGGCTTCCTGTTCCATTGTAGTCGCAACTCCACCCTTTAGAATCTATAGTTTTGTGCAAATTGTCCCTAAAAATGCCGTGATAATATTTAAAATATTATAAATAACGCGCGAAATGTCTCGTAAACCGAAAAATGTTGCTAATTTTGCAGGTTGAATGTAATAAGTGAATTTATGAAAAAGAAATTGGCGATATATTTTGCGTTGCTTTCATCTCTTTTTGTAGCTGTTTCCTGTTCAAGCAGCGAAGAAGAACTGTATGAGTTGTCTCCCTATGCAATGATAAAATCATTCCGCATCGGCAACATAAGGTCTTCTTATCCTTCGTTTACATCAACTGGTGAAGATACATTGGTTTTGAGGACTGTCTCAATGGAACGCTTCGGCTTTACAATAGACCAGGTTTCAGGTAGGATATACAACAACGACTCTCTCCCTTATGCTACGAATGTGTCAAGGGTGGTGACATCATTTTCTGTGGATGGGGTCCTCTCTATCTATGTCGATTCTTTGGACTCGTACGAGTATATGGCCACAACCGATTCAATCGATTTCACTTCACCACGTAAGTTACGCGTGTATGCTGCCGATGCGCAGTACTACAAAGATTATACCGTTTCTGTAAATGTTCATCAGGTTGAACCGGAAATGATGGTGTGGAACAGATACCAGGCTGTTGAAGGCGTCTCTCCTGTGCGTGCAGTGGAGCTTGCCGGCAGAATGTATCTCTTCGGGACAGATGCCGATGGTGCTCCGGTTGTTGCCGTTACAGCAGCAGAAAGTGAGCCTGATTGGAGCGTGTCGGCAGTTTCGGGTTTGCCGGCCGGTGCTGACTTGGGTACGGTACAGCTGTTCCGTGATATTTTCTATGCTGTAGCCGATGGGGATGTATACTCTTCTGTAGATGGCATTGTATGGTCTTTCGCTTCTGCAGGGGCTGGCGCAGCTGCTATTGTAGGTGCATCTGATGCTGACGGTAAGTTGTGGATAGCAGGTAAACAGGGAATCTATTTCAGTGAAAATGGTTCGGAATTCACTTTTAGTGAATCTCTCCCTGTAGATTTCCCTCTATATGGCATTTCATTGGCGTCATATCCGTTGAATCACAACAAGAATATAATCCGTTATATGCTTGTAGGTTATGCAAATGAGGACAAGAGCGGTGAACCGGAAGTCTGGAGCAGATTGTCGACAGAGGACGAGTGGACGAACTATAAGAACGAAGACAATAAATATGCCTGCCCGGCCTTAAAGGGGCTGGCTGTTGTTAGGTACGACGGCTTTCTCTATGCAATAGGTGGTGCCGGAAAGGTTGATGGTTTTGATGTTGAGGCTTTCAAGTCTTTTTATATCTCAAAAGACAATGGCATAGCATGGAAAACTGCCACAGGCTTCTATCAGCGTCTGCCTAAGGAGCTCTTTGGTAGCAATGCTCCTTTTGCAGTGACAGTCGATTCGAACAACTTTATGTGGATAATTAATTCAGGTTCCGACGGTGCTGTCTGGAAAGGCATAATAAACCGTCTTGGATTTGAGAGAAAATGAATATGAAGTGTCGGGGAATGATACGCATTATGCTTGTGTGCGCAATGTTGTTGTGCAAGGTAGGCGGTGTGCGTGCCGATAACCTCGAATACCGATATGAATTGGGTGTTATGTTGGGAGGCTGCAGTTACTACGGTGATGCCAACTATAACCCGGTTATGAAAAATATGAATATGATGGGCGGTGTTGTGGGACGTTACAACATTAATCCCCGTCTGGCTGTAAAGGGTAGCCTTGCTGTTGCAAGAATCTCGGGCAGTACCGCAGATTTTGACAACCGTTTTCCCGGAGGCGACATTGAGTTCTCGCGTACATTATACGATTTGGGCGCACAGTTCGAATGTCACTTCTTCGCCTATGGCGACGGCTCCGGGTACAAGAGTTCACGCCGTCTGGCGCCTTACATCTTTGCAGGAGCAGGCTTGACGTTCGCACCTGAACCGGTGGACAATGTCTTTGCCATGAATATCCCGTTGGGTGTGGGGGTCAAGTATAAGATTGCACCACGCCTTAACCTTGGGTGTGAATTGTCATTCCGCTTTACATTGAGCGACAAGCTTGACGTTACAAAGGAAACGGCACCGGTGCTGGACGACCCGTACGGCATAAAAAGCAGTGGCTTGAAGAATAAGGACAGTTATTCTTTCTTGTCAATATCTTTAACTTATGATTTGTCTCCTAAATACAGGAAATGCAATAATTAGAATTAGTGACTATGAACTACATTGAGAAAGTTGACCCGAACAATATTCCGCAACACATTGCGATAATTATGGACGGTAATGGCCGCTGGGCACAATTACGTGGTAAAGAACGTACAGAGGGACATCAGGCAGGTGCAGCTGCAGTTCGCAGAATTGTAGAAGACTGTGTCAATATGGGAGTGAAATACCTAACCCTGTATGCTTTCTCTACAGAGAACTGGAACCGCCCGGTAGCCGAGGTAGCTGCTTTGATGGTGTTGTTGTTCGAGCAGATAGAAGAAGAGATTTTTGTAAAGAATAATGTCAGCTTCAACGTCATCGGCGACATAAACAAGTTGCCGGAGAAAGTGCGTGAGCGTCTTCAGGCTTGTATAGCACGTACTGCCGGCAATGACCGCATGGCAATGGTGCTTGCACTCAGCTACTCTTCGAAGTGGGAGATTACAGAGGCTGTGCGCTCTTTGGCGCGTAAGGCAAAGGCCGGTGAAATTGCTGTTGAGGATATTGATGAGAATGCAATCTCTCAGGAACTTACAACCAACTTCATGCCTGATCCGGATTTGCTTATACGTACGGGCAAAGAGGTGCGCCTGAGCAACTTCCTGTTGTGGCAGGCTGCCTACTCGGAGCTCTATTTTACCGATGTGCTGTGGCCCGACTTTGACAATGAGCAGCTGCATAAGGCCGTGTATGAATATCAGCATCGTCAGCGTCGATACGGCTTGACCGGCGAGCAGGTAACAAATGACGAAATAAGATGATAAAACTG
The DNA here is from genome assembly GCA_937900095.1 of uncultured Bacteroidales bacterium. Taxonomy (GTDB): domain Bacteria; phylum Bacteroidota; class Bacteroidia; order Bacteroidales; family Bacteroidaceae; genus HGM04593. The sequence continues at coordinate 30,691 of CALCEC010000026.1, read as the reverse complement.
ATAAAGATGAGATATTTCAACTCTTTGAGAATATTGTTGTTGGTTATGCTTGGGCTTTTTATGGCAGAGGTGTCAGCGCAACAGACCATAGAAAAACCGACAATACTTTATACGAATAATCCGCCAAAATACAGGATTGCCGGAATCAATCTTTCCGGTGTCGATAATCTCGAGCCGGCAGTGGTGATAGGTATATCGGGCCTCTCTGTCGGTGATGTGATTTCTGTCCCCGGTGACGCTGTGACAGATGCTATCAAGCGTTTCTGGAAACATGGTCTTTTTGAGGATGTTATAATTACTGCCGATAGTATAAAAGGTGAAGATATATATATAGGTATTGCCCTGAACCAGCGTCCGCGTGTGTCGCAGCTCAATATTCTTGGAGTTAAGAAGAGTGACAGAGAAGACCTTGAGACTAAAATCGGTATAATCAGAGGTAACCAGATTACTCCGGATATCATTGACCGTGCGACAAAGATCATAAAGAACTACTACGATGATAAAGGCTACAAGAATGCCGAGATCAAAGTGGTGCAGCGTCCCGATGTAACAGGCGACAACCGCGTTATTGTGGATGTGGAGATTGACAAGAAGGACAAAATCAAGGTACACCGTATATATATTGACGGGACCGAAGCCTTGCCAGAGAACAAGGTGAGGTATGCAATGAAGAAGACGCGCGAAAAGACACGTCTTGACAATTTGTGGCACGCCTTGTTCCGCTCAAAGAAATTCACCGAAGAGCGTTATGCCGAAGACAAGGAAAAAATAATCGAGCGTTACAACAAGTTGGGCTATCGCGATGCGCGTATTGTCAAGGATAGTGTCGTGATGTTCGATGACAGCAGTGTAGATATCTATCTTGGAATTGAAGAGGGTAACAAGTATCATATCCGCAGCATCAAATGGGTGGGTAACAGTGTGTTCTCTACAGCCTATCTCGATTATGCTTTGCGTCTGAAACCGGGTGATGTGTATAACCAGAAAGAGCTTGAGGACCGTCTGCTCTATGATGAGGATGCCATAAAGACACTTTATTACAATGAAGGATATGTGTTCTTTAATGTCCTTCCTACCGAGGCACGAATAGAAAACGACTCTGTTGACCTTGAGCTGCGTATGGTAGAGGGAGTGCAGGCTACAATAGACCGTGTGAGGATTTCCGGTAATGACCGTCTATATGAGGAGGTTGTTCGACGTGAGCTTTATACCTTGCCCGGCAGTCTCTTCTCAATGGATGCCCTTGAGCGTTCTTTCCGTCAGATTGCCAACATGGGACACTTTGACCCCGAGGCTATCGACCCGGGAGTAATGCCTAACCCCGAGAACGGTACGGTAGACATGAACTGGAAGCTCCAGACAAAGAGCAGTGACCAGATAGAGGTTTCTGCGGGTTGGGGACAGACCGGTGTCATCGGTAAGCTCTCTTTGAAGTTTACCAACTTCTCAATGCGCAATATGTTCAAGAAAAAAGCATTGCGTCGTGGTATAATACCGCAGGGCGACGGTCAGACACTTACCATCAGTGCACAGTCCAACGGACGCTATTACCAGTCGTACAGCGTTTCGTTCTTCGATCCGTGGTTCGGTCGCAAGCGTCCTAACTCGTTCTCTTTATCTGCGTTCATGTCAATACAGACCGACGTGGCCGACAGTTATTACAACTCGGCTTACTACAACAACTATGCGAATTACCTTTACGGTTACGGAAACTACAATGGTGGTTACGGCTACAACAACATGTCATCTTACTACGACCCCGACAAGTATATAAAGATGTATGGTGTCTCAATAGGATGGGGTCGCCGTCTGCAGTGGCCTGATGACAACTTCACCTTGTCGGCAGAACTGAATTACCAGATGTACTCTCTGAAAGACTGGCAGTACTTCCTCATTACCGACGGTAATTGCAATAACATCAACCTGACATTGTCGCTCGGCCGAAGCACTGTGATGAATCCATTCTTCCCGCGTGAGGGCTCTGAATTCTCACTGACAGCTTCTGCTACACCTCCTTATTCATTGTGGGACGGTAAGGACTATGCCAATCTGGCAAAGACGAACTCATCATCATATAAGGATGAGTTGCGTGAGAAGCACAAGTGGATAGAGTATTACAAGATTAAGTTCCGTAGCAAGACATATACCTCGCTCACAGAGGGCAAGCATAACCTTGTGCTCATGACACGTGCCGACTTCGGTATTCTTGGCAGTTATGACAGTAACAAGAAGTCTCCTTTCGAGACATTCTATGTCGGTGGTGACGGTATGAGCGGCTACTCATACAACTATGCAACGGATATGATCGCTTTGCGTGGTTACGAGAACGGCAGTCTTACTCCTTACGGTTACGAGGGTTACGCTTATACGCGTCTCGGTCTCGAACTCCGTTTCCCGTTCATGTTGCAGAGTTCTACCACAATCTATGGTCTTGCATTTGTCGAGGGCGGTAATGCATGGAACGATGCTTCAAAGTTCAACCTCTTTGACCTCAAGCGCAGTGCCGGTGTAGGTGTACGTATATTCCTGCAGATGATTGGTCTTGTAGGTCTTGACTGGGCTTACGGCTTTGACAATGTGTTCGGTTCGTCACAGTACGGTGGAAGTCACTTCCACTTTATACTGGGACAGGAGTTCTAATCAGTAAAAGAGTTTCGATTATGAAAAAACTGTTGTTTACCATTGCTTTTGCCTGCATAGCTTTTGTGGGCATACAGGCGCAGAAGTATGCGCTTGTAGATATGGAGTATATCCTCAAGAATATCCCTGCTTACGAGCGTGCCAACGAGCAGCTGAACCAGCAGTCGAAACGTTGGCAGGGAGAGATTGACGAGGTGCTCCTTGAAGCGGAGACTTTGTATAAGAAGTACCAGAGTGAGTCGGCTTTTCTCTCCGATGAGCAACGTACCAAGCGCGAAGAGGAGATTCTGGCAAAGGAGAAGGAGGCCAGCGAACTCAAACGCAAATATTTCGGTCCTCAGGGTGAGTTCTACAAGAAACGCGAGAGCCTGATGGCACCTATTCAGGACGAGATATACAATGCCGTGAAGGAGATATGTGAGACAAAGAAATATTCTATGGTCATTGACCGTGCTTCGGCTGTTAGTATAATATATGCCTCTCCCTCGATAGACATAAGCAGCGAAGTCCTCACAAAGCTCGGTTACTCCGATTGATATACGAATGACTAATGTTTAATATAAATTTTAAGAAAATGAAGAAGATTTTGATTTTTATCATGCTGCTCGCTCCTATGAGCATGCTTGCACAGAAATTCGGTTATGTAAACTCAGCTGAGCTTATACAGCTGATGCCTGAGTTCGCAAATGCCCAGAAGAAGATTCAGGAACTTGAGAAGAAGTATACTGACGACTTCAATAGCATGCGTACTGAGCTTGAGAAGAAAGGTACCGAGTTCGAGAAGCTTCAGAAGGATTCAGTTCCCGAGAATATCCTCAAACGCAGATATGAAGACCTCTTGCAGATGGAGCAGCGTTTGCAGCAGTATGGTCAGGAGGTACAGCAGTCTCTTGCTCAGGCAGAGCAGCAGGAGATGATTGCTATCCAGACAAAGCTCCGTGATGCCCTTGACGCGGTAGGCCGCGATGGCGGTTATGTATGCATCTACGACCTCTCAGGCGGTATGCCGTACGTAAGCAAGACTCTCTGTGAGGATGTTACCATGAAGGTCCGCACAAAGCTGGGTATCCCTGCCAATGCTGTTCCTGCAAAGTAATTGCGATGAAATGACAATAGTGGGGGATGGCGTGAATCCCCCTCTGTTTTTTTTCGGGGCTGTGTCTATTATATGTAAAAGGTTATTGTTGATATGCGTAAGATATTGTTACTTCTGATGCTGTCGCCGCTTATGCTGACAGCGCAGAGCAAGTTCGGCTTTTATAGCCACAAGGAAGTGCTGGAGAGTGTACCTGGCTATAGCCAGTCAATGGCCGAATACGAGCTGTTGAAGCAGCGTTGTGAAGCCGAAATAGAGAGTAATGAGCAGGAGCTGACAAGAAAGTATGTCGCATTCCTTGACGGTCAGCAGGATTTTCCGGAGCTCATTCTCCGCAAAAGGCAGAAGGAACTGCAGCAGATGGTGGACAACAGCGTGCTTTTCCGTGACCAATTAAAGGTATGGCTTCGTCAGGCTAAAGATTCGCTTCTGTCACAGCATAATTCTGCAATCGATATCGCATTGCAGAAAGTCAGTGCAAGGAAAGAGTTGGCTTATGTCATAAATAGTGACGAAATAAAATACCGTTATATCAACCCGAATGTAGGTGTTGATATAACAGCCGAGCTTATTGACGAGATTCTTCATCCGGTTGTGGAACCGGAACCTGTTGAATGTGACGGGAAGGATGATGCCGATGCTGTGGATGGTGAGTTTATCGCTACTGATGTAATTACCGTTGCGGCAGATTCCATCTCAGTTGCGACAGACAGTATCACAGTTTCCGGAACAAAGGCCGTTGCAACAGACGGCATTAAGGTCGCAACAGACAGTATCTCTACTGTGGTTGACACGCTTGAGGTTGTATCGGACAGCATTGCATTGGAAATTGATTCGCTCAAAGGTTCCGTAAAAGAGATTGATGAGTCGGTCAGAGTCAAGGAAGAAAACTAATAACTCGATAAAAAAATCTGTTAGCAATGAGCGAATTTTTGCAACTTTCAAAAGAGGCTGGCCCGATAGGAATCTTTGATTCCGGTTATGGAGGTCTGACAATCTATGACGAAATCCAGAAGCGTTTGCCGCAGTACGATTATATCTATCTGGGTGACAATGCCCGTACACCTTACGGAACACGTTCCTTCGATGTCGTGTATGAGTTTACGCGTCAGGCTGTACGTTATCTTTTCCAGCAGGGATGCCAACTCGTGATCCTGGCTTGCAATACAGCTTCGGCTAAGGCTCTGCGCACAATTCAGCAGGTGGATCTGCCACCGCTGGATCCCAATCGCAGGGTGCTTGGCATAATACGTCCTACCGTAGAGTGCATCGGTGACGCTACAAAGAGTCGCCATGTAGGTGTGCTTGCAACGGAGGGTACTATAAGGTCACATTCCTATCCGTTGGAGATACGCAAACTTTTCCCGGATATCGAGGTTTCAGGGGAGGCTTGTCCCATCTGGGTTCCACTGGTTGAGACAAATGAGTATGACAGTGACGGTGCTGACTTCTTTGTGAAGCGTCATGTAGAGAGACTCCTTACCCGTGATCCGGAGATTGATACCATAATTTTGGGTTGCACGCATTATCCCATCCTGTTTGAGAAGATAAGGAAGTATACGCCGGATAATGTGAAACTCATCACCCAAGGTGCAGCTGTCGCGGCCTCGCTTGAGCAGTATCTGAAGAATCATCCCGAGATGGAGGCTCTCTGTACAAAGGGAGGCAACACTCTCTTCTGTACCACAGAGTCAGACGGAAAATTCGGCGACCAGGCTTCATTGTTCCTCAATCAGCCGATAGAGGTAAAGACCGTTACTCTTGTTTAAGGAAAGGTCTATAATAGAATGGGAGAAAGCAGCTGCTTTCTCCCATTCTATTATGTATGCAACAGCTATACCATTTTCCGTGTGAGCATCTTTACCGGTAACCACACAGCCGTAATACCAACAATAAGGACCGTTACAAATGTTGTCAATATGTCTTTTGTCTGTATCTCTACAGGGTAGCTGTTGACAACAAAACTCTCGGTATTGCCCATTGAAATGAATCCGAATCGCTGCTGTGCCAGGCACAGGGCTATTCCCGCAATAATACCCGATACCGCACCTATTGCCGAAATGATTATACCTTCGTATATAAAGATGTTGGCAACGGTGCTGTTGTCAGCACCCATGCTGCGCAGAGTCTCCATGTTCTCTCGCTTCTCTATTATAAGCATCGACAGCGAACCTACAATGTTGAAGCAGGCGACAAGCAGAATGAAGGTGAGGAAGATGTATGAGATGAGTTTCTCTATCTGCATAACTTTGTATATGTCGTCCTGTTGCTCGTAGCGGTCCTTTATTATATAGTCGCTACCGAGAATGGTTTCAATATTCCTCTTTACCTCTGAAACATCTGCACCTGTCGTGAGTTTTATTTCCAGTGATGTGGCTTCATTTGGTTTACGGCGGAACATCTTGCGGGCAAACTCATTGGAAGTGAGAATATACCCCCCGTCATATTCCGGCTGGTTCACGATAAATGCGAGGCCTGATGACAGAAGCATTCCCTTCTTGAAATTGCGTGCAGGCATTGTGAGATTGATCTTGCCGCCTCTGTTTGGAGCGTAAATCTCAAGTGGAGTGGTGAAGAACAGGCCGCAGTTCAGCTCGTTGACAATCTTTCCGCCAAGCACGGCATAGCTGTTCAGCGAGTCTTGCAATATGAATTCACCGTTGCCGTGCAGCACTCTCTCAATGTCCGTGAGTTGCTTGAAATTGTTGTCGACACCCTTGAGTGTTACCATAACTTGCTTGCCGCCATATTCTACCAGAGCCTTGTCTTCTACACTGAACGAGACAACAGCAATACCTTCTGTTTTGGCGGCAGCCTCAATATTCGGGTTGTCGGTAAGAAAACTTTTTCCCTGTACTGCGGTAACCTTGATGTCCGGGTCAAATGCCGTGAACTGCTCTGCAACGACTCCTTGGAATCCGTTGAATACAGACAATGTGCACACCATTGCCGCTGTAGCCAATGCAATGCCCGCTATGGCCACCCACGATATTATGTTTATCACCTGGTGGCTCTTCTTTGAAAATAGGTAACGTTTTGCAATGTACAGCGACAGGTCCATCACATTCCCTTTTATTCCTTTAGCAGTTTGTCAATGTTCTCGATGTAATCGAGCGAGTCGTCTATGTAAAATCGTATCTCAGGGATGATGCGTAGCTGGTGGCGCACTCTGTTGCCCAGCTCAAAGCGTATCGCCTTGATGTTCTCGTTCAGGTGGTTCACAACTTCGTTTGCCTTTTCCGACGGGAACACGCTAAGGTAAGCCTTTGCGATGCCCAGGTCAGGGCTAACGCGTACAATGCTCACCGATACCATTATGCCGCGGCTCTCCTTTGCAAGGCGCAGGAGGATGTCACTCAGTTCCTTCTGTATAAGGCGTGAAATCTTGTTCTGTCTTGTACTGTCCATATGTGAATTTACTTGTATTTTAACTGATATTTCTTTTTTTGTATGCTCTCTTGTCCCCTCCCATAATGGGGAGGGTTAGGGTGGGGCTTATTTCTTTCTTATTATCGTAAGTCCATCGCGTAAGGGCAGGATAACAACCTCGACCCTCTTGTCGTTACGGACAAAATCGTTGAAGGCTCTCACTCCGTTTGTCTGCGCATCCTGACGCTCCGGTTCAATGACGTGTCCGTCCCACAATGTGTTGTCGGCAAGAATCCAACCGCCCTCGTTGAGGTGACTAATTGCCATCTCGTAGTACTCGATGTACTCGCGCTTGTTGCCGTCGATGAATACCATGTCGAACTTCTCACCCAGGGTGGGTACTATCTCAAGGGCATTGCCGATGATGAACTCAACCTTGTCGGCATACTCCGACCCCTCTATCCAGCGTCGTGTAAAGTCCTCAAGCTCATCCTCTACCTCGAATGTGAATATCTTGCCTCCCTCGTCAAGCCCCTCTGCCATGCACAGTGCCGAGTAGCCCGTGAAGGTTCCTATTTCAAGGATGCGCCTGGGGCGCATCATCTTCACCAGGAACTTCAGCAGTCGTCCTTGGATATGCCCCGATGCCATCTGTGGGGCAAGAATCTCCACGTGCGTGGCGCGGAACAGCCTGTATAGGTATTCGCCCTCGGGGCTGCTGTGGCTGGCAATATAGTCGTCAAGTGGTGTCGTCAGGCTCATATATAACGTAGTTATATCCTTTCAGTCTGCGAAGATACGAATAAGCGGGCTAAAAAATAACGCTTGCTTTGATTTTTTTACTGCGAGCGAAAATACAATATCTTGGCGAGCGGGCAAAAAAGCTCCTCCTTTAACCCTTGTCGCAGTTCTCCATTTCATGTTTTTTTCTTATTTTCGCGTTATAAAAGCATTATGACACAAAAATCAATCCTTGACTCCAAATCGCCGTTGGCGCGTTACCGAATATATCTGAAACTGGAGAAGTCTCTGCAACCCAAAACAGTAGAGGCCTATTTGAGTGATGTTTCCAAACTGTCGGCTTATCTTGAAGGAGGTGATGAGTTGTTGCTCTCTGTCACTCTTGATGATTTGAGGGATTTCGTCGCATCGCTCTCCGATGTGGGTGTACATGCACGTTCGCAGGCGCGTATCGTCTCATCGCTGCGTTCATTCTATGGCTTTCTCAAACTCGACGGCTTTATCATGACCGACCCTACAGAACTGCTTGAATCCCCTAAAATAGGCATGCGTCTGCCCGACGTGCTCACAGTGCAGGAGATTGATGACATAATAAATGCCATTGACCAGTCAAAGAAAGAGGGACAGCGCAACCGCGCTATGATCGAGGTGCTCTACAGCTGTGGTCTGCGTGTGTCGGAACTGTGCAGCCTGCGCATGTCCGACCTCTATCTGCCCGAGCAGTTCATACGTGTGACAGGCAAGGGTGACAAACAACGCCTGGTGCCAATCTCCGGACGGGCAATAGCAGAGCTTGAGGCCTATTTCTGCGACCGTAGCAGAATTGAAATCAAACCGGGTTACGAGGACTTTGTGTTCATCAGCGAAAGACTCAAGAAACCGCTTTCCCGTATAATGGTGTTCCATTTTATCAAGCAGCTTGTATCCATGGTGGGGATAAAGAAGAATGTCAGCCCGCATACTTTCCGTCACTCTTTTGCCACCCATCTTCTCGAAGGCGGTGCGAATCTGCGTGTGATACAGGCAATGCTGGGTCATGAGAGCATAGAGACAACGGAAATATATACCCACATCGACCGTACAAGATTGCGTGAAGAGATCATCGGACATCACCCACGCAATTTCAGAATGTAAAAATTTTAAAATATTTTATATTACTACTGTAATATATTTTGTCAATTGAAAGAGTAGAGTTAACTTTGCAAAGTTTTATGATTGCAGGCAAAGTTGTTGTTGCCGGTGTTTACCGGTTTTTGGGGGGATGCTGCGTCTTATGAACATGCACAGACGACAAACGAATCATTAATAAATAATCAATGTTTAAGAAATTATCTTTTTTGTTTGCTTGTGCGGCTATTGTCGCATTAAGCTCTTGTAGCTCAAAGATGGGCGTGATGAAATCGGAGTATTTCACTGTTACTCCGCAAGTTTTGGAGGTTGTAGGCACTCAGGTTCCTGCAACAGTTGAAGGCAAATTCCCTGCAAAGGTTTTCAACAAGAAGTCAGTGCTTACCGTAACACCGGTGCTCAAGTATGAAGGTGGCGAGGCTCTTGCCGAGCCTGTTGTCTTCCAGGGTGAGAAGGTACGTGGTAATGACCGTGTCATCTCTTATGACAACGGTGGCAGTTTCAAGACAAAGATGTCTTTCGACTATGTTCCTGCAATGGAGGATGCTGAACTCTATCTCCGTTTCGTAGTAAACAAGGGTGACAAGACATACTCTTTGCCCGACGTGAAGATTGCTGATGGTTGTATCGCAACATCACAGCTCTATCGTCAGACAGTTACTACTGCCGGTATTGCTATCGGTGAGGATGCATTCCAGCGTGTAATCAAGCAGGCAAAGGAGGCGAACATCATGTTCCTTATCCAGCAGACAAACCTTCGTGCTTCTCAGATGACTTCAGAGGAGATGAAGGAGCTTAAGGCTGCTATGGCTGATATTGCAAAGGACCTTGAGAACAAGGTGCTTGACGAGGTTGAGGTTTCTGCATACGCTTCACCCGACGGTGGTGTTGCTTTGAACGACAATATCGCTACAGGTCGTGAGCGCAATACCGAGAAGTTCGTGAAGAAGGAGATGAAGAAGGCTAAGCTTGAGGGTCATGTTGACAGCAAGTATACAGCAGAGGACTGGGAAGGCTTCCAGGAGCTTATCATGAAGTCTGAGCTTCCTGACAAGGAGCTTATCCTGCGCGTACTCTCAATGTATGAGGATCCCGAGGAGCGTGAGGCACAGATCAAGAATATCTCTTCAGTATACAGCGAGATTGCAGAGGAGGTGCTTCCTAAGTTGCGCCGTGCACGTATTACCTTGAACTATCAGCTTATTGGCCGTAGCGACGAGCAGATCCAGGAGCAGTATGCTGCTGACCCAAGCGTGCTTTCACTCGAGGAGATTCTCTATTCATCAATCCTTACAGATGATGTTGCCAAGAAGAAGGAGATCTTCAATACCGCAGTGAAGTTGCACCCTGCTGATTACCGTGCATACAACAACCTTGGTGTCATCGCTTATAACGCAGGTGATTTCAATGCTGCTGCAAACTATTTCGATAAGGCTCTTGCCGCTAATTCAACAGCTCCCGAGGTGAAGATCAACAAGGGTTATCTTGAGCTTCTTGAGGGTAATGTTGCAGATGCGGAGTCTCTTATGGTTCTCGGTGCCGATGCAAAGGCCGGTAACGAGGCTCTCGGTAACCTCTACATCGCTCAGGGTGATTACGAGCGCGCAGCTTCACTCCTTGAGGGTAAGGCTACCAACAGCGCTGCTTTGGCACAGTTGCTGAACAAGGATTACAGCACAGCACGTAAGACTCTTGAGTCTGTTGCAACTCCTGATGCTACAACACACTATCTCAAGGCTGTTCTTGGTGCACGTACATCAAACGTAGCTTATGTATATGATGGTTTGAAGGCTGCTATCAAGCTCGACCCTTCAATGGCGAAGAAGGCTGCAAGTGACCTCGAGTTCACTAAGTATCTCCAGGACGCTACATTCCAGTCAATCCTGAAGTAATACAGCCCTCTTAAAGTGGCAAAATTATTGATAAATGAGCAGGTTGCGATGCTTGCGCTCTCAAGGGCGCAGGTGTCGCAACTCGCTTTTTTGCGCCACCTTATCGAAGAGGCGGGCAGTGCGAAAGAACTGCTTGAGAATGCATCGCACATACAGGATATCGTGCCCGACGCCACGACCAAGCTCGTGTCACTGCTCACCGACCGCTCGCTCGTCGAGCTTGCCCAGCGTGAGATGGAGTTCATAGAGAAGAACAATATCAAGCTCATCTGTATGGGCGATGAAGCCTATCCCTGCCGTCTTGCCGAATGCGATGATGCACCGTTGGTGCTGCACTCTATGGGTAATGCCGACCTTAACGCCCGTCACATAGTCTCCATTGTGGGTACACGCCATGCAAGCGAGTACGGTAAGGAGCTGTGTGCCAATTTTGTTGCCGACCTTGCAAAGTTCGTGCCCGGCACACTCGTCGTCAGTGGCCTGGCATACGGCATTGATGTGTGTGCCCACCGCGCGGCCCTGAATGCGGGCTTGCCCACAGTGGGAGTGCTTGCCCATGGACTCGACCGCATATATCCGAGTGTGCATCGTTCCACGGCAAAGAGCATGCTTGGGCAAGGTGGTCTGCTGTCGGAATTTATGAGCGGGACAGAACCTTTCAAGCAGTTCTTCGTGCAGCGTAACAGGATTGTTGCCGGAATGTCCGATGCCACTGTGGTAGTTGAGTCGGCATCAAAAGGCGGTTCGCTCATCACTGCATCAATTGCACAGAGCTATTCGCGCGACTGCTTTGCTTTCCCCGGCAGGGTGAACGACCAGTATTCCTGCGGTTGCAACGAACTCGTGAGCCGCAACAAGGCTGCGCTCATAACAAGTGCCTGGGACTTTGTCGAGGCAATGAACTGGGAGGTGGCGACAAAGAAAAAGAGTGCTGAGGAACTGCAGACAGAGCTCTTTCCGGAACTTACACCCGAGGAGAATGCTGTAATCACAGCGCTACGCGCCGACAGCGACGGCATGCAGGTAAACCAGTTGGTTGTCAGGCTGAATATCCCCATAAACAAGCTTCTGCCCCTGCTGTTCGAAATGGAGATGAAGGGGTATGTAAAGGCCGTAGCCGGCGGTTGTTACAGGGCTATGATGATGTAGTAAACATCAATCGTGTTTCATTATCAGGAGTATAGATTCTTGCTCAGCTTTGATTTCTTTGGGCGGAACAGGCCAGGAAAATCCTTTGAGTACACGTTTGATGGCAAGAATTTCTTTGCAGTTCTGGTCGGTATATTCGGGAGTGAATATTTTTATTGTGCAGTCAACAAGTGTGCCGTCATCGGTAATTTGGAGTCTGCTGGCATCTATCCATATATGCCTTTCTTCTTTGAGGTGTGGAAAATCATCCCACGGAAATCCTTTTGACAATCTGTTTGTGAATTCTGTTATATATTTATGATTTATACTGACATAACTTTTTATGTCTGTGATGAATAACGGTTCCTGTATGTAACCTTCGTTTATATTTATATTTACTTCTTCATAGGTGGTAATATGATATCCGGCCTTGTAGTCGGAGTTTATATGCGTTTTTGTAAACAATAAAGAGTTTACCCACTTTGCCTGTATGCCATCGTCTGTCAGGTATTGGGCAAATACATTCTCCAACTTTTCTTTGGATAACTCAATCCATTGGTATTTAGTCGTCGATGAACCCGGTTTACCATATAGCCCAACTTCAAACTCTATTTTTCGTAAAAATAGTTTGTTGTCCGCTATCTCCCAAGTTGCGACATATTCTCTATTTGTATGCTCCCAAACCTTGCCATCCAGTGTGACTTTCTCGGGCAGTATTTCCCGAAGTTTTTTGGCGAGTTCAGTATTTTTTCCCAGTGGGTAGTCATACAATTCGTGTACTTTTCCCTCTATAATTATGTTGTCCGGAATATCGACGACGGCATTGGCTGTAAAAGGAAAAACAGATAAAAGAATTATAAACAGTTGCTTGTAGATGTTCATAATACGTGGTTTTGAGTGTGAATATAATAGTTTTTCTGGAAAAAAATAATTAAACATCTTTTTGCTTGCTGCGTAACAGAATCGTTTGCGGCGGTTGCAACATAGATGTGTTGATGTAGCGCCGTTTAGTGTGTCCATTTCTCCAGTGTCCCCAATTAGTCATCAGGGATTTTGGCTCCTTTCTTTAAGGGGAAAGTCCAATTAAGGAAGCTGGTTTCAAATTTACCGTTTATATACCACACCGGCCAGGGTTTCAACTCTTTTAAAATCTCTTTAACGGCTTTTATCAAAAGGATTTTCTGGGTCATTGACTCAAACTTGTCGGGTCTTATGCATTGCACACTGCAATCTTTCAGTATACCGTTTTCGTCAATGATGTAGTCGCTGAATTGTAAGACAAAACCTGTCTCTTCATATTCGGGGAATCTTTCCCAGGGGAAATTCTTGGTCAGTGCTTTGCAAACATCAGACGGCGCAATTCCCTCTTTATGGTAATTGTTGTGCTGGGCTATTTCTCTGACAACTCCGTTGTCGACAACTATTAGGCATTCATTTTCATTGTGCCTTGCAAAAGCCATATGCTCATATAATATCTCTTCGCCTCTGCCTGCACGCATGGTGTCGCAAAACCACGATGCGCATATACCCTCAGCTGTGTAATATGGTGCAAAAATCTCCTTGAGATTCTCTTCATTCAGTGTAAAAAAGTGTTCTTCTAATCTGTTCCCGACTTCCCGAATGTATGGAACTCCGATTTCCCGCAGAAACAACCTATTGTCCTTGATTTCCCATTCTGCAATATAGTTTCTCCATAAAGCGGTGCTTTGGCCTTTCACCCATTCGATACTATCTTCGGTTATCGTTTCGGGCAATACTTCAATGGCTTTTGCTATTTTTTCACTCAGTTCTCGGTTAGTTTCTATCGGGCAGTAATAGAGTTGCCAATATTTACCATCTATCAACAGGCTTTCGGCCATCTGTCCGGTCGCCTTTATCATGACAGGCAAGGAAAGCAGCATTAGAGTGAAGAGTATCTTTTTCATTCTTGCAATATTTATACTGCAATGATAACCATTTTTCTGTAAAATATCATTATATTCGCATGAAATTGGATAACTGTGTTTTTTTGATGAAAGAATTTGTAATATCTACAACTAAGAAGGAGACTGCAATTCTGGTGGGCCTGATAACCTCTACACAGAATGAGCGCAAGACCAACGAGTACCTCGATGAGCTTGAGTTCCTTGCGCAGACGGCAGGTGCCGAGGTGGTGAAGCGCTTCACACAGCGCATTGACCATCCGCACCCTGTAACATACGTGGGAACAGGAAAACTTACCGAGATTGCCGAGTATATCGAGATGCTCAAGGACAGCGACGATGAGATTGGAATGGTGATTTTCGACGATGAGCTCTCGGCAAAGCAGTTGCGTAACATTGAGAAGGAACTGAAGATAAAGATACTTGACCGTACATCTCTTATCCTTGACATCTTTGCCATGCGTGCGCAGACAGCACACGCAAAGGTGCAGGTGGAGCTTGCACAGTACAAATATATGCTTCCTCGTCTGCAACGCCTGTGGACTCACCTTGAGCGTCAGGGTGGTGGTTCCGGCAGCGGTAGCGGTAAGGGCGGTAGCGTGGGACTCCGTGGCCCGGGTGAGACACAGCTTGAGATGGACCGCCGTATAATTCTGGGCCGTATGTCGCTGCTCAAGGAGCAGCTGGCGCAGATTGACCGTCAGAAGAGCATACAGCGCAAGAACCGCGGACGTCTCATCCGCGTGGCATTGGTGGGTTACACCAACGTGGGTAAGTCTACACTCATGAACCTGCTTGCCAAGAGCGAGGTGTTTGCCGAGAACAAGCTCTTTGCTACACTCGACACCACCGTGCGCAAGGTCATAATAGAGAACTTGCCTTTCTTGCTTTCCGACACTGTAGGTTTCATCCGCAAGCTCCCTACCGACCTTGTGGAGTCGTTCAAGTCTACACTCGACGAGGTGCGTGAGGCAGACCTGCTGTTGCATGTTGTCGATGTGTCGCATCCCGAGTTCGAGGAGCAGATTGCGGTTGTGGAGAAGACTCTTGCCGACCTTAACTGCGGCGACAAGCCTATGATGGTAATCTTCAACAAGATTGATGCTTTCACATATGTACAGAAGGAGGAGGACGACCTTACCCCGAAGACCCGTGAGAACATCACCCTTGACGAACTCAAGGAGACCTGGATGAACAAGCTTGCCGACAACTGCCTGTTCATCTCGGCACGCGAGAGACAGAATATCGAGTATCTCAAGGAGGTGCTCTACAAGAAGGTGTGCGAGCTGCATGTGCAGAAGTACCCTTATAACGATTTCCTGTACCAGACATACGAGGAAGAAGTAAATGACTAAAAAGCGCATTGTATTGTCATCCTGAACGTAGTGAAGGATCTTGATGTATGGATAGATTCTTCGCGATGCTCAGACGTGTTGTTGAGGGCTCTGCCCGAAAAATGACAATCTGGGATGCAAAAAACAAACTGATTTAAAAGAGAACGAAAATACAATACTAACAATATAAAAACCATTGAAAACTATGGCAGCAATTCCTGAATTCAAGTATGCCCACATGTTCCAGCATGGTGAGGATACAACCGAGTACTATCTCTTGACCAAAGAGGGTGTATCAGTAGGTGAGTTTGAGGGTAAACCTATGCTCAAGGTTACTCCAGAGGCTTTGACTCTATTGTCACGCACAGCGTTCCGCGACGTATCATTCATGCTCCGTCGTGCACACAACGAGCAGGTGGCAAAGATTCTTACCGACCCCGAGGCAAGCGATAACGACAAATATGTAGCACTTACCTTCCTGCGCAATGCGGAGGTTGCCTGCAAGGGCCAGCTTCCACTCTGCCAGGATACAGGTACAGCCATCATCCATGGCGAGAAGGGCCAGCAGGTATGGACTGGCTTCTGCGACGAGGAGGCTCTCTCACGCGGTGTGTTCGACACATATACACAGGAGAACCTGCGCTACAGCCAGAATGCTCCTTTGACAATGTACGACGAGGTGAACACAAAGTGTAACCTCCCTGCACAGATTGACATCGAGGCAACAGAGGGCATGGAGTACAAGTTCCTTATGGTGACAAAGGGTGGCGGTTCTGCCAACAAGACATATCTCTATCAGGAGACAAAGGCTCTCTTGAACCCTGCGACACTCGTTCCTTTCCTTGTTGAGAAGATGAAGAGCCTGGGTACAGCCGCTTGTCCTCCTTATCACATCGCATTCGTTATCGGCGGTACATCGGCCGAGAAGAACTTGCTTACTGTTAAGCTCGCTTCTACACACTATTACGATGACCTGCCTACAACAGGCGACGAGACAGGCCGTGCTTTCCGCGACATCGAACTCGAGAAGCAGCTGCTCGATGAGGCTCACCGCATTGGCCTGGGCGCACAGTTCGGCGGTAAGTATCTTGCACACGATATCCGCGTTGTACGTCTTCCGCGTCACGGCGCAAGCTGCCCTGTAGGTATGGGCGTTAGCTGTTCGGCCGACCGTAACATCAAGGCAAAGATCAACAAGGACGGTATCTGGATTGAGAAACTCGATGACCAGCCCGCAACACTCATCCCCGAGGAGTTGCGTAATGCAGGTGAGGGCGAGATTGTACGCGTCGACCTCAACCGTCCTATGAAGGAGGTTTGTGCACAGCTGTCACAGTATCCTATCGCTACACGTCTTTCGCTCAACGGTACAATCATTGTCGGACGTGACATCGCGCACGCCAAGCTGAAAGAGCGCATCGACCGTGGCGAGGGTCTTCCACAGTACATCAAGGACCATCCTATCTACTATGCAGGCCCTGCAAAGACTCCTGCAGGCATGCCTTGCGGCTCTATGGGCCCCACAACAGCAGGCCGTATGGACTCTTATGTCGACCTCTTCCAGGAGAACGGCGGTTCAATGATTATGCTTGCAAAGGGTAACCGCAGCCAGCAGGTGACCGACGCTTGCCAGAAGCACGGCGGTTTCTACTTGGGTTCAATCGGTGGTCCTGCTGCTATCCTCGCGCAGAACAACATCAAGAGCATCGAGTGCGTAGAGTACCCCGAGCTTGGCATGGAGGCTATCTGGAAAATCGAGGTAGAGGACTTCCCTGCATTCATTCTCGTTGATGACAAGGGCAATGACTTCTTCAAGCAGATTAAGCCACGCTGCCCGGGCAGTTGCAAATAATATTGGGAGTTGACGGGGCGGCTATCAAAGCCGTCCCGTTTTTTAATGAATAAGAAACTGTGTCATTCAGATAGAGCACAGCGACGAGGGACCTCAAGCAATACCAATATAGAGATTTCTCCGTCATTGCACTCTGTCTAAATGACAAGTACGCGAAAACGTCAGCAATGTCATCCCGACAGAGCGAAGCGACGAGGGATCTCAATAATATCTCGAAACAAGAGATCTCTCCTCATTTCAATCGTCGACAAGTACTTCATTTTCACTACTCCGTGTAAGAGTGGATATATAAAACATCATTTAGCAATGGAAATTCTTATATATACAATAGCAGGCTCATCCCTGCTGACCTTTATCCTCTTTGCTCTTGACAAGATGTTCGCAAAGATGGGCAGCCGTCGTGTCCCGGAGGCTGTGCTGCTGTGGTTCTCTTTCTGTGGCGGTGCAGCCGGTGCTCTTTGTGCCATGAATATGTTCCACCACAAGACGCAGAAAAACAAGTTTACGGTCTCTGTACCGTTGATGCTGATGCTGCACATCGCCCTGCTGGTGATTTTCTGTACATCTGACACTCGGCTAAAATAAAAAGGAATTTAGATTTATTAATAAAAATATTTGCTCCGCATTTTGTTATATCAAATAAAATTGTGAATTTCGCATATCGGAAAGTAAATATTAATACTTTAATTTGTACAACTATGGATAAGTCATTGAAAGGAACAAAGACCGAAGCTAACCTTTGGGCAGCTTTCGCAGGTGAGAGTCAGGCACGTAACAAATACACATTCTATGCCAGCAAGGCAAAGAAAGAGGGCTATGAGCAGATAGCAGCCATCTTCCAGGAGACAGCAGACCAGGAGAAGGAGCATGCAAAACTGTGGTTCAAGCAGGTACACGGCATCGGCGGAACAGCCGAGAATCTTGTTGACGCTGCTGCAGGTGAGAACTACGAGTGGACCGATATGTATCCCACTATGGCAAAGGAGGCTCGCGAGGAGGGCTTTGTTGAGATTGCAGCAATGTTCGAGG
The DNA here is from genome assembly GCA_937900095.1 of uncultured Bacteroidales bacterium. GTDB lineage: Bacteria > Bacteroidota > Bacteroidia > Bacteroidales > Bacteroidaceae > HGM04593. The sequence continues at coordinate 12,560 of CALCEC010000026.1, read as the reverse complement.
CTGTTTCAAGAGTAGAGAAGGTACACGAGGACCGTTACAAGAAGCTCCTTGAGAACGTTCAGAACGGTATGGTATTCAGCCGTAACGAGGAGTGTGTATGGCAGTGCCGCAACTGTGGCCACCTGCATGTAGGCAAGATGGCTCCCGAGATGTGCCCCGTATGTGCACATCCAAAGGCATACTTCCAGATTAAACCTGAGAATTATTGATTTAAAAAAGCGCCCCGCAGGGCGCTTTTTTTGTTTAATGTGTATCGTTAAACTTTAATTGGCAATACCGTCATTTCGCAACCCAAGCGGCACAAACTGCGTCTGTGTTTCGCTTGACCTGTTGCTGCCGCTATTCTCGATTAAAGTCCCTTGAACTTTAATTCAAACCTTGACGACGCAACGCCGTTCTCCTTTGTCACCTGTACAATGTAGTGGTCAGGCTCAATCTCCTTTATGCCGTATGACAGCTCCTCTGTTGCACTGCCTTCCTGCATGTAAGCAACCACAATGTCTGTGAGGTTGTGGCTGTTGATGTATTCAATGGGCATGGCGTCGAGTATGTGGTCAATGTAGCGTATGCTGTTCATGTGCCCGTTGACGTCGATGTCGCTGTAGTGCGGGCGGCGCTTGAAAGTGACCTCCTCAACCGGCGTGCGGTTTATCGAGGGAATGCGGCGCAGAGCCAGCTGCTCATCGGGGACAAGACAGCCGTTCATGGCAACCCCGATGTCGCCGTTGAGGTCTACCGATGTGCGTGTCTCAAGGTCAATCATCGCAAAGGTTGTAATCATCGATGCCACCTCGTTGCCGTCCTTGTCAATCATGCGCATGCAACGGTCGGTGAAACCGTGGTACAGGTTGCGTATCCAGGTGTCTATCCTCAGCTTCTCCTTCTGCATGGGTGTTCTCTCAATGTGCAGTGCCATACGGGCGATGACCCAGCCCAAAGAGTCTGTCGAGCCGAAGCCACGTGACTCGCAATGGCGGTTGCCTGCGCTGTGCATGCTGTTGAGTATGGTCGTAGGGCGCACGCGTCCCAGGCTGTCTGTCAGGAATGTCTCCGCAAAGAATGGGAAACTGTCGATATTCTTGTTGTTCATAATTATAATTTCAGGTATAATATATATGTGAGTTCGATATAAGTTCAACCGAATCGCGAATTTGTTATCCCGATACGCAGTGAGGGATCTCAAGCAATATGAATACAGAGATTTCTCCGTCGTTGCACTCTGTCGAAATGACATTGACAGCGAAAACAGTCGTGTACTTGTCATCCCGATACGCAGTGATATTCCTGTTATTCGTTAACCCCACTCCGTGTGTTGTCTGCGCCCTCCCATAATGGGGAGGGTTGGGGTGGGGCCTTACGCAAACTCGCTGAGTTCTACCCAGCGGTCGGTCTTTGTGTCGATGAGTTCAATCACCTCTTGTATGCGCATGGAGTGCTTCAGCAGGGTGTCATTGTCAAGCGTTCCGCTGCTCATGGCCTCTTCAATGGATGCCTTCTCCTCCTCAAGCATCATTATCTCCTCCTCCAGGCCCTCATACTCCTTGCGCTCCTTGAAGGTGAGCTTGCGCTTTGTTTCCGTGCGGTAGCTCTGCTTGGGCGGTGCGTTCTTCGCCGCCTTCTCGGCAGCCTCCTTGGCTGCGGCTGCCTTCTCCTCGTTGCGCCAGTCACGCCAGTCGCTGTAGTTGCCCGGGAAGTCCTTTATGTCGCCCTCACCGTTGAATACGAATATGTGGTCCACCACCTTGTCCATGAAGTAACGGTCGTGGCTCACTACAATCACGCACCCCTTGAAGTCGCACAGGTACTCCTCAAGTATCTGCAGGGTCTCGATGTCAAGGTCATTCGTGGGCTCGTCAAGGACAAGGAAGTTCGGGTTCGCCATAAGCACCGTGCACAGGTACAGGCGGCGTTTCTCGCCGCCACTGAGCTTGTACACATAGCTGTGCTGCTTCTCGGGCGAGAAGAGGAAATGTTGCAGGAACTGCGATGCCGTCAGCATTTTGCCCGCGACGGGTATCACCTCGGCAATATTCTTCACAACATCAATCACCTTCATCTGCTCGTTGAATGAGAGGCCGTCCTGGCTGTAGTAGCCCCACTTCACCGTCTCGCCCACCTCGATGGTGCCGCTGTCAGGAGCCGTGCGCCCCAGCAGCATCTTTATGAATGTAGACTTGCCCGTGCCGTTGTTGCCCACAATGCCTAACTTCTCGTAGCGCGCGAAGGTGTAGTAGAAGTCCTTTGTAATCACCTTGCTGCCGAAGGCTTTCGATAGCGCCTTGAGCACAAATATCTTGTTGCCGATGTACTGCGATTTTATCTCCAGCGACACCTTGCTGTCATCGCGCATCGCTGCCGCCTTTTCCTCAAGTTTGTAGAATGCGTCGATGCGGTACTTTGCCTTGTGTGCACGTGCCTGTGGCTGACGGCGCATCCAGTCAAGCTCCTTACGCATGAGGTTACGCGCTCGTGCCGTCTCGGCAGCCAGGTTCTGTAGACGCTCCTCGCGCTTCTGCAGGAAATAGCTGTAGTTACCTTTGTAGCGGTACACACGGCGGTCGTCAATCTCAATTATCTCGTTGCACACATTGTCAAGGAAGTAACGGTCGTGCGTCACCATTAGCAGGCTGCCGCTCATGCGCGCCAGATACTCCTCGAGCCACTCCACCATCTCAAGGTCAAGGTGGTTCGTCGGCTCGTCAAGAATCATCAGCTCCGGCTCCTCAATGAGCACCGCAGCTAACGCCACACGCTTCTTCTGTCCACCCGACAGCTCCTTGATAGGCTGGTTCACATTCTTAATCTTCAGCTTCGTCAGCACCTGCTTCGCGCGGTTCTCATAGTCCCACGCCTGCAAGCGGTCCATCTCCTCCATCAGGTGCTGCAGGTTGCTGTGGTCACCGGCCTCAATGGCAGCCTCATAGCGCGCAATGATGTCAGCCTTCTCGCTGTTGCGCCTGAGACACGCCTCAATCACCGTGAACTCCCCGTCAAAGTCAGGCTCCTGCTCCAGGTAACCCACGCGTATGTCGTTGCGCATAGTGATTTTGCCACCCTCATGCGGCTCCTCGCCCGCAATGACCTTGAGCAATGTACTCTTGCCCTTGCCGTTGCACGCGATGAGGCCAATGCGCTGACGCTCCTCAATGGTGAACGAGATGTCGTTGAACAGCACCAAGTCACCGAAACTCTTTGATATATTCTCTATCTGAAGGTCAATTGCCATAAATGTAGCTTGTTAATCGCTGATGTGAATGTTGTTGACTATTGCATCAATTCCTTACGCAATAGTTCATAGATATACGATGGGCTTTGAGTATATAGTCCACCTTCCTCATCTTGCAGTAGCTGATAAACTTTAGATTGATATACGGTCTTCAGCGCATCAGCAAGCTCCATGCTGTTGTCGGCAACAAGGTATTCTGTCAGCTTGTCAACAATGTAATTGACCAGAAAATCTCTTTGCACTTGTGCTGTCATACACGTTTCAGGTATTTTAGTGATTTCTCCGTTCCAAAGAAGTATTGGTTGTTCAGTTTCTTATACTCCAGCTTGTTGCTCAATTCTTCTATTGTAAGTGTTCCTCCGTTATTAAGGCAACAAACAATCAAGTCGTCCACAGCATCATCTATGGACTGCAGATGCTCAACCTCATAGAACTCCACTAAAAATTGAATACCCTTGAATTTGTAAAGGTACTCAAAAGCGCTTTGTACCGATAGCTTGAATCGCTTGGCAAAAGCTCTTATGCAGGCGTTTATGTATGGAATCTGATATTTATTGCCCATAATTGGTAAATACAACTATTGTGTGGTGTATGTTCGTACTTTATTGCAAATATAGTAACAAACGAGCGAGAAACAACAAGTTTACTTGATTGTTTTTTACAGCGACGACGCAAAAGCGTCGTTTGCGACGACTGAACCTTTAGGTTTACAAAGGAGTGCGGCTTGCCGCCCCCAAAAGAAATCTTCGAGGTTTACCTCAAAGATAGTAACAAACGAGCGAGATAGGCAAAGTTCACTTTGACATTTCACTGCGAGTGCAGTCTATTTTCGCGGTTTACCGCAAATATAGTGAAAGATGAGTGGAGAATAAAACAAGTTTGCTTGTTTTTTATCCCGAGCCGCATCCTATTTTCGCGTTAGCGCAAATATGAAAACAAAAGGGTGAAATAAAGAATAAGTGTTTTGGAAATAGATTAATAAACCATGCTCATAGTTCCCTTTAGAAAAGGAGCCTATCCAATATGTTGGACAGGCTCAGGTTTAGGAAAATAAATCGTATTCAATAATAGCATTTCCTTGTATTATAGTATCACTTCTCCATTGAAGATAATTTATAGCATAATTAATATTAGTAACATTGGGGCAATTGCTTTGTAGTGCAGAAGCAATTTTTACTAAACATTTTCTTAATGTTTCTATTGTAAAACCCCGCTTAAAATAAATATCAGCAGTTTTAAGGTTTGAATCTATATTACCTCTTTGAGTCTCTAATGTAATTCCATCTTCGTGATAGAGGATAAGACATCGTTGATTGTTGTCAGCTGTATCTACAATATTGACACAAATATAATCTCTCATATTAAAATTATTTTAAAAGTAATGTGTATTACAACAATTACAATGATTTATAAATAATCCGCCAACTTTTAATAGTATCAATTGCAGATATAGGCGACTTGGCTGTAGTATGATGACTATTGTTAGTAATAGAGTGGTACGCCTATATTACTTAAATTTAAGAACAGATATGTACTTAGTATAGGAGTATAATGAGGAACCTGTAAAGATGTAGGCAAAAGGTCATAAAGAACATCTTTGTGATAATTGCCTGTTTCCCTCAATAAAATAGTTGCAGCTGGTTAGAATAACTGCATTACAACTATGGAACCAATCTTAATCAATTGTTTAAGAAGTGGCAAAATCATATCAACACACTTTGTGCTAATATGTAAACAAAAAATTATCTTTATTTTCATAAAAATACAATTTGTTGAAAAAATAAAATAGTAGTATAAATAGAAGTCTTATATTTAGTTCCTCAATGTGGTTCTTCTATAAGGTTTCTTCTATCAAATAAAGTAGTAGCAGCATTTAGATGCACTCTTCGTAGTAGGAACGATATTACAAATAGAATAATCTGCCGTTGCATTTGTGGCTACAGCAGATTTAATAGCAGTAAAAAGTCTATGGATTATTAATAAATAGACCTATAAGAACTTAAAAGAGTAACTATAATATTATTATTAGTATAATCGTCACCCAAGTTTAATAAGTAATAATTTATATGCAATTATAGGGCTTTTACTTTAAAATTCCAAAACGAAACGGATGAAATTTTAGCCCAGATAAAATAATTGCGGCAGTATTCAATATGGCAGTGTCCAATATTTTGTGTAAATGAGAAAACAGGATTCAGATAAATAGTATATCCTATCCTGTTTAACAGTTAAAATTAACACAATAGCAATAATATTGCTTTACAACACTTGAAGCTGCCAAAGTCAATCACCAATCACTATTAGCGTGTTTATATTTCACATATCGATTCTTAAATTCTTTATCAGAATCTTTCATTAAGGAACTTAGTGAGTCATATTTGAATTCTAAATCTTTATAATTAGGTTCATAGTCTGCCCAAGGATCAAAAAAAGGTGTTACAAACGGATGAACATCAAGTATTCCCCATTTATCATTGTTTCTTACCGCAAAAATGATTAATTCTTTGTAATCCTCAACAGAATGACCATTCTTTATGAAAACACATTCATCATATTCTGGTGTGATATTTGCAAATAAACTATAGGATTTTCTTCCTGAACCAGGAATATCGTAATGCATATCTACATGTATTCCTACTTTATTACCAATGTGCAGAACCAGCGTTTCTTGACTGCCATCTGCTAATATTTCATGTATTGCCTCAATTTTGTCATAAACAATAGGGACTGTTTCTGCCATCCTTAAGGTGAAACATCCTAACTTCCCGTCTTTCTGTACAAGTAATTTAGACTCAAATGTATATAACTCATCAAATGGATAATTGCGTATTTCGATTTTGTCAAATTGAATTGTATTTAGTATTTCTCCACTTGTTAGATTTACCAATGTGCATTTACTATTTTTCCAAACGATACCAAATTCACCTGTACTCCCACGAAGACCGATAGCTTCTGTCTGCTCTATGTAATCATATTCTAAAGGCAAAACAATATTCCCATTTACATCAATAAGCCCATATTTACCATTCCCTTTGACAATTATATTTGAAAGTTTTTTATTGTACCCACTATTTGATAAAATCACAGGAAATATACTTTCATATTTATAGGAATATCTTTTATCTGGGTTATTAATAGATAATAAATCACATTCATCCCCAATACGGTATGCTAAATACCCATTGATAAGATAAAAGAACCTATCACATTTATAAATAATAGACGGTTTTGAATTCTTGCCGGTTCTGACATTTTCTAAATCCTCCAAACCTTCGTGAGGATCATGCTCTAGTAGTCCCCATTTATTGCCAATTTTTATAGGTGTATAACCCCACCATTCATTAGACACTTCAAAATCTCTGATTTGAGCCTTCTCTTTTGAGATCTTTAATGCATGATAGATGTATTTCTTCTCACAACAACTCTCAGCATCTCCCCAAAGGTCGCTTTCCCATACGTTCCTTGTTGTTTCTTTGCCATCCTTTAACGCAGCTTCATAACTGTCGTACAAATATCCCATACGATCTATGGCTCGTTCGATACCAAATCTCATAACTTTAGCATAACCAGAATTTTCAAATTCACTCGCTGAATCATAAATAAAAGGTATGATTTCTTTACCGCTCCTACTAATGTATCCAAACATTTCATCTATACCACAGATTTTACTTGCAGGAATAAGTTCATCCGCAGTAATGTTGTGTTGTAGAGTTTTGTATCTAGCTAGTATTGAATAATCCGATTTGTCTATTGTGGTAAGAACGTTATCATGTAACAAAAGAATCGATGTCTCATCTTCTCCAACAAGATCAAACCAACAATCATAACAAATGGCTCCCATTGTATCAATTATCGTTACTTTTTCACAACCGGAGAATTCTTTTTTAACTATGGCTTTATCCCGAATAAAATCTTCTGCATTTGAATATTCTGGTAGAATTACCACATCATAACGATTATCTAAGTACCCGTATTTTTCATTATGTTTGAATTTTAATCTATGATTGTAAAATTTTACACTTGCATCGTTTTTAATCTTCTGCAAAGTATCTGCAAGCAAAGTTGAATCCGAACAGAGATACAGCAAGATCTGTTTTTGAGACTCCTCGACATTGAGGATCTGGCTACTTGTTTTTGATCCTTCCGTATCGAAAGTCTCAATAAGATAGCTGCCAACCTCCAGTTCAACTCTCTTAATCATATCAGAACTTATAGCACTAATAAATTCAGTGTCTATATATAAATTACAATCAATTTTAGATAAGAACTTTAATATAGCCATATTGTTTATTTGTAGTCTGTTATAAAATCAACATATTGACAAAATAATGCCACAAAAAGCATGAATTCCAATACCATGTTTTTATTCTGAGGTCATAGGGGAGCTTATATACAGATGTGATTAAAAAAATCTGCGTTTTTAATTCGTTAGGCATAATGCTTCTTCGTGTACCGAATATGTTTCGAGAAGAGCTATCTCCATTCATTCGCAAAATTATAATTTTTCCTTAGCAGTCTCCTGTGCTTGATAGAATTTCATCAATGTTAATATGAAAATAGATTGTGAAACTATAATAGTGAATGTTGCATTCGCCGTCTGTCCATTCTCTAATATGATAGTCCTGTCTTCTGGCTTTGTGCTCATATTGGCTTTGTTTAAAATGTTGTTGAGATTGAACTGAATTTATAAAATAATCCACATTTGTATAACGATATTGTAAATATCGTATTTTCAAGTGTAACGTTCAAATAAAATTTGTATAAATTTGAGTAGGGATGTATTTTAAATAATGATTTATCTCTGCTAACTTTGTGGAGTTGTATATTACATTAAATGAACTGGTTGATGAGCATAATAGTTATAAACATATGAAAAAGATTAAGTCGCTTATCCTTATTCTCATGTTGTTGCTTGCATCCTGTGACGCGAACCACACTCAGAAATTCAATAGTATAAAAAAGAATGATATTGCCGGTTATGAGAATTTTATTTCAAAATATCCGTCAAGTATTCATGTCAAAGCCGCCCGTAAATATATAAATGAGGAAATCTGCAGGCGAAGTGAGCCTTTGTGGGAACAATGGTTTAAAGACAATGGAGATTCATTTATTTACTTGTTTGACGCGGTGTCCCGTGAACACGAGAAGGTGATAAATGATTTCTTATCGCTGTTTTATGAGGGACCTGATTCTTTGCGCGATAATCATCATTTGATTCAGTGGAGGCTCAATAAATTTTATCCGTTGCAGACCTCCACGGAGGATAAATTCAAAGAATATCTTGATTTTAAGCAGCAAGTTGATTCGCTTTTGCGTTTTGAGGTGGAAACGGACGGTTACCAGATACGGCGCAAATCAGCCTTGGCACGTCTTATGAATGAATTCCTGCTGAATGTGTATGAGAATAAACTCATTGAATCGATAGAAGACCCTGGGTTATTGGCATTGTTTGAGCAGGAACGTGAGAGTTGGAATTTGTATTGTGAATCAACTTCTAACGCTTTCGGGAAGATTGTTTTGGGAAAATTCCAGTACAATCTGAAGGCTACTTTCTGGAATAACTACGATTTTGATATAATGAACCAACGCTTGAAATCTCTTGTATATCTTTATAGTAATGATGTTTCAGCTTTGGGTGATAATATGTGCGGGTGGAATGATGTTGCCGAGGGCTTTGACAATGTTCGTAAAGGTGTAAAGCCTGACAGTGATTCTGAATTTGGATATTCATACGATGAAAAGGTTGCAGCCTTGGAAGAGGATAAAAAGGCTTTTAACGAGTATATCCGCGTGCACGTCAACTTGTTGAAAGAGATGGGTGTTGCCAGTGATGAAGGCCACTTGCTGTATCTCAAGGCGCAGACCTTGAACCGCTTTATGGACTATTATGACGATGTTGTCATAAGGACGTATGATTGACTTGTGGCATTATAAGGCCGAAATCCTTTAAAAATCACTCGGGCTGTGCAGTTACTGCACAGCCCGAGTTGGTAATACAAATGTTGTTATTTACTGTCTTGGCATACGGCCTTGGCCGCCGCGGTTGCCACGCTGACCACCCCAGCCGCGGCGCATGTTCTTGCGCTGCTCCTCCTGGTGTTTGAGGTATTTCTCGTACTGCTCGGAGGTGAGTATCTGCTTCATCTGCTCGTTACGCACCTCTTCGCGCTGCTTCTGCAGCTCCATCATGGCTTTCATCTGCTCCTCGGTGGGGCGTGTGCGTTCGGGTTTCTTGCCCTCGGCGCGCATCTTCTCGGCACGTGCGCGGCGTGCGTTGATGCTGTCCTGCATTGTCACTGCGTCGGCGTAGTTCATGAGGAGTATCGCCTGGTACTGTATGCTGTCGAGCTGCAGCACTCTATGGAGCTGTGCAGTCTGGCGCTGTGCCATCTCTTCGGGGTTGAATTCCATGCGCTGGCGCTGCTGGCCGCGGCCTTCCTGGGCGAATGAGAATGTTGCCATCATGGCGGCAACGATAAGGAATAGTACTTTCTTCATTTCTGTATGTTTTTATGTTTATATTCTTTGCAGTACAGCTCCTGCACGGGCAGGAGCTGTAGAGACAAACATTGAAAAACAACGAGCCTTGGCTCATCATCTACTACTTTGACATGTGAAAATGAAAAAAGTAAAAAGGTTTTACTGTTATTAACTTATTTTAACATCTTCGGACTCTATGACTCCGTCTACCATTCTTATTGTCCTGTCGGTGTACGATGCCAGTTTCTCGTCGTGGGTTACGATGATGAATGTCTGTCCGAGCTTGTCACGAAGGTCGAAGAACAGGCGGTGGAGCTCCTCTTTGTTGTGGCTGTCGAGGCTGCCCGAGGGCTCGTCGGCGAGTATCACGTCGGGGCGGTTTATGAGTGCGCGTGCAACGGCAACGCGCTGGTTCTCGCCTCCTGACATCTCTGCAGGCTTGTGTCCGGCACGTTCCTTGAGACCCATTATGCCGAGCAGCTCCATGGCTTCTGCTTCGGCCTCCTTGCGTTTGCGTCCTGCAATGAGCGCAGGGATTATGATGTTCTCGAGTGCTGTGAACTCGGGCAGCAGCTGGTGGAACTGGAAGACGAACCCGATGTGCCTGTTGCGGAATGTGGCGAGTTTGTTGCTGCCCATCTTGCCTGTATCCTCGCCGTTGAAGCGTATGGTGCCGCTTGTGGGCTTGTCGAGGGTGCCGATGAGCTGCAGCAGGGTGGTCTTGCCGGCTCCGCTGGGGCCGACGATGCTTATCACCTCGCCTTTGTTGACGGTGAGGCTCACTCCCTTGAGCACCTCAAGCTCTCCGAACTTCTTAGTCAGGTTTTCTATCTTAATCATATATTCTTTATTACATATTCAGCAATATGGCATCCGAAGGTTGCCGTGAAATATCCGAGTGAGCCTATTATGGGCTTGCCTCCGGCCGGGTTGGGACGTATGGCATCGCGTCGCGGCTCCTCGATGCTGTAGATGACGGGCAGCTTGTGCCTGCCGCGGGCGTCGCGCAACAGTCGGCGCACGTTCTTTGCCAATGTGCAGTGCTCGCTCTTCCACAGGTCGCCGGTACGTATGTCGGCAAGGTTGCACTTCGCTCCTGCTCCCATGCTGGATATTATCTTTATCCCGCGCTCCCAGCATCCTCTGATGAGTGCTCCCTTGGGCTCAAGGGTGTCGATGGCATCAATGACAAAGTCGAAACCTCCCTCGTCGAGCAGGGCGGGGACATTGTCGGGGGCTATGTACATCTGCTTCACGGTAACCTTCATCTCTGGGTTTATCGCGAGCAGGCGCTCGGCAACAACCTCGCATTTGGGCCTTCCCACGGTGCTTGTGAGGGCAGGCATCTGCCTGTTTATGTTGGTTACGTCCACAGCGTCGGCATCCACAATGGTCATTGCTCCGGCTCCTGCACGGCAGAGCATCTCGGCTGCCCAGGAACCTACACCGCCCACTCCCACAACAAGCAGATGCGACTCGCTCAGTCTCTTCTGCTTCTCTTCGCCCAATATCAGCGTGCCGCGCTGTAACCAGTTATCACTCATATTTATAAGTTTTATATAGCCTTGAATGGCGTTTCAGGTAGCGAATGTACAAAAAAATAGCCATTGAGGGGAATATATATACAAAATTTGCGTAATTTTGCACGGCAATAAGAAATTTGATAATCAAAACATTTATAAGATAAGATGAAAATAGCTATCGTAGGTGTCAGCGGAGCGGTGGGACAGGAGTTCCTTCGCGTCCTCGACGAGAGAAATTTCCCTTTTGACGAGTTGGTGCTTTTCGGCTCTGCTCGCAGTGCGGGACAGGTGTATAATTCCCGTGGCGTGGATTATGTGGTAAAGGAACTCAAGCACAACGACGACTTCATGGGCGTTGACTATGCGTTTGTGTCGGCCGGCGGCAGTGTATCAAAGGAGTTTGCCGAGACTATCACAAAGCACGGCGCAGTGATGATTGACAACTCAAGCGCGTTCCGCATGGACAGCGATGTGCCCTTGGTCGTTCCCGAGGTAAACCCTACCGATGCCTACAACCGTCCACGCAACATCATCGCCAACCCTAACTGTACAACAATCCAGATGGTGGTGGCACTCAAGGCTATCGAGGGGCTGTCACACATCAAGCGTGTACATTCATCTACATATCAGGCTGCCAGCGGTGCAGGTGCTGCTGCCATGGCCGAGCTCTATGAGCAGTACCGTCAGGTGCTGGCTGGCGAGGAGCCTACAGTGGAGAAGTTCGCATACCAGTTGGCATTCAACGTTATCCCGCAGATTGACTCTTTCACCGACAACGGTTACACCAAGGAAGAGATGAAGATGTACAACGAGACACGCAAGATTATGCACAGCGACATCGAGGTAAGCGCGCAGTGCGTACGTGTCCCTGCATTGCGCTCTCACTCACAGACATTGTGGATTGAGACCGAGCGCCCTCTCTCTGTCGAGGAGGTGCGTTGCGCGGTAGCCGAGGGCGAGGGCCTTATCCTCATGGACAACCCCGAGGAGAAGGTATATCCAATGCCTCTGTTCCTCGCAGGTCAGGACCCTGTATATGTGGGCCGTATCCGCAAGGATATCGCGAACCCCAACGGCATCATCATGTGGATTGTGGGTGACCAGATAAAGAAGGGTGCAGCTCTAAATGCTGTGCAGATTGCGGAGTATCTTATAGCGCATCCCCAGAAATAAGATATCAATTGATATAATAAGCAATGCAGGTCAACGATTCGTTGACCTGCATTGCTTATTGTTTATTGAATCCTCTGCTGCTTTTTTGGGCTCACCTGCAAACCATAGGGGGAATATCTTTTTAACACAGACAAAACATTAAACAATCTCTTATATTC
>CALCEC010000025.1 GCA_937900095.1 uncultured Bacteroidales bacterium | reverse complement strand
GCACAACAACTCTCCCTCTGTTTATAGAGGGAGTACCCGAAGGGGGAGGGAGTTTTATGCTACGTGCGACTATTACTCATTGAAACCCTCGGTAGTCGTAATAAAAAAATGGAACCTTGCGGTTTCATTTTTTTATTACTCCCACTCGACTAGAACAGTTAAATTTTGAATAAATCTTTTAACTTTATTATCAATACTTTAACACTTTTCTTTGCTCTAAAATAAGCAAACTGGTGTCAAGAACTGGTGTCATTTGCTGATACTCTTTCGCAATACAGGAAAGCGTTTTATGAAATGTCCTACACTGATAATTGTTAGAACAATGCCTATTTTATAATGCCATAGTCCTATATCTGTGTTACCACCTTTAATACTTAACAATACAATACCAGTAATAGATACAATTAGATAAATTAACGATAACCATATAGTTATTCTACTTTTCTTTCCAATACCTTTACTAATCAAACTTTTATACCAACCCCAATGTGATTGGATGTGTAGTACTCCCAGTATGATAAATGTAAGGCTGGCTAATGTATGACAAACTGCCCAATTATGCCATACTTCGTGAGTTGAAAAATGCCCTGCTATGTGTAACTCAAAACCTGAGTATGCAGTTATGGCGAATGCGAATGCCAACCACCAATCTATTATAAATATTCTTTTCATCTTGCTCAATTTGGGGTAAAGATACGAAATATAATCAAAAAACAAACTCTCTTTTCACTCTTTGAACACTGCTAACGCTTACGCTTGATAGTTTTGCTGTGTTTCGTACAGAGTAACCACGCTTTAAGAGTGAAATAACCTCTTTGTATTACTCTTGCCGGGTTGAATTCTCAACCCATTCTGTGAAATCAAGTTTTATCAGTTGCCAATACTTGTTTTGGAGACAAACAGGGTCCGGGTCTGAATCAGCAATTGAGAAATCCAGCAATCCATTAATACATTCTTTGTGTGTTGCTCCATATGGGTAACGTTCTTCATACAATGATAGCATCTGTTCAATGCTATAATGATTGTGCAATAGATGTAAATCCCAAAAATCTTTTTTGCGTCCGCCACGTGCGAGTACATCCATTTTCATTGCTACAATATCATCAACTGCAGCAATTCGTATATTCCCATGCTGTTCTGCCGGGCGGATGAATGTGTCTGTATAGAAAAGGTCAAGTTTTACGCAATTCTCTTTTGAGTTGCCTATAAGATACGAAACTCCAAAACTTATAACCTCTCTACAATCACCACTACAATATGGAAACTCTCTTCTGAGAACATCTTGTAAATAATGAAAATCTAAAGAACCATATTCGGCGTCGGTGAAAAGGTCTATGTCGTCCGACATTCTATGGCCATATCGCAATGATAGTGAAGTTCCACCTACAAGTCGAAATGGGGCAAAATCCTCTAATGTCATCAGGTGCTCTAAAGTAGAACGGAGTATAGGTTTGACAGTTTGAAATTGTAAAGTGTTATTCTTCATAATTAAGATACATTTTCAGGTTTTGCTTTACATTATCAGTAAAGGGGGAATCAATAGCGTTGGCAATTGATGACAGAATTGTTTCTCTGCCATAAAAGCGGATAATCTCTTGAATTTCCTCTTCGGTTCCGCGCTCAAGAACCCTGTTTATGACATAACGCTTGTGTGCGGTAAAATCAACCTTTTCGAGTGTTGTGTCCCAAAATAGAGCAGGGCGTATCTTTGAGATATCGGGGCGTTTGTTCTGTGATAAACGGTGTTTCTCCTTGACGATGTCGTAATGTACTTGCAACGTCATAAGAAGACCTTCTTCTAATCCCAATGCGTTCTCAATACGCAGTGAAAGCGGAATGTTCATAGCTCTGCGACCTCTTATGATTGCACTGATGGTTTGCGGATGTTCGCCAATGGATTCGGCAAAATGTCCGCTTTTTAGTCTATGCTTGTTGAGTTCTCTTTGCAGATACACTCCGGGATGCAGTCCTTTTAATATCTCAATCTTATCTTTCATATTGCAAAAATAAACAAATCTGTTTAGATAACAAATGCTAAACTGAAAAATATTTGTTTTGAATATAACAAAAAAGAAGAGCCGAGCTCTTCTTTTTTCTGTTGTCCCCTTCGGGGACATCCCATTGAGGGTTTCAATGTTGCCCGTGGCAACCGTATCCCGCACGGCACAACAACTCTCCCTCTGTTTATAGAGGGAGTACCCGAAGGGGGAGGGAGTTTGGTGCTACGTGCGACTATTACTCATTGAAACCCTCGGAAGGAGTAACAAAATAATGGAACAGGATGGTTCCATTATTTGTGGAATATTGTCTTTGTCCCCTTTGGGGCCATCCCATTGAATCAATTACAATCGCTTTGCGACCGCAACCCACGCGGCATAACCTTTGGCTATGCTACGCGTGACCATTGCTTTGTAATTGCTTCGGAAGGAGTAATAAAAAAATGGAACCGCAAGGTTCCATTTTTTTATTACTCCCACTCAATTGTGGCGCTTGGCTTTGGTGACATGTCGTAGCATACACGGTTGATGTTGGGCACCTCGGCAAGGATGCGGTCGGTGATCTTCAACAGGATAGGCCACTCTATCTGCTCTATTGTCGCTGTCATGGCATCCACGGTGTTCACGGCGCGGATGATGACGGGCCAGTCGTATGAACGGGCATTGTTGCGGACACCTACTGACTTGAAGTCTGGCACTACGGTGAAGAACTGCCATACTGTCTTGTCGAGGCCGGCGTTCTTGAACTCTTCGCGCAGGATGGCGTCGCTCTCGCGTAATGCCTCCAGACGGTCGCGTGTGATGGCGCCAAGGCAACGTACGCCCAAACCGGGACCTGGGAATGGCTGGCGGTATACCATGTCATATGGCAAGCCGAGCTCAAGACCGCAGGCGCGTACCTCGTCCTTGAACAACTGGCGGATAGGCTCTACCAACTGGAACTGGAGGTCTTCGGGGAGACCGCCCACATTGTGGTGGCTCTTCACCATCTTGGCTGTCTTGGTGCCGCTCTCTACTATGTCGGGGTAGATGGTGCCCTGACCGAGGAAATCGATGCCGTCGAGCTTGCGTGCCTCTTCCTCGAACACACGGATGAACTCACCGCCGATGATCTTGCGCTTCTCTTCGGGATCGGCCACGCCTGCGAGCTTGTCAAGGAAACGGTCGGTAGCATCTACATATACAAGGTTTGCGCAGAGCTGCTTGCTGAAGACGTCTATAACGGCTTCGCTCTCGCCCTTGCGCATGAGACCGTGGTTTACATGGACGCATACGAGGTTATTGCCGATAGCCTTGAGAAGCAGTGCTGCCACAACTGAGCTGTCGACACCGCCTGAGAGGGCGAGCAACACTTTCTTGTCGCCTACCTGACGGCGTATGAGCTCTACCTGGTCGTTGACGAAGTTGGTCATGTTCCAGTTCTTCTCGGCCTTGCAGGTATCGAGGACGAACTCCTTGACAGCAGTCTTGACAACTTCTACATCGTTGCCAATCTGCTCTATCTTTGTGTCGCAGAGCGCCTTGTCATGGCCTGCCGCCATAACAGGGAAGCCTGCATTGTAGATGTCGTGGTTAACATCGATGGCAACACCGTCGATGACGTTGTTGGGGCCGCCGTTGATGATGATACCTTTCACGTTGGGCAGAGCCTTGAGCTCGTCAACAGTGATGTCATGTGGGTAAATCTCGCTGTACACGCCAAGGGCGCGGATGGCTCTTGCAAGCACGGTGTTCTCGTGACTGCCGAGGTCCAGAATAACAATCATATCTTGTTTCATATTCCAAATGAATTAATGGTTCTTTTATTAATGGTGCGAAAATAGTGCTTTTTCTTTTTTTTTACAAGAAGCAGCTTCTTATTATTTGTATATAACTTCTAAAAAAAACGAGAGCGAAACCGTAGGTTTCACTCTCGTTTGCACGCGCAATTATTTCTTCTCTTTCAAGAGGTCGCGAATCTCGGTGAGCAGCTTCTCCTCTGCGCTAGGCTTCGGTGCAGGAGCAGGTGCTGCCTTTGCCGCAGCCTCTTCCTCTTTCTTTCTCATCTCGCCGAGCTTGGTGATGATTCTGATCATGCAGAAAATCGAGAATGCGATGATGAGGAAGTCGAATGTCTGCTGCAGGAAGTTACCGTAGTTTAGTGTGACCTCTGCAACAGCCGGTGTGATTACCTCGCCGGCCTCGTTCAGTACCTCTTCCTGGCTTGACTGGAGTACCAGCTTCAGGTCCTTGAAGTCGACACCGCCCACCAGGATACCGATAGGTGGCATGATGACATCATTTACAAGCGATGTTACAATCTTGCCGAATGCACCACCGATGATTACACCGACAGCCATGTCTATCACGTTGCCTTTCATTGCAAAGGCCTTAAAATCTTGAATGAATCCCATTTTGTTCTGTATTATAGATTATACCGGTTTGTTTTGACTTGAATTGTTGACTGCAAAATTAGTAAAAAATAGTGAATAATCAATCTTGATGAGGAATATTTGTTGGTCAATTGCCGATAATATGTCCTGTCTCAGTCAAAATCGTTGTGTGTGGCTGTTGCTTGTCGGTAAAATCTGTTTACATGAAAAGGTAGTTGAGTATAGTGTCCCAGTCGGGGAACTGCTCCGAGCCGTACTGTATCCATTCTCCATTGAACTCGCTCGCACCGTTCTTGCCGCGGTCGTCAATGAGGTAGTCGCCTTGCAGCAGCTCCTTGTGGTGTGTTATTATCACGCGTTTGTGGAAAATATGGTTCAGGTGCTTCTTTACCCATCCGATCTTGTCACTTGCAGCGGTGGGGTTGTTCCATGGCGAAGTGGTGAGGATGTAGACGTCATAGTGTTTTGCAAGCAGCTGCACCGCTTCAATTGCACCGGGCATGGGCTCCATGAGTGCAAAGAGACCGGGTGTCTCGTCAATACGTCCTTTGTATGCCTCTTTTGTCTCTGTGTCCAACTTTGCTACTCCCGACTCAAAGTCAACGAGCACACCGTCCATGTCAAAATAGATTCTTTTACGGTTCATGATTTTTTTGTCCAATTTTGTGTTTTCGCGAATATACGAAGAAACGAGCAAGAAATATCAAGCTTGCTTGAATATTTTTTCCAGCGAGTGCCCAGTATATCTGCCGTTAGGCGAATATAGCAAGAAACGAGCAAGAAATATCAAGCTTGCTTGAATATTTTTTCCAGCGAGTGCCGAGTATATCTGCCGTTAGGCGAATATACGAAAATTAAACTGTTCCATATAAAAATAATGCATATTTATTTGCTAATTACGCTTTTTTTGCCACATTTGCAAATTGTAGAGTTTATTGCTAAAAGCAGGGATTTATGGAATACAAGGATATAGATCTTCAGGTAGAAGAGTTGCTCGGGCGTCTTGCACGGCGTCTGTCTGCAGAGGACATCACAAGGATAAGTGATGCCTATCAGTTGGCGCGTGAGGCCCACAAGGAGCAGCGTCGCAAATCGGGAGAACCATACATCATGCACCCCGTAGCGGTAGCCAGGATTGTGGCCGAAGAGCTTCGTCTGGGTGCGAACCCCATTATCGCAGCTTTCCTGCACGATGTGGTCGAGGACACCCAGTATACCATTGAGGACATAACAGAACGTTTCGGCAGTGATGTGGCCTTTCTTGTGGATGTAGTGACAAAGAAGAAGAAAAAGAGCAATTCCACCTCTTCGAGCCAGATTGACAACTACAAGCAGATGCTGAACTCGCTTCATTATGATATCCGTGCCCTGCTTATCAAACTTTCTGACCGCTTGCACAATATGCGCACCCTCGACAGCATGCGCCCTGACAAGCAGATGAAGATTGCCGGTGAGACCGACTACTTCTATGCTCCGCTTGCCCACCGCCTGGGACTCTATTATATCAAGCGCGAGTTGGAGAACCTCTCTTTCCGCTACCGTTGCCCGCGTGACTATGCATTCATAGAGAGAGAACTCAACAAGGAGCTCAAGGAACGGGAGCAAGGCCTCAAATCTTTCATGTTCGAGATTGAACGCCTGCTCGAGAACAACGACATTCTCATGGCCCGCACCGAGATATACTCCCGTGGCCCTTATAACGCATGGCGCAAGATGCACGGCCGCGGGTGCGATTTCAATCACATAGAAGGCAAGTATTACATACGCATAATATATCCGAACACCCATGACTATTCAGAGAAGGATATGAGTCTCAAGATATACTCAATCCTTACCGACCGTTTCAAGGAGAAGCCGGGCAGTGTGGCCAACTATATCGATTCCCCCAAGGAGAACGGTTACCAAAGCTACCATGTCAAGCTGCTCACCCCACAAGGTACTTGGGAAGAGATCCATATTTCATCGGAGCGCATGATACGCAAGTCTCAATACGGATGTATAGCCGAGAGCACCGAGACAAACATCACCAACTGGCTCGAGAAATTCAAGCATGTCCTCCAGGAGATTGCCACCCGCGGTAAGGAAGTGGAGTATATGGACGGTGTTACCTCTTCTTTCTACAACGATGACATAATCGCATATACCCCTGAGGGTAAGGGTATAATCCTGCCCAAGGGTGCCACAGCTCTTGATTTTGCCTTTGAAATACATAGTGAGGTGGGGGCGCACGCACAGTATGCCCGCATAAACGGGCTGCTCTCGTCTGTGAAGACCGAACTTCAAAGCGGCGATGTGGTGCAGATAGGCTGTAGTGATTCAGTCTTGCCACAGAAAGATTGGTTCAACTATGTGTCTACCTTCAAGGCCAAGTCACATATCAACAACTCGCTCAACAAACAGCGCAAGCTCGAGTATGACCGCTGTGAGCAATGCCGTCCGTTGCCGGGTGATGAGGTTATCGGTTTCAAGGATGCCGAGGGTAACATCACTTTGCACCGCCGCGACTGTAAGGTTGCCATAAGGCATGCATCGCAACGTGGTGATGACATAGTTGCCGTTGATTTCGAGGAGGACAAGGAGTTTCTCTATCCCGTGCGTGTGGATATTGTCGCAGTAGACCGCTACCATCTGCTGGTGGACATCATCGACTGTATTACCAACAAGATGGAGCTTTCGCTCACACACATAACCTCAAAGACCGATGACCAGATTGTTAAGTGTACCCTCGAGTTCAAGGTTCATTCGTCCGATGAACTTCAGGAGGTCATCAACAGCATATCCCAGATTGAGAGTGTCGACGAGGTACAGCAAAGCATTGAATGATGTATATTATAATCAATAAAGATATGAAGAAGAAATTTTTACTATTGCCTTTTGTTGCTGCTGCATTGGCCTTTGCATCGTGCAGCGAAGATGAGACCGTGTTCCAGACCCCATCGGTAGAGTTTGTTCCCGAGGAACCGACCCGTTCGCTCTTCCCCGAGGATGACGGGTCAAAGGTGTTCAGCAACAGCACTTCCCCGGCTCAGAAAGCCCGTTTCATTTTAGAAGCCGTTCCTGTCGATTATATCAAGGAAATGACAGATACACTCGGCCGTGTGAACATCACCGATGAGCAGTATGCCGAAATCCAGGCTTTTACCGAAGAGCTGACAGCCGGCCTTACGACCGAAAAGGAAAAGTACGACAAATGTTTCAAATGGGTAGTGCAGAACATTAAGTATGAGTATGGTGACAATGACCCGTATCCGGTGTTTATCAATAGAAAAGGCATTTGCCAGGGATATTCCAACCTGTTGTTCATAATGCTCCATAGTATCGATATCCCGGCATTCGTGTGCAACGGAATCCTGAATCCTATCGGTGGACATGCATGGAACTATGTATATTGCGATGGCAAATGGTATGTCAGCGACCCGACCAATAACGGAAGCTACGTAATGAGGATTCCTTCTACTTATCCTAACCTGTTGCCCTCTTCGTTTGACGTCGTAATTGCAAAGGAGAACGGTGTGTGGTTCAATTATACCGAGTACAATATCAATGTTTGCAAGATCGAGAGCAGTGATGAGGTCTTTGTTGTTCCTTTCAGCGTAAACGGCTATCGTGTAACATCATTGAGTCCCACTATTGAAATTTCCCCGAACATTAAGGAAATGTATATAGGTAAGAATATTACAACTCTCGGTGAGGCATATGTAGGTCTTGCATACAATGCTCCAAACCTCGAGTATATCTACATCGATCCGGAAAACACGGCATTTGCAAGCTATCTTGGTGTAGTGTACCGCAAGGATGGCAATGAGTATCAGTTGACATATATTCCCGGTGGAATGAAGTGCGTCGAGCTTATGCCAATGAATACCATGTACAAGAATACTATATACAGGCATGACGGTGTAGAGACGTTGATTGTTGCTCCGGGTACAAAGAAGATCGAGGCGTGGGGTGTAGAGAATTGTCCTAACCTCAAGATTGCTTACGTCCCTGAGGATACGGAGATTGAAGAGAATGCTTTTGTGGGTGTTCATTCCGATTTCCAGATAATCCGCGGTGACTATACAAACATTCCCGAAATCAAGGCTGAATAATACAGGACCTGCCTGATTAGATTATATCTTAAAAGAGTTACCCCCGGAGCCGTAGGCTACGGGGGTAACTGTGTAAATGTAAGATTGTTTCCTGCACTCCTGTTCTCATTAATTCGCGGCCGAGATATTCAGGTCCTTCCAACCGGCAGCAGCCTTATAAAGTTCAAGACTTTGTGCCGGAACGTAAATCTTTATATCACTCATACAATATTGGAATGCGTTGCTTCCTAATGCCGGTGGTGTCGTCGGCTCTACATGTACAGTGGACAGTGAAGTACATTCATAGAATACTTTGCTTCCGATGCTTGTAACGCTGCTTGGAATAGTGATGCTTGTAATTGCGCTGTTGCGGAATGCTGAACCGCCAATGCTTGCAACACCGTTCGGAACGGTTATGTTTGTGAGGGCTGTACAATCCTGGAATGCGTAATCTCCGATTGTTGTTACGCTGATTGGAATGGTAATGTGTGTAAGGGTTTCGCAGGCGTAGAACGCATCCTTGCCGATACTTGTAATATTGCCGTCAAAAGTGATGGCACCTTTACCGTCATTGTATGTGTTGGAAACAATGTTGGCCCCGAAGCCCTCGGTAGAGTAGAGGGTTATGACATTGCTGTTGTTCGACGTGTAGTAAATGACGTTGTTTTGTACTGTCTCCGGTTCATTATCTCCTTCGGAACTCTCTGCATCACCGGAAATGTCTTCATTGTTCCAATTGCTGATATTGCCGGATGCAATTTCCACTTCTACCAGATCTTCCTTTACATTCAATGTGTAACTGTAAGAGTATCCCGGTTTCAACTCTTTGGGTGCATCCAAAGAGTAATAGTAGGATTTGCCGTTATGTTCTACTCTTATCAGTCTGGTTCCGGTTGGCACCGTCTGTGGAACGACAATAGCCGAGGCTGTGTATGCTCCCGCAGCGGTTACACCGGCTTTGATCTCCTGAACGTTCTTTGTAGCCTCTGATAACGCACCGGTTGCAGGGTTAAACCCTGTTGTGATACTTGTTCCGCAGATTGTGATTGTTGCATCGCTCAAGTCATCAATGTCAGTACTTGTCAAGGTCACATTAATCTTAGCCAGCTTGTGAGAGAAATTAAGTGTAACGGCATTCTCTGTCTTTGCTGAACGGTTGGTGGCCCAAAGAAGGTCGCTGTTACGATAGTCGGTTTCGCTGCTTTGGTCAGTGTTTACCGAGAATCTGTGGCTGCTGCCGGTCCATGTGGAGTTGTACGGGTGGTAGGCTGTAATGGTAGCTTCTCTTCTTCCTGAATAATACACAGCTTCACCGTTGTTGCTTAACAGACCGTCGCTTCCGGCAGTCCAGGCTACATTGTTGTGTTCTGCCTTTGCACCTGTGATAGTTACACCTACCTGTTGCCCGGTGACAATCTGTGTCGACTGGTAATCAAGTGATGTTACTCGGGTAGGGAGAATCTCGCTTTTCAACCTGATTTCGCTTTCTCTGTAAAGTTCCTCAACGGCATCGTTTGAGCAAGCAGTATGGCTAATCATCACGGTAGCCAATGCCAAACTGAATAAATGGATTTTTTTCATATTAGTCAGATTTTAAGTATGAAACTGTCTTTATTGGATCAATCAGCTTCTAAAACAGTACATGGCAAATGTAATTAAACGTTTTAAGCAAAACAATTATAATTTGTATTTAATAGTCAGCCGGCTTTTTGACAGTAGGGTAGTGATATAAAATTGCGGACAGCCGAATGCTGTCCGCAATTAGTTCACATAGTTTTAACCA
This sequence comes from uncultured Bacteroidales bacterium, assembly GCA_937900095.1. GTDB lineage: Bacteria > Bacteroidota > Bacteroidia > Bacteroidales > Bacteroidaceae > HGM04593. Next base: position 44,773 of record CALCEC010000025.1, on the reverse strand, counting down.
TAAAACCAATTATATCATTTTACAATTATTTTTCTTGCAGAGCCGTCTTCCGATATAATGATGTTTATGCCCTTACGGAGTCTCTCCGCTCCAATTCCATGTGTATTGTAGATTCTGAACGATGCGTTGCTGTCGTTGAGTACCTCATCGATGCTGCTTGTTCCTTTGACAGTGATGGTACATTTTGCAACGTGTCCACCGTCAACGGATTCCGCTATTATTTCTGCAATACCTTCGGCAAGAGCCACGATTGTGCCGTCTTCATTAAACTCTACAATGCTCTCGTCGCTAATGCTCCATTCAATCTGTCCGTCGCTACTGTTTAGTGGCAAGGTGTTTGCAACAAGTGTTGCTTTCTCGCCTATACTGATCTCGATTGCATTTGCAGACATCTCAATTCCGGTGGTGTGCTCGTATACCTGGACTGTACAAGTGGCTGACACAGCGTCGTTTGTGGTGACAAATGCTGTTATATCAGCCTTTCCGTATCCCTTTGCCTTGACCTTGCCGTTTTCTACGGTTGCTACAGCCTCATTGCTGCTGCGCCAGGTCACATCCTTGTCTACAGCATCATCGGGTGTCACCTCTGCTGTCAGTGAGTGGTTGTCGTCAACATACATTACCAACGAATAGTCGCTCAATGTTATATTCTCTGCAACCGGAATATTCTTGACAGTTACTTTACACTTTGCAATGTGCCCACCGTCGGTCGATCTTGCTGTAACCTCAGCAAAGCCCTCTTTCAATGAGAGTATCGTGCCGTCGGCATTACGTTTTATGACAGTCTCATCGCTAACACTCCATTCAATCTTGCCGTCGCTTTTTCCAAGAGGCAATGTGTTTGCTGTGAGCGTAAAGCTGTTGCCCACGAACAACTGTGCATTGGTTGCCGATATCTCGACACCTGTACAGTGCTCGAATACGCTAACCTCGCACACAGCCTTCGCTGCACTGTTCGATGCGCAGGCTGCTGTAATCGTAGCCTTGCCGTAACTGATAGCCTTGACAGCACCGTTTGCATCTACGGTAGCCACGTTGTTGTCCGAACTTGTCCAGTTCACTGTTTTGTCAAATGTCTCATCCGGAAGTACTGTCGCAAGCAGTTTGAAACTGTCTCCGGTATACATTGTAAGTGCCTTCTCATTCAGTGTCACCGATTCTGCTGCTGTTTTGGCTTTGACTGTTACAGAACACTTGCCTATGTGGCCTCCGTCTGTTGACTTTGCAATAACCTCGGCTGTTCCTGCGCCCACAGCAACGATTGTTCCGTCGGCATTACGCTTGATGACAGTCTCGTTATTCACACTCCATTCAATCTTGCCGTCAGTGGTATTTAGTGGCAACGTCATTGCTGTCAATGAGAAGCTGTCGCCAATATACATTTCTGCGCTTGTTGCTGATAACTCAATGCCTGTACAGTGCTCGAATACGCTAACCTCACATACGGCCTTGGCTGCACTGTTTGCAGCGCTGGTTGCCGTTATTGAGGCCTTGCCGTAACCGATAGCCTTTACAACACCGTTTGCATCAGCAGTGGCGACATTGCTGTTTGAGCTTGACCATTTCAAAGATTTGTCTGTTGCATTCTCCGGCAATACAGTGGCAGTCAACGTCTGGTTGTCACCTGCATACATGGTAAGTGATGTATGCGACAGTGATACGGACTGTACTGCAACATTCGGCTTGTATTCACTTTCAGATACAAGTTTTATCTCGGCAGGGGAGTTTGCCGGTACAACAAGATACGCAGTGTTTGCCGGGATAAAATCAATGTTTGCTGTAATAAAGCCGAGTTTTCCTTCAGATGTCACACCAAGCACTCTCATTGTGCCGGGGTTGTATGCCAACTGGTTGTTATGTTTATTTGTGCCGTTGTTGAAATATACACCCTTCATCAGGTTTCCTGCTAATGAAGAAACTCCATTTTCTCCAAGGGTAACCTTGTTGTCGGCATAATTTGATGATTTGCACTTCACATATACAGCTGTAGAGGCAGGAACCTTTCCATCTTTCACCTCTTTCCACACTGCCTGTCCATCTGATACTGTGGTGATGTAATATGCACTCATGCCGGCGGGTAGTGTGAATGGGAAGGATGCATATATTGTTGTATAATATCCGTCTCCAACTGTTATAGTAGGCTTGAACGCAAAATATTGTCCGTCAGTCTGGTCCACGGGCTTTATGTACCAATCACGGGTCTTTGTACTATTTGTCAATACAACGCCTTCGGGGTATGTAGTGTTCTCGTCGCATAGGTATTTGGTAGCGCCAGCGTGAGAAGCGTATGCACGGTATGTCCCATCGCTGTTCTTATACAATTTTACATTATATCCTATGATATTATATGACGATGTGCCCTGGGCAACGAAGTTGTAGCCGTCTCCCCTTGGTGTTATGTATATGATTGATGCCGGGTCCGATACAACATTCTCAAAGTACTTCTTTGTTTCAAGAGCGCCCAAATCGGCATTTGTTGTTGAAAGGTTCACACTGCCTTTGTTGTCGATGACCCTGATATATCGTTCGGTTACCTTATTCTGTACCCTGTAGTAACCGCTACCGTTAAACTGGGCAAATGCACAATTCACAGCAAGCAATAGCAATAAAAATAATGGGAACTTTTTCATGATAAAAATTATCTCAGTTAATTACGTGTTGTTTAAATTACTACAGACGGTTTCTGTTCAGGTATCTTCAGTCTTTTAGGGGGTGTTTGTCGTTATTTCTTAGTTTGTTAGCCCATTATATGCGACGTGAGATATACTCAAAAAAGCAGAATATCTGTTTACCGGTCCATTTGTCCGGTTTTCAACATAAAATAAACCCTGCCTTATAATACAGATAATCCATACTGATAAGGCAGAGTTTATTATTTAGGTTTTATTACTTTGTTACTTCAACCACCTTTTTAGATATTGCAACAGCGATTGTTACACGGTTTGCAGTACCATCCATAGGCTGGACTGTATCACCCTTGTGGTCGATTGTGATGCGAGACTCAGCAATACCGTACTTGTTCATCAAAGCGTCAGCAACAGCCTTTACACGCTTCTCGGCCAATTTTGCATTGATTGTAGGGTTACCTGTACCCTTGTCTGCATAGCCACAGAGAGAAACAGTAGACTCAGGATGTGCTTTCAAGAAGTCTGCAACCTCCTGTACCTTGCCCATTTCAGAAGATGGGATGCTTGTACGGCCTGCATTCTTGAAGTAGATGGCACGTGTAAGCTCGTGGATTGTTGTCTCGACGAAAATCTTCTTCTCTACAACCTTCTCTACAACCTTCTCTACAATCTTCTCCTCGATGCGTACAGGATCAACAACCTTAACCTGCTTGTTGCTCTCACCGATTACATACTTCACACCGATAAGACCGTTGAAATACCAGTCGGAGTTACCTGCCTTCTTTGAGTTGTATCTGTCGCTCAAGGTGTTTGCCTGAAGCTCTACGCCAACACTCCAGTTAGCATTGATGCGGTAATCGGCTGTAAGGCCTGCTCTTGCTGTGAGCTTAGCCTTTGTGCCGTCCCACAAGTAGCGGAGGTTCTGGTTGTGGTTATAAAGATTGCCCAACTCTGCCTTTACATCAGCAGCCTCGTCATTACCCCATGCAATGTTGACACCAACACCGGCAAATGCACCGAATGAGAACAAACGGTCAGGGTTGTAACCGAACAGCAGGTTCGAAAGGTTCAGTGTCGCGTCAACTGTAGGTGCAATATAATTCCATTTCCAAGTCTTGTCGCTACCGTTCATCTCCCAGCCGCCCTTGCTCTGGAATGCGTTGATAGAGAAACGTGCACCAAGAAGCTTGTTGAAGTTGTAACCTCCGGCAAACTGGATGTTGTATGACAACATATCACCGAATGAGCTCTCACCCAATGTGTATTGTGCGCCTAATGGCTGAACCTGAACATACCAATGTGGATTGAATACATTCTCCACTCTCTCGCCCTTTTCCTGAGCTATAGCAGCAGAGCTCAATACCATCATCAACAAACCTGCCAATAATGTTTTATTGATTTTCATAATCCTTTATATTAAATTGTTTTTTTGTTTTTAATCAAGTGGGAGCATGTCCCACTTGATGTCTGTTCTCTCTGGTGATTACTTTACAGTTACATAGAATTTCTTAGCGACTACCTTACCGCTGAAGTCTACGCTTGTGTAAGTTACCTCATAGATGTAGTTCTTCTTGGCAGAGAAGTTGACAATCTGAGTGTCACCATCGAGGATTTCTGCTACACCTGCCTTGGCGTTAGCCTCTCTCAATACTGTCAGGTACTCGCCACCGTCAGTCTGTGCATTCTGGCTGCGGTCCATTGAGTAAACGTTTGTTACACCAACCAACTTCTTGTATGAAGGAGCGATGACCTCTGCTGTGTATGAAGTTGCAACGAACTTAACGTCACCGGCGCTCATCCATGTCGGGTTGTAGATAGTCTGGCTAACCTTCTGGAAACCGTCAGTAGTCTTAACAAGCAATATAGGCTGCAATGCTTTGTTGATAGAGTTAACAGCTGTCAATAACTTGTTCTCTACTTTATCAAGGTACTCGATAACCTTGTCCTTTATGTTACCGATTACTGAATCAATATCTGACTCTATATCGGCAAATTTCTGGTTAATACCATCAAACTCTCCAAGATATGAGTTGATTGTTTTGATAATTTCATTGATGTCTTTCTGCTGACCGGTAAGCATGTCGTTGATTTCAACTTCAAGGTCATTGAGCATATCCTTTATGCTGTCAACATCTGCATTAACCGTCATCGTGATTTGAACTTGTGTCTCAGTCTCACTGAATGAACCGATTATGTTACCATGTTCGTCCAAAACATTACCGCCTGGGACAGGAACGCTAAAATTCTTGTTAATAAATACTGTAACTTCAATTTGTTCTGTGTTAATGTCGATAGTATCAATCTGGATATTTTCAATGCTATCAGTATCGACATCCAATATTTTATCAGGGAATACAAGGTGAATCTTGTTGCCAACCTTGTCCATCATCTTGCCGACAAAGTTGTGTATCTGGTCAAAACCTGGGAAAGATGTGTATTTGTTATCTTTATAGAAATCGTATGACAATGGAGAAATTGCAGTAGTAGCAAGGTTGTACTGTGAGTAGATGCTACGTGAAACACCGAGCGAGTCTGTCCAACTTGCTTTCAGCGCATTGGCATCAAGGTTCTGGTTGAACTCGCTAACGATGTTTGCAACGGTATTTACAACCTGTGTTACATTTACACCGTCAGTTGGATTGATTACATCCTTAACGGTCTCCTTGATCTCTTTAACATTGAAGTCGAATGTCATCTTTACCTTCTCGATGTCCTCTGCTGCCAATGTAGCCTCAGCCTCATAGAAACCGTTTGCGGCAGCTCTTGTTGCACCGAATGTGAGCTTCTTGTCTGAATACTTGAGTGGAGACAACTTGATGCCTGATTCCTCCTCGATGCTGTTTACGATAGGAAGTGTCTGGCCCTCGAAGTTTACGTTAGATGGGTTAACTGTCACATATACCTTGCCTGCACCGCTTACAAGAGTCTCACCGTCTTTTGCTGTATAAGGTGCAACACCGAGCATCTCGATATCCTTCTCTGTAAGAGTCTCGCTCTCTCTTACATAGTAACGTGGATAGAATGATGGGAACTCAATACCGTATTCACCTGCATTACCATAGTAAGCCATCAAGACATTGGTCTGGATGTTTGCAGGGAATGAGAATGAACCGAATACAGGGTTCTCTGTGCGTTGAAGAATGATACCTGTGATGAACTGCTTCAAAGACTCGTCAACCTTATTATATAGGCTGAACAACTCCTTGATGTCTTCCTCGTTCTTCTCGACTCTTTTTACCAAATCATCGTGCTTCTTCTGGAGTGAGTCAATCTGCTCCTGCAACTTTTCGTCAGCAGCCTTGTATGCGGTCTCAAGGTCACTGATCTTGGTGTTGATACCGTCAATCTTGCCATTAACCTCATCGATACGGTCGTCTGTGTAATCCTTGGCAGCCTGCAAGTTCTCATTTGCCAACTGTATTGCGTAGTTTACGCTGTCCTTGATTGTGTTGATCTCGTTGCAGATGCTGTCAATCTTCAACCCCTGCTCCTCGTATGCCTTCTCAAGAGCGTCGATTCTGATAGAATCCTGCTCTGCAAGTGCCTGAGCTCTAACTACATCCTCTACAGTCTTGTTGAGCAAAGGTCTGATTTTGTCATAAACATAATTCTCAAGCTTGTCGAGAGACTTCTGCAAATTGCTGATTGCAGTCTCGTTTGCTGCAACTCTCTCTTCCAGTGCCTTGATGTCATTGTTGATTTTCTCCTCAAGCTCTTTCTTCGCGTCTGCAATAGCCTTCTCAAGAGCTGCCTTGTTGTCAGCGATGGTCTTCTCAAGAGCAGCCTTGTTGTCAGCGATAGATTTCTTCAGCTCATCGTACTTTGTCTGCAAAGAAACAGTGAGGTTGTTGAGGTTGTTCTGAACCTTGAGCAATGAATCCTGCATCTCTGACTTCAAAGCATTGTTGGCATTAATCAACTCTGTCTTTACATCGTTGATTTTCTTCTCAAGAGCATCGTGTTGTGCCTGGTTATCAGCAAGGAACTTTGTGTATTGATCTATGTGTTTGTTGTACTCCTCAACAGTTACATAGTTGTTCTTTACATAGTCCTGCCAAAGCTTGATCTCATTCTTCCAAGCCTCGCAGTTGTTCTTGCACTCCTGCTGAGCCTTCTTTAAATCATCAATCTGCCCGTTGAGTGCATCAATCTGACTTCTGATAAGCTCATTCAAAGTGGAATTCTCTCCTTTAAGTTCTGCATATGCATCCTCGTCGTAATCCTTACAAGATACATAAGAACTCATAGTGGCGAACAGCATCGCTACTATCAGCATTCCATTGTAAAATTTCTTTCTCATTGAAATAAAATTTAAATTGAACAAAATTTAATTATTACTCTTCTTTACTTTGTGCCAATTAACATTATTCTAAAAAGAATACAGTTATTATCGAACTGCAAAGTTATGCATTTCTAACGGAATACACAATATTTTGGTTGTAAAATCTAAATAAAACATTAAAAATTACAAATGCTCAAAAAGTCGGCTTTAAGGTGAAATGTAATATTATAAACGTTTTTACTTTCAGCTGGTTGACTATTAGGCCGTATTATTGCATTAATCTCTTTCTCCATCGCTTTATTTACGCGTTGCATCCTGTTTGGACTATGCTTGATAGTACAAATGGAGCACTGTCTGCAATTTGTTGCAAGAGTGGGGGGATATTGTGTAATGGTATTGTATAACTTATGTTAGCTCCCTCTGAATCCGAGGGAGCTAACATTTCTTTACATGCATTCTTGGTGTTTCTTGAATGCAACAAGCAATATCAAAGGTCTGCGGCTTCTTACTTTATCAACATCTTCTTTCCGTCAACAATGTAAAGGCCGTTTGTCGGGTTCTCTACCTTGCGGCCCTGGAGGTCGTAGATGCCTTTAATTTTTGTGCTATCATCCATTACCTCTTCAATTGCTGTAGGAACTTCAATGCCGCTCTTTTCAAGTGTCCATGCACTTGCCCCCCATGTATACGGCTTTGTAAGTATATAATTCCAAGCATCCGGGTTGGTGTACCATCCCGATGTGCCGTTGGCTGCAACAATGGCAATGCCTTTGTTGCCGGTGTCTGTTGTGACCTCAATGAGATCCCAGTCATAGTCGTTGCCTACCATCAGGGGCTGGTCATCACTCTCTTTGCTGATGTATGCGGCTGTTCCGCTGAGCTTGTTGTATATGCGTACTGAACCGTCATCGTTCTTGTCAAAGCTCCACAGATAGTTGTCCGATGTGTTCTTGCTCTTTGGTTCTACGCGCTTTGTACTGCGGTTCATTGCTGCATAATAGTTTGTGAAATATGCATTGCGTATGTAGTAGTACTGCCCCATGTCAAGGACATCGAGTGCCGATGTGCGTGGCATCATCTGGAATTCGTGGTAACGTTCCACATATTTGTTGTATGTCTCTTCGCTGATGATGTCCATCATTGAAAGCAACATATTTGCTGGCTCTATGATGTTGCCCATGAGGAAATCAAGCGCTTCCTGTGTATAATGGCCCACTTTTCCCGGCTTTGCTGTGTAGAAGTAGATCTTCTCGCATTTGGCTACAAGTCCCAGGAATTGTTTGGTGAAGTCCTTGACCTCTACAAGCTTCCATGTTCCGTTGTAGCAGAGTGCCGCGACATCCTTGGCATATACGTCGCCTGAAGGCTCGGCGCTCAAACGCTTTACATTGCCGGTGACTGCTGCATTGTAGCCGGCTACGGCAGAGATTGTCACAGCGCCCGGAACGTATGTAAAGCCGTGGGTTGCGATTGTTGCCTTGTCTATCCTTACAGGGGTACCTTTGTCACTCATCTTCACGGCTGCGTTAAGCGAGCCCATTGTCAGCTTCTTCCCGCTGTATGTGTTTGTCATTATATAACCGCCATCTGCAACCTCGAACTTCCACAGCTCCTCGGGCTCAACCTGTGGAGTGTAGTGGAAGCGTACTCCGTTGTCCTTGACGTACATTGTTGAACCTGCATACTGTCGTTTATAATATGTGGATGCAGATATAATCTGATAGGTCTTGCCATCCTCGGGCAACAGGATTTCTGCTTTCTTGTATGCGTCGGTTGCAGCTGTCAGTGCTGTCACGTCATCGCCCTCAACGGCATTCAGTGCTGCTTCAAGTGCGTCGTATAATTCTGCGGCGGGGTAGCCCACGCCACCGCGGATGCTGCCTGCAATAATCTCCTCAGCCTCCATTATGGCAATCTCGGCTGCAGTGTATTCCTTGGGCTCGATATAGTGCTTTGCGTATGTGTAGCCAAGCAGGTCAAGGATCTCGTCATGGCTCTGCAGGCGTCGGTAGAATCCGCTCCAGTTCTTTTTGCTTGCAGGCAACCAGCCGGTCTCGGCGAGTGCCAGCATGCGTGGCAACAGCTGATACTCGAGCTCGGTATTGTCATTGAGTGTCTCGGCCCAAAGGTTTACCTGTGTGCCGAGGCAATACTCCTCGCGTCCGGCGAGTGAGCCGGCTGGGTTCAGTGCATACACCTCTTCGAGGGTGTTGGTGTTTGTCTCGTTCCAACCGCCATAGTAAGGCTCGTCTACAATTGTCTTGTCAGGACCAACCTGCATGAAGTCTATGTATACATGTGAATATGGTGTGGCAATGCTCTTGAAGCCCTTGTTGGCAGCTTCGGCTGTCTTGCCAAGGCTGTTCCATGCCATGATGACAGGTTTTACCTTGTTGTCGCTTGTCCAGTGTGAGAGCAGTTCGTCCCACACGACGATATCCTTTCCGTGCTTCTCCTTGAGGTATGTACCGAGTTCCTCCACCAGCCACGACTGCAACTGGTTCACGCCTGTCAAGCCTTCATCCTTTACGCGTTTGAGACAAAGCTCGTTTGTCGCCCACTGGGTTGTAGGGCATTCGTCTCCGCCTATATGTATATAAGGATAGGGGAATATATCTGCCACGTTGTCGAGGACGCATTTGAGGAAATCAATTACTCTGTCGTCGCCGATGTTGAGTACATCCTCCGAGATTCCGCCGTCAATGCGTACGGAATACTCCTTTGTGGAGTCGCAACTGAACTCCGGATATGCAGTCACTGCCGCTACCATGTGACCCGGAAGGTCAATCTCGGGCATAATCTCTATGTTGCGCTCTGCTGCGTATGCAACAATCTCGCGCAGGTCCTTCTGTGTGAAATACATTCCGCGTCCGTATTCCGTGTCGTCAAAGAACTTGCTGCCGTCGCCCGGGCTTGTGAATGAGCCTGAACGTATTGCACCTACAGATGTCAGTTTGGGGTATTCAGGGATCTCAATGCGCCAGCCCTGGTCGTCGGTAAGGTGCCAGTGCAGACGGTTCAGCTTGTATAGTGCCATGATGTCCAATACCTTCTTTACTTCCTCCTTGTCGAAGAAGTGGCGGGCTACGTCCATCATAAAGCCGCGATGCCCGAACTGTGGCTGGTCGGTGATGGAAACGAACGGAAGCTCCCATTTTGCATTGCGGTTGAGTTCCTCACCGAAAAAGTCGCGTGGAAGCAATTGTGTCAGTGTCTGTATTGCATAGAAGAAACCGGCCTTGGTAGAAGCCTTTATCTCCACGCCGTTCTCATTTACATTGAGTGTGTATCCCTCGGCAGGCAATGTCTCGTCAACAGCAAGCCAAATCTTTCCTGCCGCAGTCTCGTTGGCGTTCTCCAATAAGGGGAGTCTACTTCCTGATGTCTTCTCAAGTCTTCTGGCAAACCGCGATACATAGTTCAGAACATCTTCGTCCGGGTATGTGATTGCAGTCAATGAAGATAGTGCAAGCTTACCCTCCGAGACGGTCATTTCCGCGGGGTAGGGGATTATAGATATGTTTCCAAGGTTCTCGAATACGCTGTATTCCACGAACTGTACCGGGTTGTTCTGGTCTGCCTTGTCCCAGAGACCTACGCCGCGGTTCTCGCTGGGACCGCCCCACAGGTTCATGGATATTGAGGTATTGCCAGCAGGCTGAATCTCATAACCGCTACTGTATGTGCCGTTGGTAGTGGCATTGATGAAGAACTTGCTTACGCCGGTTGCGCTTGTGCCCGATTTTACCATCTGGTTCTTGGCTGCGGAACTTACGTATAAGGTATAGCCTTTCTTGTTCGTGAATGTGTAACCGTTTGTGGCATCACCGGTAATCTTCCACATCTGTGCGTCGCTGCCGGTAGCAGTGGCTGTGGTAATGTTCGCTCCGGCAGTCTCGGCCGTGAGGGCATTGCCTCCGTTCATGAATTGGATGAGATACCATTTGACTTCATCGTCAGTGCTTATTGTCGGGAATCCCTGTGATATACCGCAGGCTGTTCCCAGAACCAAACACGATAGTAAAGTAAAGAATCGTTTCATATTACAAGCTTTTAGAATTCTAAAGATATTTTGCACTTTAGCGCAAATATAATAACAAACGAGCGAGATAAGCAAAGTATACTTTGATATTTCACGGCGAGTGCAGAAAATATTCGAGCGTTAGCTCAAATATCGCAACATGTTATCAAATTATATCAAACTTATTCGAATATTTTGTCGGTACGGCAAGGTGTAAAACAAAAAAGTTGGAGCAGCACGTGCTGCTCCAACTTGAAATATCGCTTTGCTTTACAATTAGCAGATCTTGCGAGAACCGTCGCCGATAACTACGTTGTACACCTTTGGTGCCTTGCCGTACTTCTCGTTGTAGCGCTTCTCTGCCTCAGCAACGAAGATCTCGTACAACTCCTCCTTAACAAGGTTGATTGTGCAACCGCCGAAGCCACCGCCCATCATACGTGAACCGGTAACGCCACAGTCGATAGCAACGTCTACAAGGAAGTCGAGCTCCTCGCAGCTTACCTCGTAATCCTTGCTCAGACCGAAGTGTGTCTCGTACATCTTCTTACCTACAGTCTCATAGTCACCGGCCTCAAGAGCCGCGCAAACATCAAGTACGCGAACTACCTCGCCGATAACATACTTTGCACGGCTGTAATCCTCGGGCTTCAACTCTGCCTTAACCTCCTCGAGCATCTCGAAGCTTGCGTCACGCAAAGAGTCAACCTCAGGGTGCTTTGCCTTGATAACCTCAGCTACGCGCTCGCAGCTCAAGCGACGCTCGTTGTAGGGTGAACCTACCAACTCGTGCTTAACGCAAGTGTTCATGAGAACGAGCTTGTAACCCTGTGGCTTGAATGGGAAATACTGGTACTCCAATGAACGGCAGTCGAGACGGATGAGGCTGCCAGCCTTACCGAATACGCTTGCAAACTGGTCCATGATACCGCAGTTCACACCTACATAGTTGTGCTCTGTTGCCTGACCAACCTTAGCGAGCTCGAACTTGTCGATCTTGTTGTCGCCGAACAGGTCGTTGAGAGCGTATGCGAATGTGCTCTCAAGGGCTGCTGATGAAGACATACCGGCACCGAGGGGCACGTCACCTGCAAATGCAGTGTTGAAACCCTTGACGTCAACACCACGCTTGATCATCTCACGGCATACACCGAAGATGTATTTTGCCCAAGAAGCGCGTGGAGCATCCTCCTCCTTCAAACCGAACTCAACATAGTCCTTCTCGTCGATAGAGTAAGCGCAAACCTTGTCAGTACCGTTAGGCTTGATCTCTGCCATGATACCCTTGTCTACAGCACCGGGGAATACAAAACCATTGTTGTAGTCGGTGTGCTCACCGATGAGGTTGATACGGCCCGGAGATGCGTAGATGCTTCCTGTTGTACCATCGAAGTGCTTGATGAAACGGCTTCTTACAAATTCTATATCCATAATTGTATAATATTTAGTAGTTAAAAATATGTTTTAATGTCAATTACTTCTTTGCTGGTTTTGAACCGATGAGAGCATAGAACAACAGGTAAGCTGCGCAGAACATAACAACCCAGTAGCTTGTCATGTAGTCTGTCATCTCGGCAACCTGTGCCTGGATAGCGAGCATTACGGCGCAACCGAATACCATTGTCATGAAGATACCTGAAGCGACAGCTGTGTACTTGCCGAGACCCTCGACAGCCATGTTGAAGATACCGCCCCACATAACTGATGTACAGAGACCTACGAGCAGGAATGCGAAGATACCTACAGGAACCTCAGCCCAGATGAGTGTCAATGTACCCCAGTCGATACCTGGAACCTGAACTGTAGTTGCGGGGTCAGAGAACATACCGAATGCAACGAGTACCAATGTGGCAACAGAAACGGCTGTGATCATAGTGCGGCTTGATACCTTGTTACCGATAGATGCACCAACGAAACGGCCAATGAGCATCATGAACCAGTAAACAGCAACGATGAGACCTGCTGTAGCTGCTGAGATACCGAGCTCAGGAGTGTTTACAAGGTACATGTTAACGTATGTAGGAACGCCCACCTCAATACCCATATAAAGGAAGATTGCGAGGATACCGAGTGTGAAGTGACGATACTTCAACGCACCCTTGATGAGGCTTACCTCAACAGGAGCCTGCTCGGGCTCTTCAATCTTTGTGAAGAGGATGACAACGAATGCCACGATGAAGATGCCGAGAGCAATCATGAGGGCAGGAGTTGCATCAGAGATAGCTGTGTCCTTTGAAATCTCACCGATGAGGGCACCCATGATGATGTAAACTGCAACAGCTGCTGAAGAGTTGAATACACCACCGAGCTGGATGAGCTGGTTACCGCTGTTGCCGCCACCGCCGAGGAGGTTGAGCATCGGGTTTACAACACAGTTGAGGATACACATACAGAAACCTGCTATGAAAGCACCTACAAGGTAAACACCGAATACGAGACCCAGGTTCTCCTTCGCATCGAGCATACCGCTGAACCACTGTACGAGGATACCGATGATACCAACTGTAAGACCGATAAGAGCAGTCTTCTTGTAACCGTACTTTGCGATGAGCATACCGGCTGGGATACCCATGATAAGGTAAGCGACGAAGTTACCATAGTTACCGATCTGTGCAAGTACTTCAGGAATGTCACCCTGTGCCTTGATGATGTTTGCCATAGGTGAGCAGAGGTTTGTCACGAAGGCAATCATTGCGAAGAGCGCAATCATAACTATGATAGCTCCCCATTGTTTCTTTTGATTACTCATAATTTTTTAATGTTTTTAATTTATTGTAAAAGATTTGTTTGTTCCTTATTATTTCTCAACGCCGAACTTGTATACGGTCACCTGTCTGTATGTCTCGCCCGGGCACAATACAACGCTTGGGAAGTGTGCGCGGTTAGGTGAGTCGGGGAAGTGCTGTGCCTCGAAGCAGATTGCGCTGCGTTTGGGGAATGTTGCTCCATGAGCACCTGCAAAACCGCTGTGCCAGTTCGATGTGTATACCTGGACTCCGGGTTCGGTTGTGTATACCTCCATTGTGCGGCCGCTGACGGGCTCTGTTACCTTTGCTGCAAAGCTGAGTTCGCCCACCTCCTTCTTGTTGAGTACGTAGCAGTGGTCGTAGCCGGCGCCGTGCTTTATCTGCTCTTCGTCGGCATCGATGCGTGCACCCACCTCTGTCGGGGTAGTGAAGTCAAATGCTGTGCCCTTGACAGGTGCTATGCAGCCATAAGGAACTGATGTGTCGTCAATAGGTACAAAGAAATCTGCGTTGATTTCGCATATGAGGTTGTCAATAGTTGCTGTGGGGTTGGCTATACCTGAGAGTGAGAAGAAACCGTGGCTTGTGAGGTTCACGATAGTCTTTTTGTCGGTAGTAGCTGTGTAGTCGATTTTAAGCTCGTTGTCATCTGTGAATGTATAGACAACTGTAACGTTGAGGTTGCCGGGGAATCCCTCCTCCATGTCTGCTGACAGGTAGTGGAGCTTCAATGTCCGGCAGTCGGTCTGCTCTGCATCCCATACTCTCGCGTGGAAGCCTGTTGGGCCACCGTGCAGGTGGTTGGGGCCATTGTTGATTGCGAGGCTGTACTCCTTGCCGTCGATAGTGAATTTACCCTTGCATATTCTGTTGCCGTAACGGCCTACGAGTGTGCTGAGGAATGGTTCCGGGCTATTAAGGAGGTTGTCGATGCTGTCGTGTCCCTGAATTACGTTCGCATAGTTGCCGTTCTTGTCAGGAACCATAATGCTGCATATTGCGCCTCCATAGTTTGTTATTGCCACTTCGCTACCAGCCTTGTTCTTGAGGATGAATAGCGCTGTCTCCTTGCCGCCGATGACTTTTTTGAAGTCAGCGGCCTTCAATTCTGAAAGGTTGTTTTCTGTACAATTCATATTACGGAATGTTAAATAGCTATTTCTCCGCAAATAAAATAAAAAAACGTTTCACAGCAAAGGAAAATTCAATAAAAATTAGCAAAAGCGGAAAATGAAACGCGTCATTTTCCGCTTTTGCAAGAGGGGAGTATAAAAAAAGGCAATTAAGGGTTATTAAAGGCGATTAAAGGATATTGAGGCCAGAAGGTCGGCTACGATGAAGCAGCTGCCTCCGATGAAAATGAAATCGTCGGTGTTGCTGTCGGCCTTTGCGGCAGCCAATGCTGCCGGCACGTCGGGGTAGTGGCTTCCGTGCAAGCCGAATGTTCCGGCCAGCTTATGCAGCTCTGCTGCCGGCATCGCTCGCTGTATGCTGGCCTGTGTAAAGTAGTATGTCGCTTTCTTCGGCATCGTGGCAAGCACGGCTGTTATGTCCTTGTCGCTTACCATGCCGAACACAATGCGCAGGGTGTTGCACTCCTGTGCTTCGAGCTGTTTGGCGATGTATCCTATTCCACCTATGTTATGGCCTGCATCACACACTGTCAGCGGACTCTCGCCAATCTTCTGCCAACGCCCCATCAGCCCTGTAAGGGTTGTGACATTTGTAAAGCCTTTTCTTACTGATTCGGGGGTGATGTCGTAACCCATTGCCTTGAGTTGCTTTATAGCCGCGAGAATGGTGTTTGCATTCTTCTCCTGGCAGAATCCGCCCAGCTCGCCATTCAGTATGCCGTACTCCTTTGTGCTGTACTCAAAGCCGCTTCCGCATGGTGAGGCTTCAAGCAACTCGTTCTCCTCTTCGGCAAAGACTATAGGCGCGCCGGTCTGTTCTGCCGTTCTGCTGAAAACGGGTTTCGTCTCGGAGGTTGTCTCGCCGATGACGACAGGTGCCCCGTGCTTTATTATTCCGGCCTTTTCGCCTGCAATATCCTCAAGTGTGTTGCCCAGGAACTGGGTGTGGTCCTTGCTGATGTTTGTGATTATGCAAAGGTCGGGTGAAATGATGTTTGTGCAGTCCAGACGGCCTCCAAGCCCAACTTCAATCACCGCGACATCGACCTTCTGCTGCGCGAAATAGTTGAATGCCATGGCTGTGGTGAGTTCAAAGAACGACGGTTGTAGCGGCTCGAAGAAGACCCTGTGCTTCTCCACGAACTCAGTGACGTATTCCTTGGGCGCCGGGATGCCGTTCACCCTCATGCGCTCGCGGAAATCTATTAGGTGCGGCGATGTGTAGAGGCCCACTTTGTAGCCGTTCTCTTGCAGCACGGCCGCAATGGTGTGCGATGTGGAACCCTTGCCGTTGGTTCCGGCAACGTGAATGGTGCGGAACTTGCGGTGCGGGTTGCCCAGATGATTGTCGAGTGCTATTGTCGTTGACAAACCCTCTTTGTAAGCAGCACCGCCTACTTGCTGGAAGGGCGGTGCGCAATTGTAAAGATATGTGACTGTCTCTTCGTATGTCATTTATCTTATCGTTTATTTGGAAGTGGTTTGAATTTATATTGCCAAATTCTTTGGAGATTCAAATGGTCTTCGGTAATGATATAGATGTTGATCCATGACTTATAAATCATAGTATCGGTGTCATATCGGACGTATGTGAGATATCTCATTCTCCTTTTTTGAGATCCCTCACTGCGTATCGGGATGACATTGTTCTACCGGCAACTGCTATATTGTTACTCGTTCTATCAATCGAAGAAATTCTTGAATCGGCGGAAGATCTTGTCCTTTATACTTTCGCTCGGTCTGAAATTCTCGGAATCCTTGAACTTCTCTATGCACTTCTTCTCGTCCTTGCTCAATGTCTCGGGGATGTAGACGCTGATGTTTACAATGATGTCACCGCGTCCGTAACCGTTGAGCACAGGGAGTCCCTTGCCGCGCAGGCGCATCACCTTGCCGGGTTGTGTACCGGGTTCAATGGTGACCTTTGCCTTGCCGTCGATGGTGGGAACCTCGGCAAAACCTCCGAGAATTGCAGTCGGTATATCAAGCAACAGACTGTAGATGAGGTCGTTGTCCTGACGTACAAGTGTAGGGTGGTCCTCCTCCTCGATCAGTATCTGCAAGTCTCCGTTTATGCCGTTGCGTTTGCCGGCATTACCTTTGCCGCGCATAGTAAGCTGCATACCCTCGGTGACACCTGCCGGAATCTGTACTTCAACAACCTCTTCGCCCATTACAATACCGTCACCGTTACAGTGCGGGCATTTGTTCTTGATTATTTTTCCCTCGCCCTCGCAACGTGGACAGGGAACCTCGGTACGCATCATGCCGAAGAAGCTCTGCTGGGTGCGTACAACGCGACCGCTGCCGCCGCAATCAGGACAGGTCTCTGTTGCGTTGCCCTCGGCACCGCTGCCATGGCAGTGTGGGCAAGCAACGTATTTCTTGAGCTTGAACTTCTTTGTAACTCCGTTGGAGATATCCTGAAGGCTCATCTTTACCTTTACACGCAGGTCGGCTCCTCTGTTCTTCGCCGGGCGTGCACTTCTGCCGCCACCGCCACCGAATCCACCGAATCCGCTGAATCCTCCGCCACCGCCGAAGATGTCACCGAACATTGAGAAGATGTCGTTCATGTCCATGCCTGCACCGCTGAAGCCGCCTGCACCGCCCAATCCTTCGTGTCCGAACTGGTCGTAACGGGCCTTCTTGTCTGCATCGCTGAGCACGCTGTAAGCCTCGGCGGCCTCCTTGAACTTCTCCTCGGCCTCCTTCTTCTCGGCATCGCTCTTGTCGTGCTGCTTGTCGGGGTGGTACTGTATCGCAAGTTTGCGGTACGCCTTCTTTATGTCATTTGCCGATGCGTCCCTGCTGACGCCCAGCACTTCATAGTAATCTCTTTTTGCCATATTGTCCTATTATTCGCCAACAGCAACCTTTGCGTGGCGTATTACTTTGTCGTTTAGTGTGTAGCCTGCCTGAACGCAGTCGAGTACTTTGCCTTTGAGGCTCTCGTCAGGGGTGGGTACCAGAGCAATCGCCTCATGGAAGTCGGTGTTGAACTCTGCGCCCTCGGTCTCTATCTTCTGCAGACCGTTCTGCTTGAGTATGCCCACGAACTTGTTGTAGATAAGCTCAACGCCTGTGAGTATCTCTGCCGCGTTCTCGTCCTTTGAGAGGTTGCTGAGCGCGCGCTCAAAGTCATCAAGTACAGGAAGGATAGCCTCCATGACGCGTTCGCCGCCGTTCTTGACAAGCTCGGCCTTCTCCTTGATTGTACGTTTGCGGTAGTTGTCGAACTCGGCAACCTGACGCAGGAACTTGTCCTCGAGTGACACAATCTTCTCGTTGGCCTCGTCGAGCTCTTTCTGTAGCTTCTCCTCGGCTGTCAGCTCAACATTCTCCTGCTCAGCATTCTCCTGTACGTTCTCATTCTCTGTGCCGATATTCTCATTTACGGCATCTTCCAAAATCTCCTTATCTTTTTCGCTCATATTTTCAATTATTTCTTTCTTTTCTTATAACAAATAGCTTGCCAATGAAGTTTTTGGCAGAAATCTGCCGCAAAGATACTCTATTTGTGTGACACCCGGTGTCAAATTGGCAGATTATTGATTTCAGTGCCAACACATTTTTATAATTGGTGCAGAATGTTTATTTTTGTGCAGAAAAGAAATACTTGTTATGAACAAACTTGATTTTGGAATATTTTCACTCTCGCTTGTCTCTCCCTTTTTTGCACAGGCGGCAGAGCCCGTAGAGGACGGAAATGAGAAAAAACCTAATGTGGTCCTTATATATGCCGATGATTTAGGTTTTGGTGACCTGGAGTGTTATGGTGCAAGGGGTGTCAAGACTCCTAATGTCAACCGTTTGGCTAATGATGGCTTGCGTTTTACGAATGCCCATGCTGTTGCTTCTACAAGCACCCCTTCGCGCTATTCTCTGCTTACGGGAGAGTACCCTTGGCGCAAGCCGGGTACGGACGTTGCGGCAGGTGATGCGGCCATGATTGTAACCCCGGAACAGTACACTGTTGCCGACGTGTTCAAGGAGGCCGGCTACACGACTGCTGCTTTCGGTAAATGGCATCTGGGACTTGGTGCCGAGAGCGGCAAGCAGGATTGGAATGCGCCAATCTCGCCGGCTTTGGCAGACATCGGGTTTGACTATTCGTACATTATGGCAGCCACAGCCGACAGGGTGCCGTGCGTGTTCATCGAAAACGGAAAGGTGGCGAATTATGATGCAGAAGCGCCCATTTATGTGAGCTACCGCCGGAATTTCGAGGGAGAGCCCACGGGACGTGAGAACCCTGAACTTCTCTACAACCTGAAACATTCGCATGGACACGACATGTCTATTGTGAATGGAATAGGGCGCATCGGTTATATGAAGGGTGGTGGCAAGGCACTGTGGAAAGACGAGAATATTGCCGACAGCATAACATCGCACGCTGTGGATTTCATTAAGGCGAATAGTGAACGACCGTTCTTTATCTACTTTGCTACCAACGATGTACATGTTCCGCGTTTTCCACATCCACGTTTCCGCGGCGCTACTGACATGGGCTTGCGTGGCGATGCCATAGCACAGTTCGACTGGAGTGTGGGCGAAATTGTTCGTGCGCTTGAGGAACAGGGTGTTCTTGAAAATACACTGATAATACTATCCAGTGACAATGGTCCTGTGCTCGATGACGGTTACGCCGATGAGGCCGAGGAACTTGTCGGTGACCATTCACCTACGGGCGGCCTGCGCGGTGGCAAATACAGCACTTTCGAGGGTGGTACACGTGTGCCGTTCATAGTACATTGGCCTGCAATGATTAAAAGTCCGGCTGTTAAAGACGGGCTTGTGTCGCAGATAGACTTCCTGGATGTCATGGCTGTCGTAGCCGGGGTTAGTGACGGCAACTCACTGTCGCCTGATGGTGCTCCAGCTGAAGCAATGACATGGCTTGGCGCCGATGACAACAGCCGTCCCTTTGCTGTGGAAATGGCTGCAAACCACACTCTGTCATTGATAATGTTCGGCTGGAAGTATATCGAGCCGAAGGGCGGCCCTGCGATGGTTCCCTGGGGCCCGAAAATTGAGACCGGTTATTCAACGGAGCCCCAGTTGTTCAAGATGGTAGGCGGCGAGTATGACGAAGAGAATAATATGGCGGCAGAGAATCCCGCAATGGTGAGTGGCATGAAATCAGTGCTTGAGACAATACGCAACGAAAGAGGTTATTATATAAAATGCCGATGAAGACGGGACTATCGGATATTCAGTGTCAGGCGTTACGCCGGCTCGACATTGAAAAACTCAATGCTATGCAGCTTGCTGCCCTTGAGCAGTGCCGCAAGAGTGGCAGCATGGTGCTTCTCTCACCCACGGGAACAGGAAAGACATTGGCCTTCCTGCTGCCGTTGCTTGAGCGTCTCGACCCCTCGTGCAACAAGGTGCAGGCTGTTATAGTATTGCCGTCGCGCGAGCTTGCCCGTCAGGTGTTCGAGGTGTGGCGCGCCATGGCAACACCGTTCCAGATGACTGCCCTCTATGGCGGACGTCCGCTTGAGCAGGAGGTTGCTTCACTTGGCGGTGCATCAACGTCGGTGATTGTAGGTACTCCCGGACGTTTGCTCGACCACCTGAACCGTGGCTCTTTTTCTGTTGACAAATGCTCGTTGCTTGTAATCGATGAGTTCGACAAATGTCTTGAGATGGGGTTCCAGGATGAGATGTCAAAGCTCATCGACAAGCTCCCTGCTGCAAAGTCGCGTTTCCTTCTGTCGGCAACCGATGCCGATGAGATCCCGCAGTTTGCCGGTGCTGCCGAGGTAGACAGGCTCGATTTCCGCAAGGGTAATGAGCAACCGGCTGTGCGCACTTCTTTTTATACAATAACAACAACCCCCGACAAGCGTCTTGAGAAACTTTTCTCGTTACTCTGTTCGTTCGGTGGCGAGCCGGCCATCGTATTCTGTAATTTCCGCGAGACGGTGGACGAGGTGTACAAATACCTTACGAAGGCCTCGCTCCATTGCGTCGCATATAACGGTGCCATGGAGCAGAAACAGCGCGAGCTTGCCCTTTACCGCTTTACCAGCGGCTGCTCGAATATACTGGTGAGCACCGACCTTGCCGCCCGTGGCCTTGACATAAAGGATGTGAAGCACGTGGTGCATTATCAGCGTGCCCTCTCGGCCGATATATTCACCCACCGCAACGGCCGTACAGCCCGTTGGGAGGCCGACGGCTCGGTGTATATGATTGCGTTCGAGAATAAGGAACTGCCCGATTTTGTCCCGTCGGAGCTTGAGGAGTATACACTACCCAAACGTAATACCTTACCGTCTGCTCCCGAGTGGACCGTGCTGTATGTGGGCAAGGGCAAACGCGACAAATTGAGCCGTGGTGATCTTGCCGGTTTCTTTATCAAGAAAGGAGGGCTCAAACCCGACGAGGTGGGCACAATCCTTGTGTTCCAGGATTATTCGTATGTTGCAGTAAAGCTCAACCGTATGCGCGGTGTCCTGAAAAAGGTTGAAGGCGAGAAAATCAAAGGTGTAAAGACAATTATAATGCCTGCCAGAGGACGGTAAATCAACTGCTGCAGTGCGTGGTTAAGTGAGTTGTGTGAATAACTGTATCTTTCCAATACGCAGCCACCAACTTGTCAAGTTTATCCTTGTTGCTCTCGAATAAACTCTCGCAACTGCACAGCAATAGTGTGCACGCAAGCAAAAACATTAATTTTGTTTTGATCATTTCCAGCTGTCTTTAAACCAATCTCTTCCGTACATTTCCATGTATTTAAATTCTTCTGTCATATCACGCAGGGCACTAAATCTGGAATCTTTTTGCATTTGGAATTTTGCATCATTTCTTCCTCTTTTTATCAAATGCTTGTAAGTACAGAAAATTACCCCTTTCTCATCATCGCTTGCCATAAAAAGAGAAACCTCGTGCACAAGCTTCCCGTCTTTCCAGAAATGTATTCCCTCTTCTTCATATTTTTTCTCCCTTACATTCCAATATTGGTTGTTCATATATTCTTTTACGTCATCTTTCTTTTTACTATATCTGTTGTATCTTACATACACCATAGTATCCCATTCAAATGGCATAATCTCAGCAAAGTCAACGATGCACATTGTTGTGTCTTTTCCTTCTGCTTTCCATTTTTCCCAATGCGCAGCCACCAACTTGTCAAGTTTCTCCTTGTTACTCTCGAATAAGCTCTCGCAACTGCACAGCAATAGTGTGCACGCAAGCAAAAACATTAATTTTGTTCTCATTCTCTTCCGTTATTATCTAATTTCAAAATACTGTTATATACATCCATGTAGCTTTGGTCACTCATTTTTTTCTTTTTTATGTAATATAACCCATTGTCTCCAATTTCGTATGTGTATAGGCCGTTTTTCCAGAATTCATCCAATACAAGAAGAGCAATCTCTTTTATGCTTGATTTTTTGTTGTTGTGGCCTAACTTCCTTCCAATCCTGTTGTTGAGCAAGTCGGTTACCATATCTGCTTCACTCTCGGTGTAGAAAATTCTTTGGCTTGTGTCGGCATAAGGCCGTGTCTCATGAGCCATTGCTGCATCGTAGGCAACCTGTGGGTTGTATTGTGACGCAAGCGTCGCCTGCCAGATTGTATGCCGCAATGTGTTCCTGATATTTTTAAACCTATTCCTGTTTTTGTATTCACTATCTTTGTTTACAAAATACTCATCGTATTCGCTTGCAAATCTGTCAGCAACACTTGCAAGGTTATCACCATTGCTTATTCCCAGGCCGTTGTCTATTGCCGCGATTAAGTGGGTTATGCTTTTGGTAGGAAACGTGGCTTCTCTCAGTTCCTTGATATCCATAAAATTTTCGTAGGCATTTGTTATCTCTCTGGCTATTGGCCATTTTTTCATTGAACTCAATGTCTCACGTTTTTCCTTGTTCCTCTTCTCGTTTTCATTTTCCCATTCATCAATATGTTTCATTTCCATATAATTCAATACGGAACCGATGGGCCCTTCGAATTCTATGTCCGTTCCCCAAGGTGTCTCCCCTGCTTTTACCGGGCGGTGCGGAGCATAACCTCCTGTTACAAATGATAATACGTCGTAAAGGTCTGAAGAATCGTCCTTATTCTCTTTCCTTTTCTTCTCGTTGCTCCTGTATAAGGCGTTGGCCTTAGCATGGGTCTCAATCTCGGCTTTTAGCTTGTCATCAATAAACGGTACCTGCAGCCGGTTGTTCAGGTTCTTCTGTGACGTTGAAAGTATATTGTCTACAATCTGCTTGCCAACCTGTGTGTAATTTATCTGCCGGTTGGCATTGTTGACTGTAACTCCATTGCCTGATGGAACATTGCCTTCAAAATTGATGGCCTTCTTCTTTTGCCCTGTCTCCTGCGACATGCCTTGCTGCAAGTATCTGTTGTTGGCGGTGCTGTCTTTTCTTAGGACATATATAGTCGTGTCCTTTTTGCCTCCAGCAAGTTCCGGTAGCAATGCATGTATTGCCTGACGTCTCTGTTTCTCTCTTTCAATTTCTTGAGGATCATCCGATATGAAGAATTCCTCACTGTTTTCAAATATCCCGTTCATAACTTTTTTGCCCCAAAGCTACACCTGTTCCGGAATGTTCTGGTTGCTGAAATGACAATTTATATTTTATTGCAAGTCCTTTCCGCTAAAATAACAGATTTTGTTCCCTTTGTCAAGAGAAAAAAAGTTAAAATCCTGTTAATCATGTTAAAGGAACTTCTGTACAACAATTTTGTCTGTTTGTTGCACTATTCCTCTTGTTTTCTTAACTTCGCACGTTGAAAAAGAAACCGACTGTAAATGAAAAAATACAACTTCAATGCAGGGCCGTCGATGTTGCCGCGTGAGGTGGTGGAGCAGACCGCAGCAGCTGTGCTCGACTACAATGGCATGGGGCTGTCGCTCATGGAACTGAGCCACCGCTCGGCGGAGTTCAAGCCAATCCTTGACGAGGCGCGTGCGCTGCTAAAGGAACTGCTCGATGTGCCGCAGGGCTACGAGGTGCTGTTCCTGGGTGGTGGTGCGAGTATGCACTTCTGTATGGTGCCGTTCAACCTGTTGGCCCACAAGGCTGCATACCTCAACACAGGTACCTGGGCAAGCAAGGCAATAAAGGAGGCGCGTCTTTTCGGTGAGGTAGTGGAGGTCGCTTCGTCGGCCGACAAGGCTTTCAGTTATATCCCGAAGGAATTTACTGTCCCCACCGATGCCGATTACCTGCATGTGACATCAAACAATACAATCTACGGAACCCAGCTGCGCCGCGACATTGATTCGCCTGTGCCTCTTGTGGCCGATATGTCGTCCGATATCCTGTCGCGTCCTGTGGATGTGTCAAAATACAGCTGCATCTATGGCGGTGCACAGAAGAACCTCGCGCAGTCGGGTCTCTCGTTCGTGATTGTCAGGGAGAGTGCGCTGGGTAAGGTGGAGCGTGCAATACCTTCAATCCTCGACTACCGCGTACACATTGCCAATGGCTCGATGTTCAATACTCCGCCCACGTTGCCCATCTACACAGCGCTTTGCAACTTGCGTTGGGTAAAGGAGCAGGGTGGCGTCGTGGAAATGGAGCGCCGTGCTGCGGAGCGTGCTGCGGTGCTTTACGATGAGATTGAACGCAACAGCCTCTTCCGCAGTACTGTAGCCGATGAGGACCGCTCGTTCATGAACATTGATTTTGTGATGTCGTCGGGCTATGAGGCTCTTGAGGAACAATTTGCGGCATTTGCCGCGGAGCGTGGGGCTGTGGCTATAAAGGGACACCGCTCGGTAGGCGGCTTCCGTGCGTCGTGCTACAACGCGATGCCGCTTGAGGGTGTGCGTCTGCTTGCTGCCTGTATGAAGGATTTTGAAAAGAAGATAAAAGGATAACAATGCTTGAAGAGGATATATACAAGACCATAGAACAGCAGGGTGAGGCCATCTACACCGAGAAACGCAGCAAGTTCCTTGCTTTTGCCATTCCTGTGACCACCATTGAACAGGTAAAGGAGCATCTTGAGGTGTACCAGAAGAAATACTACGATGCGCGTCATGTGTGCTATGCCTACCGTCTGGGTGAGCGTGGCGACCAGGAGCGTGCCAATGACAACGGCGAGCCGTCGGGTACTGCCGGCAAGCCTATCCTGGGGCAGATACACAGCAAGGAACTCACCAATGTGCTGGTGATTGTGGTGCGTTATTTCGGTGGTGTAAAGCTTGGTACGAGCGGGCTAATCGTTGCCTACCGTGCAGCTGCGGCCGAGGCTCTCGATGCTGTGGAGCATGTCGAGAAGACTATCAATGGCGAGATAATCCTCAAATTCTCATATCCGCTACTGAACGAGGTGCTGCGCATTGTAAAGGAAGAGGAACCGAAAGTCGTTGAACAGGTGTTCGACAATGATTGCCTGGTGCGCCTGTCGATGCGTCTCTCGCGCCTGCCGCGCCTGGTGGAACGTTATGAAAAACTTGTCATCGCAAGCAAGAACGACCTCAAGATAGTATATCCTGAATAGCGTCATGGAAAACAGCCTGCAATTTTCTGATGTTCTCTCTGTCGTGACCGTTGACTGCAAGGACAATGGCATGGAATTTACCGTTGCCGACAGGATTGCTGTCATTGAGCGCTTGCTTGGGGGAACTTCCTACATGCCTATTGCACGTGAGCCGCTTGCGTTGCTCTTTGCCAAGCACAGGCCCGTGGAGGGCGAAAAGGTTGTACTTGTATCCTCGCATGTAGATTGTGTATATGGCAAATGTTTCTGCAACGACGAAGGTGATTGCTTCCGCGGTACATTCGACAATAGTTTCGGCAATGCTGCGGTGCTGTGGTGCATGATTAATGACACTTTGCCCGATAATGTGGTGGTGGCGTTCACCGGTGACGAGGAGAAGGATTCACACGGTGTATATCAGGCGCTTGAGGCACTCAAAAAGTACGGTTGCGAGCTCTCTTGTGCCATTGTGCAGGATGTCACCAATGTGGGGTGGGAGAGCGGTGCCCTGTTCACTATTGAGAACGATTTGGGCTTCGATATTCTACGGGCCTACAATATTGTATCTTCACTTGAAACTTACAGCGGTAAGTTCGCTTTCCGGCATTTTGCCGAGCCCGATGAGTCGTGGAATTATGCCGAGCGTGGCATTCCTTGCCTCACGCTTTGCGCACCTGTCGGTGGTGACATGCACAGCGATGAGGGGGTGCTGTTGCGCAAAGAATCGGCAATGGAGTATTGCGACGCGCTTGCTCATCTTGCAAAAATCATGTATTAAAAACCGTCTGAATTTTGGTTAAAAAATGTATTAATCTGCAACATTGGCTATTTTTAATTATTTTTGCATTCGGTGGGGATTTTTTGAAGATATCCCTATGCGACTAAGAAAAATTTATTAACTAACCTTAAACCAAAAAGATGAAAAAACTATTTACTTCAATCTTATTGTTGGGTATGATGGCTCCTTTTGCAGCTTCGGCGCAGTTCCAGATTAAAGAGGAAGTTCCGACAAATCCTGACAATGTACCGCTACCGGTACATCCGGTGCCTTATGAGCGGCAGCTATTGTGGAACGAAACGGAGTTCTATGCCTTTTTCCACTATGGAATGAATACATTTACCGATAAGGAGTGGGGCTATGGCAATGAAAAGGAGTCAATATATGCTCCAAAAGGTATGCCGAATCCCGAGCAGTGGGTCACGGCTGTGAAGGCTGCCGGAATGAAGGGCGGTATTGCTGTGGTAAAGCATCACGACGGTTTCTGCTTGTGGCCTACAGCAACCACCGAGCACAGCATCAAGAATGCCGGCAATGAGAATGGCCGCAATGCCAACATTCCTCAGCTTTTTGCCGATGCAAGCAAGAAACATAATATGAAGTACGGCTTCTACATCTCTCCGTGGGACCGTAACTCGGCACACTACGGCAAGGATACCTACGTTACCGAGGTGTTCCTGAAACAGTGTGAGGAGTTGGCTGAATATGGTTCCGACCAATTTGAAATGTGGTTCGACGGTGCACGTGGCGGCGACGGTTACTATGGCGGCGAGGGCGGCACACGCGCCATTGACCCCGAAATATATTATGATGTACCTAACTTGCGCAGCCGTGTACACCGAATTGCTCCCCACTGTATCATGTGGGGCGTGGGTGGCGAAGCACGTTGGATTGGTAACGAGTCGGGCTATGCCGGTGAAACAAACTGGGCCATGACCGACTATTTGTCGGAGTCTGTAGTACGCGAAGAGGGCGACATCAACGGTTGGTTCTGGAATCCCGGCGAGAGTGACGCCAAGGCTACGAGTGCCGGCTGGTTCTGGCATCAGAATGAGTCGATGAAGAGTGCTGAGCGTCTGTTCCAGATGTATCTTGAGACCGTAGGCCGCAATGCGACCCTCATTCTTAACTGTCCTCCCAACCAGTATGGCGTTCTTCCCGAGAATACAGTGAACGAACTGGCAAAATTGGGCAGGATGCTTCACGAGCGTCTGGCAGTGCCTGTGTATGGCCTTGACGAGAGCACCGAGGCAACCGATTATGCAAAAAGCGCAACAATCGAGGTGAGCGAGACACGTGCGGGTGGCAAATATGACGCCGCAAACCTTACCGATGGCAACAAGGATACATATTGGGGCACAAATGACGACTGTCTCACTGCAACAATTACACTCTCGTGGGATGCTCCTCAGGTGATACGTTACCTTGTTATGCAGGAGCCTGTCTTCTTGGGTCAGCGCATAAAGGACTTCAAGATTGAATACAGCTCAGACGGTGAGTCATGGACAGAACTCTGCCCGGCAATGCAGACAACAACAGTGGGCTACAAGCGCATCATTCCTTTGAACGGAAAGACAAGCGAAAGTTATGGCAACGGTTACAATGCAAAGAAACTGCGCATAACAATCCTGGACAGCCGCGCTTGTCCTTTGCTCTCTAATTTGAACGTATATTAACAAACATCAACACAATATTAAAATGAAACTTATGAAAAAGAATATATTATTTTCTGCAGCGTTGATGTTTTTGAGCCTTGCTTCTTCGGCGCAGACAACAATAACATTCGACAGCGAGGATTATAAATCCATCAGTGTTTACGATAAATGGGAGGAGAGCCCCTTCCGCACGGGTGCTCTCACAGGAAATGCTGCGGTTACAGATAACCCTGATGTATCTGTAGATGAGGTTTTGGGCACAGCTCCTAACCCTACAGGCAAGGTTGTTGCACTGCAGCGCAGCCGTTTCGGCAGCAATACTTTTGGCGTGAGGATTGACCTTAAGGAACCTATCCGTGTGACAAAGCAGCGGCAGTACATCCATGTGATGACATACCTCAAGGATAAACCCGCCGATAGCCGCATGATGGTCATTGGCCTGGGCAAGCGAATAGAGGAGAGCTGGAGCTGGCAGACTGGTGAGGAGGAACAGTTCTGGGCAGTAACCAACACAAATCTGACTCCAAAGGATGGCTGGCAAGATATTGTGGTCGGTTTCAAGGGATTCTCTTATTCTAAGGAGGAGAATGCAAACAGCGGTATCGATATCTATTCTTTGGTTATCGTGCCTGATGTTCGCTCGCCGCATGCCGACAAGGCCGACTGGGTTGCATATATAGATGAGATTGTTATCGACAACGACCCCAACAAGCGTTTTTCGACTGACAAGTATGCTCTCACTAATGATAAGGATGCAAACAGAACCCGCAAGGACCGTTCTCTCAACAGCGTAGGTCTTACATCGGCCGGTGTCAACTATACGTCGGCAGCCAATACTGGCAAGGTATATACAGACAACACTACAATCAGTGTGTTCTCTGCAAAGGCGGGAACACAGGTGCAGCCGACATTCAACTATTCCGGTTCTTGGATGAGTGCATATGTATATGTTGACTGGAACAAGAATGGTAAATTTGAATATACCATAAACGACAATGGTACACCTGCCGACGGCAGTGAAATTGTCAGCTACAGTGCATATATGGTTGGCAATACTTGGTACAAGAGCGACGGTACAACAACGAGCAACGGCAACACAATCGGTAGTGGTGTTCCTAAATTCACAATCCCTGCCGGAACAGAACCAGGTCTCTACCGTATGCGTTATAAGGTAGACTGGAACAGTATCGACCCGGCAGGTAGCAGCACCATTGTTTCAGATGGCGGCGGATACGTGGACCTTATGCTCGATGTGCATGGTGACAAGGTTTCAGTGAGCGCTTCACAGCTCAATGGCGATATCGTGCTGGCATCTGATGAAAGCGAGCTGCAGGGATATATAACTGATTATGCAAAGCCTTTGACGGTAAAGGATATACCTGCTCCAGGTTTCATACAGTATGGCTTTACGCTCAAGTACGGTTATAATGTTAATGCAGCCGAGCAACTTGATGAAAATGGCAACCCCAACTGGATTGAGGTTGATGTTCCGCACACTGCAATTGCAGCAGATGGCACATATACCATTCCGGCAGAGTATATACGTGGTAGCCATGTGGGTATCAAGGGCGATATGCAGCAGGCTTATAAATATACCGTAAGTGTTACCGGTACCGATGGTGAAGGCGGTATTGTCTATGCCGGCAGAGAATACAAGTCGGGCGAGAGCATCGAGGTTACACAGTTCTTCACAACTGCAGATGTGACAGTAATCAGTCTTGAGGGCTATACAGCGGAAATTACATTGGATGCTGAGAACAGTGTAATCAAGGTTGAGTATAAAAAGATTCTGGAGTATCGCCAGATAACATCGCTCAGCGAATTGGACAATGATGCCGCCTATCACATCAAGGCCAAGAGCGGTGAGGGATATCTTGCATGGAACACCACAATTTCCGATACATATCTCAGCCTTAGAGGTATGACAAACTCCTCTTATAACAATCTTCCCTCGAACCAGGCTGTAGTGAGTATATATAAAGAGTCTGTGAGTCCTTTTGACATGACAGTCGTTTGGCAGATTATTCAGGAGGACGGCAAGTATTACCTTTATCAGCCTGCTAAAAAGGAATATGTTACCCGTGACAGCAGAGACTACAAGTTTACAGCCGAAAAGGTTGCATTGGATGTTATACGTGACAATGGCGACGGAACATTCAGTTTCCATGCCGGTGGAGACTATAGCGACAGTTCTACATATTTTGCCTGTATCGTTACCAACGAGCCTCTGACTGCAGTGCGTAACTGGACCTGGAACGACCACGGCTCGGTAATGAATATCATTGAGAACCCCAATATCTCTTTTGGCGAGGAAACATCAGTGGAGAATATTGTAGTCAATGAAGATAAAGCATGCAAAGGTATATATAACCTGCAAGGTCAGAAATTGGAAAGACTCCCGGCTTCGGGCATAGTGATTGTAGATGGTCGTAAGTATCTAATAAAGTAACACTCTTTAAGCAGATACTGGATATTGATAGTGCGATTGGAATATATTCCAATCGCACTGTTTTTTTGTCGGTAACCTGATGTTGCAATATTTTAGTTAAAATTTGTATTATAGTTAATATTAACGGATGATTGATTAATTTTGCAGTATAAGCAAAATTTGTCCAACTTAAAAAATAAAGTTATGAGAAAAATATGTTTAATAACAGTCTTTTTGACTTTTGCGTTGCTATCCTTTAGTAGTTGTAATACAAGTGATGGTATAAAGACCATTCCTGCAAAAGAATTTGCAGAAGTAATAGCAAGTCCGGATGTTCAACTTATAGATGTACGCTCGGCCGAAGAATTCGTTGAAGGCAATATTGAGGGAAGTGTTAATATAAGTCTTGCCGGTGAGGATTTTTGTGGACTGGTTGATAGGACACTTGACAAGGAACGGCCTGTAGCGGTTTACTGCCGAGGCGGACGCCAAAGTGCAGAAGCTGCCGAAAAACTCGACTCTATGGGATTTAAAGTTTTCGAACTTGAGAATGGCTACAAAGAGTGGCTTAAAGAAGGTAAATAACACACACTGACTGATATTGAGTAAACGATTGGTTGACAATCTTTTGGCTCGCTGTCAACCTTTTTATTCATAATGTTTGTTTTTTATTATTTGAAGTCATAAGAAACTGTTTAAATTTCAACAACTTCTGAGGAATTTATCAAATAACGACTTTATATATGAGGTTTTCTAAAACACTGGAAGCTGTGGCTCTTTTATCACTTGTCTCAAATGTCCAAGCAGAAGACAAGCGTCCTAATATAATTCTTTTTTTAGTAGATGATATGGGGTGGCAGGATACATCAGTCCCGTTTCATATTCAGAAGACACCGTTGAATAATCGTTATAACACCCCCAATATGGAGCGCCTCGCTGCTATGGGGGCAAAATTCACGCAGGCATATGCCTCAAGTGTTAGCTCGCCTTCAAGGTGCAGTTTGCTGACAGGTGTAAACGCAGCACGCCACAGGGTAACAAATTGGACTTTTACAAAAGATGTGCCTACCGATGAAAAGCACGAAACACTGAAAATGCCACAATGGAATGTCAATGGTGTGCAGCCTGTTGAGGGGGTGTCCAATAGCTTCCCTGCAACATCATTAGCTGCTATTCTGTCCGATAATGGATATAATACGATTAATTGTGGCAAAGCTCATTTTGGCGCAACTGATACTCCTTCGGCCAATCCTGTTAATTTGGGATTTAATGTCAATATCGCAGGACATGCAGCCGGTGGACTTGCTTCATACCTGGGCAAAGAACGCTTTGGACATAATAAAAACGGTGAGCCCGTGAGCGGTTTTGCTGTACCGGGACTTGAAGAGTATTGGGATGAGGATGTCTTCATTACAGAGGTTCTGACACTTGAAGCCATAAAGGCGCTTGAAAGTTCTGTTGAAAAGAAAGAACCGTTCTTCCTTTATATGTCACACTATGCAGTACATGTGCCCCTGCAAGCCGATAATCGCTTTGTTGATAAGTATCTGCAGCGAGGACTTTTGCAATCCGAAGCCAACTATGCGTCTATGGTAGAAGGTATGGATAAAAGCCTCGGCGATCTTATGGATTATTTAGAGAGCAAAGAGGTACTTGAAAACACAGTCATAATCTTTATGTCTGATAATGGTGGATACTCGCTTTACGGACGTATGCCTCCATTGCATACTCAAAACTCCCCGTTGCGTTCAGGTAAAGGCTCTGCTTATGAAGGGGGTATCCGGGTGCCTATGATAGTCTATTGGAATGGGGTTGCGAGCCCGGGAACAACTATCAATGATTATGTGATAATAGAAGATTTTTTTCCGTCGATTCTTGAAATGGCCGGTGTTTGTGATTACCACACCAAGCAATGTGTTGACGGTGTCAGTTTTGTGCCGATGCTGAAAGGTAAGAAGAGTGATAATGGCTCCCGCCCTTTAATATGGAACATGCCTAATAATTGGATTTCGGGTGATAATAGGGATTATGGGATTGGGGCAACCTGTACAATCCGTCAAGGAGATTACAAACTGATATATTGGTATGAAGATGGCAAAAAAGAACTCTATAATATACGTACAGATATTGGCGAGACTGATAATATCGCAGAATCATTTCCTTTACTTACTAAACAGCTAAGTGAACTGTTGTCAGAAAAGCTCCGTAGTGTAGATGCGCAGCGACCGTTTTTTTTATCCACAGGTGAACCTTGCCTTTGGCCGGACGGTCGTTAACATCGAAAAAAATATACAAACATTATATGGCCCATAGTGTATCGTAATATAAGAAGCCTAAAAAATAAAACACTTTTGTAAATTTCGTGGATAAAATCACTAACTTTACGCGTGTTTGTTGAATATAAGCAACTCTATTGATAACATTATTAAGATAACGTGAGTTCGATATAAGAATATCGGACTTTCAACATTCGGGATGTTTACGTTAATAATCCGTCATATCACGCTGTTCAAGAAAAAGATTCTTTAGTCCGGGGTATTACATGCGCTCTATGGACTGATTATGGGGTAACAGAAGCAATGATAGATGAGCGATTGTTTCCTCGTATTTTGGCTTTAGCCGAACAAATGTGGCATTATGGAGAACTGGCTTCTTTTGAGAATTTTTATCAAAGAGTTAATATCGTGGAGGGCTGGTTTGCGGGGGCAGGATTTATGTATGGCTGTGCTTTCAAAGAGGAATGATAATATCCTCTCATTTGCAAGTTCGCTATGCGACTTTGCGGACAGAAAATATTACGTTTTTTTTGTTGTCGGTTAATGATTTTTTTATAACTTGCAGTCATAAGAAGTATGTTTGGATTTGTACCATAGTTTTATTTAATTGATGCTCACAGAATTATGAAAAATCCATTTGATTACCCCGTTGATTTACAGTAGATTGTGTGTTTCAACAAGATTCAAACAGCTTCTCAATTTCCAAGTGAACAATTAATATTAATGACTAACCTTAATCAAAAAACAATGAAAAAACTGTTTACATCTTTGTTGTTGATGGGTATGCTTGCCCCTTTCGGCGCTTCGGCACAGTTACAGCTGAAGGATGAGGCTCCAGCTAACCCCGACAACGAACCGGTAGAGGTACATCCTGTGCCTCATCCGCGTCAGTTAAAGTGGCAAGAGACAGAGTTCTATGCTTTCTTCCACTATGGTATGAATACTTATACAGGCCTTGAGTGGGGTAACGGTGACGAAGATCCCAAGCGTTTTGCTCCTACTGCGCCTCCTAACCCCCGTCAGTGGCTTGAGACTGCAAAGGCGGCAGGTATGCGCGGCGGTATTGCAGTGGTAAAGCACCATGACGGTTTCTGCCAGTGGCCTACAGAGACTACTGACCACAATGTCACCAACTCCGGTAACGAGTATGGCCGTAACACGAACATCCCACGCGACTTTGCCGCAGCTGCAAAGGAACTGGGCCTCAAGTACGGTTTCTATGTGTCTCCGTGGGACCGCAACAGTATTCACTATGGTACCGACAAGTATGTGAAGGATGTGTTCCTCCGTCAGTGTGCCGAGCTTGCCGAGTATGGTACAGACCAGTTCGAGATGTGGTTCGACGGTGCCAACGGCGGTAGCGGTTACTATGGTGGCCGTAACACGACGGTGAATGTGGACCGTGCTACATACTACGACGTTCCTAATTTGCGTGACAGTATCCACAAGATCTGCCCCGACTGCGTAATGTGGGGTGTAGGTGGCGAGGCACGTTGGATTGGCAACGAGGCAGGTTGGGCAGGCCAGACAAACTGGTCGCCCGAGAACCGTGACTATGCTCCCGAGGGCAACGGTATGTACGGTAGCGAGAACGGCTGGTTCTGGTTCCCCGGTGAGAGTGACGCAAAGGCTACAAACAAGGGCTGGTTCTACCACGACGGTGAGGCTCCATTGTCTCCCGAGCGTCTGTTCCAGATGTACCTTGAGACTGTAGGACGCAACGCTACGCTCATCCTCAATATCCCTCCCAACAAGGCGGGTGTCCTTCCAGATGCATCGGTAAAGGCTCTTGTGGGAATGGGTGACCTCATTAAGGCCCGTCTTACAAATGACTTTGCAAAGGATGCGAAGGTAGAGGTGACAGAGACACGTACTGCAGGTGCTGCACGCAACTATGAGGCTGCGAACATGACCGACGGCGACAAGGATACATACTGGGCTACAAACGACGGCACGGTAACTGCTACAATCACCCTTACATGGGACGAGGCACAGACTGTACGTTATGTGGAGCTCATGGAGTACATTGCCAAGGGACAGCGTGTGAAGAAATTCCACATCGAGACAAGTGAGGACGGAAAGACATGGACACGCAGGGCTTCTAACGTGGAGACAACAACCGTGGGCTATAAGAGAATCATCCCTCTCCACGGTAATACAGCCAACAGCTACGGTGCCGGCTTCAACGTGAAGGGCGTGCGCGTAGTCATCGAGGACAGCAAGGCTTGTCCGCTAATCAGTAAAGTAAGCGTTTATTAATATTTCAAAGGATTACAATTATGAAAATGAAGAATATATTTGCGCTTGCTGCTTTGGTACTTCCAATGTTCGCTTCGGCGCAGACAGAGATTACATTCGAGACCGAGGACTACAAGTCTATAGGTGTGTACGATACATGGGAGGAGTCTCCTTTCCGCACAGGTGTCCTCAAAGGTAACTATGCGGTGATAGACAACCACCTTACATATGTTGACGAGCAGCTTGGCGTTGCTCCCAACGAGTCATCGAAGATTCTTGCCATCCAGCGTTCACGCTTCGGCAGCAACACCTTCGGCGTGCGCGTTGACCTCAAAGAGACATTCGAGCTTACACCTCAGACAAAGTATATCCACGTGATGGTTTACCGTCCTTATGGCGGCCGTGTGATGGTGGTGGGTCTCGGTAAACGCACTGAGCGTCTTGAGCAGTCGCCCGAGGCAGAGCAGTTCTGGGCAATGTCTACGACAAATGTGGGCGCAGGCAAATGGCAGGACGTCGTGCTCCCTATCAAGGGTAACGGCGGTATCGATATATACAGTCTTGTCGTTGTGCCCGACTGTGAGTCGCCTCACAACTATACCGAGGATGCCGTATGCTACATCGACAACATTGAGGTGAACAATAATCCGCAGTCAAAGTTCGTTTACGGCTACTATCCTGTTGCCTTTGACAAGGGGCAGCTGTACACCCGCAACGACCGCTTTGTGAATTCAGTGACTCTTGTGTCGGGTGACGGTACACAGACTGTTGCTTCTCCAACAACTCCAAAGACTGTTTACGTCGACCACGCTACCGAGGAGTTCTATGCACGCGCCGGCGAGAAGGTTACCCCGAAGTTCTCTTATGCAGGTTCATGGATGCACGGATATGTATATCTTGACATTGACAACAACGGTAAGTTCGAGGCTACGATGAACGATGACAACACTGTTGCCGAAGGTAGTGAGTTGATGGCGTACTCTTACTATAAAGGCAAGAACAGCACCGGTGCAACAGTTGCCAACCAGAATGTTCTTCCTCCTCCGGCATTCACTGTTCCAGAGGGTCTTGAGAACGGCTACTACCGTCTGCGTTACAAGGTCGACTGGGATTGCATTGACCCGGCAGGCAATATGGACTCCGGCAACTCAATCATCAGCAACGGTGGCGGTATTATCGATATCCGTCTGAATGTGCACGGTGACTTTGCAAACGTCAACGATGCCAACCGTAACGGTAAGGTGGTTGCTGCTGCTGACGGCGCCGACCTCGTGAAGTACACTGCTCCTTTCGGTGAGGACTTCAAGATACAGATGGTTCCCGAGAATGGCTTCGAGTATTCAGGTATCATCGTGAAGTATGGCTACAATCTTGGCGGTGACAGCATTGTACACGACAATGTACAGTGGCAGAAGGTCTTCTTCGAGCGCCAGCAGTTCGATGCTGATGACTGCATCGTCATCCCCGGCGAGTATATGCGCGGTGACGTTGAGATTGAGGGTCTCTTCATCGAGGAGGGTACATATGTGCCTCTGGAGCCCGAGACACGCTATGAGACAACAAAGGTAGAGAATGGAAATTTCGCCAATGGAACCACTTGGTATACAATCCAAATAGGCCAGGACGGATATGTGCTTGCCGATAATGGCAAAGCTTCCTACATTGCACTAAACAACACAGTGGTGGACACTGAGAATCCTGCCCAGTTGTGGTGTTTTACAGGTAACGAGGACGCCGGCTACCGCATTTACAACATGCAGGCCGGTGGTACAAAGGTACTTGCAGCCCCTACAACTATGAAGGGCACTACCGGCAACTCTTCTTTCCCTACTTTGCAGCCTGTGGATAATCTCCCTGCAGGCTACACCGACCTTTGGAAGTTTGCCGACTCTGATGATCTGGGTTCTACATCCGTTGCCCATGCCTATATGTACGAGGTGGGCTACGAGAACCACAAGGTGAACAGGCGTGACGGCAAACTCGCTTTCTGGAGTGCTGGTGCCGATGCAGGTTCAACATTGCAGATATATTTTGCAAAGACAACAACCGCGACTGTTGACACTCTTACGGCTCCCGACTTGCGTGCCATGACATTGCCTACACGCATAGGCTTGCAGTCGGTATCAGAGACCAACGGGTACTGGTTCAATGGTGCAGCTCCTGAGGTCGAGAGCGAAGAACCGGTGGCGTCAAATGTATATCTGTGGGAGCCTGTAGAGGGCAGTGAATCAAAGTTCTACCTTTGCAAGGCTTATCCGGAAGGTGCTGATGGTGAGGGTTATGTGCAGGCACCTAATGGCAATGTACAGCTTGGCGCAAAGGCAAACGCGGCGCAGTTCGAGGCATACAGCCCCATGGTTGAGGCCGGTGGCGGTGACGTCAATACTGGTGACACATCGTGGCTTGTAGAGGTTGTTGACAACCCTTACCTTGTACGTTTTGTTGCAAACGGCACATACTTGAACTCTCAGGCTGCGGGTGTAGCGCCCAAGTTCGCAACAGGAACAGGTGCATGGTCGGTTTGGTATGTACATAGCTTTGCAAAGATGCACGTTCTAACAATGAACATTACTGTCGGTGACCTTACTGAGGTAATCACAAAACTCTGCTGTGAGGGTGACGTAATAGTTTATCCAGAGTACGAAGGTTTTGTGTGCGAGCAGGGCAAGGAGTATATCATGGGCAACGAGGACGTGACTATTGAACTTACATATTCCGATGCAACAGGCATAGAGGAGGTGAGAGGCGAGAACGGAAAGGTGAAAGGCATCTACGATCTCCAGGGCCGTAAGGTTGAGAACCCTTCAAGCGGTCTCTACATTGTTGACGGCAATAAGACTTACATCAAGTAATAAAATAACCTAAGTTCGATATGACAAGTACGCGAAAACGCAAGCATTGTCATCCCGAATAAACATGAGGGATCTCAAAAAAACGCGAAATAAGAGATATCTCACATTGACTTTAGCCCCTTCGGGCGTCGACCGTTGGTTCGTTCGATATGACAAACACGCTAAAATTACAGTACTGATTTTTATATCGAACCTACGTTAGAATACAAGTCTACAACTGTTGGCGGCGGCTTATAAAAGGCTGCCGTCAATTTTTTATTGTGTTTCCGGCAAAATATTCCGTTATAATTTTGTAATGCTCTTTTCTTTTGTATACTTTTGCCTGTAGCACACTCTTGCGTGCTATGTACAGAGAAAACACTAACCTTAAAAATATTACTCCAATGAACACAATTGTTTCTCAGTTCAACATTCAGGGCAATGTTGTTGAAGTTGCTCCTCTGGGCAATGGTCTTATCAATACAACTTATCGCGTGAAGACCGAGGGCGATGCTCCCGACTATGTTCTCCAGCACGTGAACAACGCTATCTTCCCTGATGTAGATATGCTCATGAACAACATAGTTGCTGTTACAGAACACATCCACGGCAAACTTGTTGCTGCCGGTACAGAGGATATCGCACGCAAGGTGCTCAAGTTCGTTCCTGCAAAAGACGGCAAGTACTACCATTTCGACGGTGAGAAATACTGGCGTGTAATGGAGTTTATCCCCGATACAGTCGGTATGTCTGCGGTAACTCCCGAGACTTCTTACATCGTGGGCGAGACTTTCGGTAACTTCCAGGCTATGTTGGCCGATATCCCTGCAGAGCTGGGCGAGACAATCAAGGACTTCCACAACATGGAGTTCCGTCTGCAGCAGCTGCGTGAGGCTGTGGCTGAGAACAAGGCCGGCCGTCTTGCCGAGGTGCAGTGGCTTGTTGACGAGCTTGAGGCCCGTGCCGAGGAGATGTGCAAAGGCGAGCGTCTGCACCGCGAGGGCAAGCTACCGAAGCGTATCTGCCACTGCGATACAAAGGTTGATAACATCCTCTTCGACAAGGAGGGTAACGTGCTTTGCGTGATAGACCTTGACACCGTGATGCCTAACTTCATCTTCTCCGACTTCGGTGACTACCTGCGTTCAGCAGCAAACACCGGTAAGGAGGATGACAAGGACCTTGATAATGTGAACTTCAACATGGAGATTTTCAAGTCATTTACAAAGGGTTACTTGAAGTCTGCCGCTTCGTTCATCACTCCGCTTGAGGTCGAGAACCTGCCGTATGCTGCGGCTCTGTTCCCATACATGCAGACAGTACGTTTCCTGGCTGACTATATCAACGGTGATACATACTACAAGATACAGTATCCCGAGCACAACCTCGTACGTTCAAAGGCACAGTTCAAGCTGTTGCAGAGCGTTGAGGCTCACCAGGCAGAGATGCAGGCTTTCATCGCAGAGGTGATGAAGTAATAATTGCTTCTAATGTACAGGACGTCCGCCCCTCCATAAGGGACGGACGTCTTTTTTTGTATTGTGGGTTACCGAATTCCTCCAACGATCATGTGTGTGCCAATATTTTAATATAAATATAATATAAAATTAATTATTTTATGTAGATTTGCAAAGAATACACCCTTGTGGGTGAAGACATAAAATATAAAGTGCATTAGCTTTACTATCTTACTGATGGGAGCATTTTGCTCCGGCAGGGCAGGTCCTTGTCAAACTTGGCGGTTAAATCAAAGGAAGATTAGTAGCAAAGTTGATGCCCGCGCTGTTTACGGCGTGGGCAACTTGCTTATCTATCTTCCAGGTAACGCCAAGACCTCATCAGTGGATAATGTTAAGTTGTCCACGTTTTTTTTTGTCCCTATTGGTGGGGTGCAATACAACAAGATATATAAGGCCTTATGCCTGCAATTTGTTTGTTGCCAAACTGTAATTTGTAATTAATCAAATGAATTAATATTACTAACCTTAAAATGTTTTACCTATGAAGAAGATTTTTTCTTTGTTGTTGGCAACTCTGTTCGTCTCGACACAGGCATACGCCGACAAGGTAGTCGCTTCGACAACATTGCCATCAGAGGGCAAGCCGGAGCATGTCTACTCAATGGTGAATGGTAATGGTGCCTATGTGGGCCCGACTACTGCACCGGCAACAGATGTGAATGGTCTCTTCGCCTTCTATGCAGTAGATGGTGTTGACGGCGCATATTACATCTACAGTTACAACGCAGAGCAGTGGCTTGGCTATACAAAGGCAGCCAGCTACTCATCAAAGAAGGGTTTTGTGACTCTGTCTGATGCAAAGGTTGAAGGCGCTTATTTCAAAGTAAACAACTATGCCGACGACAACTATGAGATTGCTCCTTACACAACAGGTGGCAATGCTGCTTCTATCTATCTCAACTACTACCAGGGTGTAAGTGCCAATGCAGGTACAACACTCGGCCTCTGGACCGACAATGGTGCAAAGGATGGCGGTAGCCGTTACACATTCGCGGAGTTCGTGATAGTTGAGCGCACTTATACTATCAGTGTTCCTGAGGGTGTTACAATCACTATTGACGGCAAGGAGTATTCCGATGGCTCTACAATCACAGTTGAGGGCTCACTCGACAAGGGTAAGGTTGCTGTTTCTGCACCTGAGGGCAAGTTCGCAGTGGTTTCTATCGACGATGTAAACAACACTATCACAGTAAATGTTGCTACACTTCCCGTACAGGCCGATAGCGAGCCTTATGTGAATGCTTGGGTATATCCTAAACAGCAGGACAACGTAGGTGCTGCAAAGATGGATGAGGCCGACGGCGTTTATACACTCAGCAACAATGTCCTCGCTGCAAGCTATATGAAGGTGGGTGATGCTCTCTACTTTGCAGGTTCAAACGCGATGAATCTTGTTGCAGGTACAGAGCCTTTCACAGTTGCTTTCGGCAGCGGTGACAATGTTCCGGCTTCGGCTATGACACTCAAGGGCGTGGAGACTGAGACTCTTGCTGCAAATGCATCGGCAATTGGCGGTGCTGAGCACTTCGCAGGTGTACAGCTGGTCGCAAACTACGAGTACACATACAAGGAGACAAAGATTGAGATTGTTTGGCGTGCAGTATTGCGCGACGGTAGCCACTACCTGCGCACAGAGATGGAACTGACAGGAGTTGACGCTGTCGACATGTACAACATTATTCCAATGATTTACAATGTTGACACAGAGGCTGCAGGTTCTGCTCCAAGAGTTGTGGGTAACACACGTGGCGCTGTGCTCATGAGCGACAAGATCTTTGCCGGTCTTGAGACTCCTACTGCATACAATACCGTGGGAGAGGCTTCAGGCGAAGAGGATGCCTGGAACCTTACCGACACAAAGAGTGCTTCTCTCACAGCATCTTCTTGGACACAGGTTGCTGCAGCTGATGTTCCAAAGCGCGTTGAGGAGGCCACTGGCGCAAACTATCCTAACGTATACGCATATGATATGGAGAACGTTGCTTTGAAGGAGGGCCAGAAGGTTGAGATTGAGGTCAAGTATACAGGCGGTAACCACCGTCTGAACTTCGGCGGTGCCGTTTTGCTTGATGCCAATGGTGATATCGCTGCTGTTGATTACCACAGCGGTTATTCGGGCGGCCAGCACAGCAACAACACATTTACATACCTTGCTCCTTATGACGGTACATTCGCAGTACGCGTGTTCGTTGAAGACAAGACCGAGTCTATCGATGCATCAAGTACAATGACTGTGAATATCTATACAGCCAAGGAGGGCGCTGTCATTAACACAGCAATCGTAGGTATCCAGGGTCTCTGGAGCCGTAACACTACACTTGCTGCAGGTGACACATGGAAGGTTGCCGCAGTTGTAGGTCTTGTTGCACAGGACGGAACACAGAGCAAGGAGAATATACGTGAGACACAGAAGCGCCGTTCATTCCTTGCTTACAGCGAGCGCGAGCGTGCAGTGCCCTGGAGAACATTCCCACACTACAACAGCTGGTACGAGCTCAATATCAACCGCAACAATGCGGCACCGGGTCAGGAGCATACCAACTTTACAGCTGAAGATATTCTTGGCGTGATGGAGCAGTGGAAGGAAAATTATTTTGACAAGTACGGAGAGGGCATTGCAGCTTTTGTAATCGATGACGGTTGGGACAACTACGGTCCTTGGACATTCCACAGCGGTTTCCCCAATGAGATGCGCGATATGTCTGTATTGGCCAAGGAGATGAACGCCGGTATAGGTGCTTGGTTGGGCCCT
Source organism: uncultured Bacteroidales bacterium (assembly GCA_937900095.1). GTDB lineage: Bacteria > Bacteroidota > Bacteroidia > Bacteroidales > Bacteroidaceae > HGM04593. The sequence continues at coordinate 3,027 of CALCEC010000025.1, read as the reverse complement.
GTAGGCGGTTATGGTCAGAGCGGTAACTATCGCCGCCAGTACTGGAGCGGCAAGGGTGGCATGCAGCTCTCTAACCCTGCTTACTATGAGACATACCTTGCTGCTGCAAACAACCTGGTATGTCAGCAGGATGGTGTGGAAGGCTTCAATCCCGAGACTGACAATTATGTATTCTTCAAGTTCGACGGTATCTCAGGCCAGTTCTCTGCTGTAGGTCCCGATGCCGGCGATACAGGTAACGAGAATGCCGAGGGCATTATCCGTCTTGAGCAGTACGTTCGTGAGAACATGCGCGAGGATATCTTCTTCAACACTACAGTAGGTACATGGGCTTCTCCATTCTGGTATCAGATTTCAGATGCTACATGGCGTCAGGAGAATGACCACGACCGTATCGGTAACAACAGCATCAACCGTGAGAACTGGATTACATACCGTGACCGTCTGGTTTACCAGAACTATGTACAGAATTCTCCGATCTGCCCGATCAACACATTGATGACCCACGGATTCATCCTTTCAGTAGATGGTCCTCCAGCAAGTGATTCAAGAGATTACAATGCTGTTCTCCGTGAGCTCCGTTGTGCATTTGTCTGCGGTTCGGGAATTGTAGAGCTTTACACCAACTGCAGTCTTATGAACAGTATCAACGGCGGTAAGCTTTGGGAGGATGTTGCAGAGTGCGTAGCATGGCAGAAGAAGAATGCCGATGTATTGCCCGATGCTCACTGGGTAGGCGGCAATCCATGGAACGGAAGCAAACAGGAGATTTACGGTTGGGCTTCCTGGAACGGTGCCAAGGCTACACTTGCTCTCCGCAATGGTGGAAACAACGCCCAGACATATACATTCACACTGCGTGAGGCTTTTGAGATTCCTGCAAACATCACAGGTGCTATCATCCTAAACAAGTCATTCAAGGTGCAGGATGCTCTTGAGGGCTTGACAGAGGGCGCTGCAATCGACATCGACCAGCAGTTGACAGTTACTCTTCCCGGTAGCACTGTATTTGCATTCGACGGTATCAATGCCGACGCTTCACAGCTCCCTTTTGAGGTGTTGAGCTACAGCCCTGTAAAAGATGAGGCTATCAGTACAGTACGCCTTAACTTCAACTATGATGTGAAGACTGTAGAGGGTGCTGAGTCTGCTGTTGCTCTTTATGACGAGGCAAAGGAGAATGTCGTTTCAGAGGCTACATACGTTGTAGAGGGTAGCGTCGTTACAGTTACTCTTGCAAATGCAGTGAGCACTCCGGGCAACTATTTTCTGGTTGTTCCCGAGGGCCTCTTCGTCCGCTCTAACGACGACAAGGCTTTCTCTGGCGAGTTTGCAATTACAGTTGTTGCTCCAGAGCCAATAAAAATTGCGTCTGTTTCTCCAAGCGAGGAGATCTATTCTCTCTCTATAATAGAGGTGGAGTTCAGCAAGGAGGTGGTTGATGCAGCTACAGGTGCTGAGGTCGTCCTCAACAATGCAGCCGGTGAGAAGGTTTCTTCAGCTTCATACAGCGTTGCCGAGAAGGTTCTTACAGTGACTCTTGCCCAGGAGGTTACCACTCCGGGCGAGTACACTCTCGTTATCCCTGAGGGTGTTGTAAATGGCGCTGCTGTAGGTGATTCTTTCAGCGGTTCTGTAACTCTTGTTGTTGAGGAGTTCGATGTCTATGAGCCTACATACAATGGAGACAGAACAAACACAGGCCGTGTAATCCGTGCCATCACTCTTACAGGTGTATTATCGGGTGAGAGCAGTTATACTCTCACATCAGAGGAGCAGGGAAAGGATTATGCCAATGCTACAGCTGCTGCAGTGTTCAATGTCGAGGCTGGTGAGGAACTGACCATCACATTCGACAAGGCCGGTTCTTGGATTCATCAGTTCGTGTTCATTGACTTTGACGGTGACGGTTTCACAGCAAGCATTGCCGAGGGTAGCGAGTGGGCTCCTGCGGAGGACCTTGTTGCTTACTCATTCTACAACAACGACGGTGCAAGTGACGAGAGTGGCTGGAACAGTGTAGGTACTGTGATTACAGGAAGCAACCGTAATACTCCCGAGGTTCCTGCATTCAAGGCTCCTGAGACAGCCGGTACATACCGCATGCGCGTTAAGCAGGACTGGTGTAACATTGATCCTGCCGGTGATTCTGACGGCAAGTTCGGTGACTTCAAGCAGAACGGTGGCCAGATCATCGACGTTACTCTTGAGGTTATCAATCCGATAGGCATCAAAGAGATCGAGGGTGATAATGGCGTGAAAGGTGTATACGACATTTCAGGCCGTAAGCTTGAGAAGGTAACAGCTCCTGGCGTCTATGTTGTAAATGGTAAAAAGGTTTTGGTTAAATAATCATTAGTGTAATTTGGCTAAAATGTAACCTTCTGATAATACCTGAATACTTATGTGAGGGTGGCCCAAAAGTAAAATGGGTCACCCTCTTTGGTAGAGAGCTTGGATAAGAAGAACTGTTTATTAATTTTGAAGTCCGAAATAAACTCGGTCTGCTAAGCGTAAATGGGTGTTTTGGGGGTAAGCGTAACGAGTAAAGAGCCTTCTTGGTAGACCTTATTTGTGAAAAAGGCTTTATTATAGAATAAAAATCACAAAAAAAAGGAATTTGTGGCAGAAACGCTTGTATACATCAAAAAACGTTCTTATGTTTGTATACGGTTTTGCTGTACCGATTGACTGGGAAACTCATCAATTTTAAACGAAAAACCGAGTAAGCTTCACATTGTCTAATGGCGGGCCACGCCTTCGGGTAGCTTTAGAGAGCCGGTGGATTACAAAGGACAGGAGCCCTCAAATCTTGTATTCTCGGAGTTTCGTCGTTCTCTTCTGTGCAGCAAAACTTTTTTTTATTTCCTTAATATGGAATATACCAAAGCCCGTCAGCAACAACTGACGGGCTTTGGTGTTGAAAATGGCTACACCATTAAGAATTAAATGGTTCAGTAGCAAAAAGGTGCGGATTTTTATGAGCACAATGCAAAATTATTGCACTCGCTTACCCGCACCCTTTAT
>CALCEC010000024.1 GCA_937900095.1 uncultured Bacteroidales bacterium | reverse complement strand
AATCCGCGAATAATGAGATTCCTCACACAAGGTTCGGAATGACAAAATACGCTAATTTTAGTATAAATTCTTATATCGAACTCACGTTATATTAATGTAAGTTCGGCATAAACTTTATAAAATCGCGTACTTTGCCAATCCTGTTACTTCCTTTCTACAATCTCGAACGGCACTCTGACCGATACGCCGCTCTTCATCATGTCCATGATGTTGGGGTATATACGTTCTTTGAAACTCTCCCAGCTGCGTTGCTCAAGGTTGCTCCATGCTGCCTCGGCAATAGCCATTCCTCGTGGGAATGTCATGTATGTGAGTCGGTTTACGTCTTTTATGGCTTCGGCCCAAAGAGTTGCCATTACGCCTTCAATGTGTGCCTGTTCCTCTTCTGGCAGGCCGTATCCCGGGTCAAGTTCGTATGTCTTCTTCAGTGTCGTCACCGGCATGCCCCAGTTGTTGAACTCGGGAAGGTCGCCCGGGTACTGCGGATAGTCAAGGTAGGCGTGCTCGCCGGGTGCCATGATGAGCTTGTGGCCATGCTTGTGTGTCAGTTCAATGCATTTTGGAGTCAGTGCGTTTCTCCAGGTTACGAGTGTCACGTCCTTGGGGTAGGGGAAGAGGTACTCGTTTGCGGGTGGCCAGATGTTGTCGAGCTCGCACCATAAAACGGGCTCCTTGCCATTCTTGCGCACAAAATCAAGGATCTTGTCAAAGAAAGGTATCATCAGCTGCGACGGTTTGTCATAACCCATCTTCTCCATCATGGCAAGGCAATCGGGACATTTAGCCCAGTTCTGCTGTACGGCAGCTTCGTCGCCTCCAAGGTGTATCTTCTTTGACGGGAACAATTGTGCTACTTCTCTTATGATATCCTCGTATATCTTGTAGCCCTTTTCCTTGCTTGCACATAGCATCATGTTGGTGGTGCTGCCCAGGTCCTTCTTCTCGTCGTAGCGGAATGAGCATCCAATCTCGGGGTATGCCGCCAGAATGGCTACAGAGTGTCCCGGGATGTCAAGTTCGGGAATCACCTCGATGTTGCGCTGTGCTGCGTATGCGATGATATCCTTTATCTCTTCCTGTGTGTAGAAACCGTTGTCGGGGCCTTGGTTGCTTGCTCCCGGCTTACGGTTCGCGCCGATCTCTGTCAGTTTCGGATGGCTCTTTATCTCAATGCGCCATCCCTGGTCATCGGTGAGGTGCAGTTGCAGTACGTTGAACTTGAAGCGTGCCATCTGGTCAATGAAGAATTTCACGTCTTTCACGGGTATGAAGTGGCGTGCCGGATCAATCATTACCGCGCGGTAGCCGTAACGCGGATTGTCATCTATGTGAATGTGCTCGATTCTATGCTCAGCAGTATTGCAAATGTCACCCATCAACAATTGATCAAGGGTCTTCAAACCCCAGAAAAGTGCCCCTTCGGTTGAGCCTTTAATGGTTATTCCGTTCTTGTCGACTTTAAGTGTGTAGTGCTCCTTGCCTTGGAGCGTGTTGTCTGTGACAAGTTCTATGCGGTTGCGTTTGCTCTCTCCCTCTTCGGCGAGTGCAATATCCATGTGTTTGTCTATAATATGTTTCAGTTCCTCGATAAGGAATGAACCTTTGGGTAGTGTGCTGTTTATTGTTGTCTTGCTGTTTATTTGGAATGTCTCGCCTTTGCTGTTTCTTGTCATGCTGTTAGGCATGGGAACAAGTGCTGACGTGTTGTCCTGTGCGGCAGAAACGGCGCAGAGAAATGAGAATGTTGCTGCAAGCACCCATGAGAAAAACTTTTTCATAGCTTATTTCGTTATTTTGAGTCTGTTGAGCGCCTGTCGGTATCTGTTGGCGTTCGCATTGTGTTCACTTAATGTCTTGGCGAAGTTGTGTGTGCCCGAGAAGTCTTCCTTTGCGCACATATAAAGGTAATCGTGTTTCTTGTAGTTCAGTACGCTCTCGAGGCCCTGCTTGGTTGGTACGCGTATTGGGCCCGGTGGCAGTCCTGCATGCTTGTAGGTGTTGTAAGGTGAATCAACCTCAAGGTCCTTGTTGAGTATGCGCTTGCGTGTAGGGTCACCCAATGCGTATTTTACCGTGGGATCGGCCTGCAGTGGCATGCCTCTCTTCAACCGGTTTATGTAGAGCCCGGCAACGATAGGCTTCTCTTCGTTACTGTTGGTCTCTTCGTCTACTATTGAGGCAAGGGTGGCTACCTCTTCGGGGGTCATCCCTAACTTGTCGGCTTTGGCTTTGCGCTCGTCATTCCAGAACTTCCTTCTCTCTTTCATGAAGCGGATCATAAGGTCCTCGGGCTTGATGTCCCAATAGACCTCGTATGTCTCGGGGATAAAGAGGGAAGGAAATGTCTCTTTGGTATATCCCAACCTTTTCTTGTATATCGGGGAGGTCATGAACTCGGCAAGTTCAGCGGAGTCCATCATGAGCTGGCTGCTTACACTGCCGGCCAGCCCTGCCAGCTCTCTTGTCGAAGGTACGACCAGTTTCACCGGTGTCTGGGTGTTGCTTACGATGCGGTAGTAAATGTCTTTCATCGTGTCGCCGTCTTTGACGGCGAATCTGCCGCTGCGTCTGCGTTTGTCAAAATTGTTGTGCTCGGCAAGTATTGCGAATCCCTTGGCTGATGCAGGGGCGATAATTCCTTCCAGCTGTTTCATTACACCTGCCGCATTGTCTTCGGGTGTTACATATATATATGCGGTCTCCTTCAAATTTATCCGTTCAACTCTTGTCGTGTAATACTTTATTGCAAAAGTACTGCCGATGAATATGACAATGGTGATAATTACACCCGTTATGGCCATTACAAGTTTCCTTTTGTTGGTTCTCTGTCTCATTTTATTTTTGTGAATGGTTTTTATATTAACCTAAATTAGATATAACAATTCGTACTGTAATTTAGCATATTTGTCATCTCAAACCGAAGTGAGACGTGCTTTTGAGGGCTTTGCCCGAAAAAAACTCTTATTCGCGGTTTTTGAGATCCCTCGTCGCTTGCGCTCTGTCGGGATGACAATTCTTGCGGTTTGGTTGAGTTTATATCGAATCACGTTATATTAATTATGCAAAGATAGTTCTTTGTTTGAAACACTCGTCAGAAATCTTTCTAAAAAGTATGATATGTTGTATCTGTTTTGTCTTTAATGGCTTGTGTCTTTGTCTTGTTGTAAATTAATTATGTTTTTTTTTTTTTTTCTGTACTAAAGTACTATATTTGCGTGGAAATGTATAAAAGGTCGTTTTATACCCATTAACAAGACTTAAAAAACAATAAAAATATGGAAAGAAAATGTATTACTAAAATCGTTTCTGCGGTTGTGCTGCTGCTTTTTGCATTCACATCGTGTACCTCGTATAAAAAGGTGCCATATTTGCAGAACAGCAGGGAGCTTGCAAGTGCTACCGCGGAGCTTCATGAGGCAAAGATTATGCCTCAAGACTTGTTGACCATTACGGTTGTTTGTCCCGAGGACCCTACTGCTGCAATGGCATATAATCTTGTGGCTCCGGTTGATATCGCTAACAGTGGTCGTAATCTCCTTACTTCTCAACCATCATTGCAGAACTACATTGTTGGAAATGACGGGACAGTGCGTATTCCCTCTGTCGGTGTAATGAAAATTGCAGGGCTGACACTTCCCGAGGCAGAGAAGGCTATATATGAGCGTGTCAAGAAATCGATTCTTTCCGATGTGGTGGTGACTGTACGCTTTGTTGATTTCAAGGTTTCTGTTCTGGGTGAGGTTACGAGCCCCGGTACATATACAGTAAAGAACGGAAAGGTAAACATCTTTGAGGCGCTCTCCATGGCCAGGGATATGACAATATGGGGCTTGCGTGACAATGTGAAGATTGTGCGTGAGGACAAGGACGGCAACAAGAATGTATATGAAGTCAATCTCAATGATGCAAACATAGTGAATTCACCATATTATTATCTGCAGCAGAATGATGTTGTCTATGTGACACCGAATGAGTCAAAGGCGAAGAACTCTGATGTCGGTTCATCTACTTCGCTTTGGTTCTCGGCAACATCAATCCTTGTGTCTCTGGTTTCTCTATTGTATAACATTCTCAAATAATAATAGGTATGCAGCAAAATGAAAATACGACAACTGTTAATGTTGAGGAAGAAGGCTTGGATTTAAGGAAAATATTATATTATGCACTTGCATACTGGAAAGTGTTGCTGGCATCATTGATTGTTTGTGTGGCGGCTGCATTCTTCTATTTGCGTGTTGCGGTGCCGACCTATCCTGTTACTGCAAAAATCCTTCTGAATGACCAGAAAAAGGGCGGCTTTGACTCATCTGCCAGTATGCTCGCAGAATTCGGCTTCAATAGCACCAATGCAAATGCCGAGAATGAGATTGAGGTCATAAAGTCTATGTCGGTTATACGTGGAGCTGTAGACATGACGAAATTGAATGTTTCGTATGCGGTTTCTGGTCTCTTCACAAACACTCCGATATATGCTGATGAAAGTCCATTGAAAGTTACGTTCGGTGTAGACGGCTCTGGTAATGTGTTGCCTGATGCTATGGCTGCTTTGGCGTCTACATTGAATATGGAATTCAATCTTGAGGATAAAAGCAATATCGCTTTGGTTTACAGTTGCAAAACCAACGGTGATGATGAACCAAAGGAGTATACGGCAGAGATCAAGTCTCTTCCATATACTCTTGTGACCCATGTCGGTAATGTGCTTATAGAAAAGGGAACTGCTTATGATGATTTCTCTAAAAAACTTTTAGTGAATGTCAACCCTCTTGGCAAAGTGGCCTTGTCTTGTATGAAGGCATTGGCGGTTGTTCCAATATCAAAGACCTCTTCTGTAGCGACAATCGATTATAAGACATCACTCCCGGAAAATGGTGTTGCTTTCATAAATGCGGTCATCGACAACTATAACAATGTGACAACAGAGGACAAACGTCAGGTGGCACGTCAGACGGCGGAGTTTATACTTGAGCGTATCGATTCTTTGAGCAAGGAGCTTATCGTTATGGAGAGAAGGCTTTCCGATTACAAGAAGCAGAACGAACTTATAGCTCCTGAACTCGATGCAGCACAGGTTACAGAGAATAAGTCTGGTTATACAAAGCAGCTTGAAGAGATTGAGCTTGTGTTGAAGTCTTCAAAGTTCCTCAAGGAGTTTGTTAATGATTCAAAGAATGATTCCAAGGTTATCCCGACAACTTTTGGCTTGACAATTGACCCTTCATTGCTTGCTCTTATAAACAATTATAATACCGAGGTTGTCGCCCTTAACCAGTTGAAACTTTCTGCAACTGTCGATAATCCGGTATTGAAGAGTTCTGTAGCACGTGTGGAGCAGATGCAGTCTGATTTGAGAGTTGCTATCGATGCTTATGACCGCTCTTTGAAACTGCAGCGTGATGCCATTTCTGCATTGCTTGCAAGTTACTCTTCACGTTATGCCCAGTCTCCTGAAATTGAGCGTGAGCTTATAACAATTGAGCGTGAATGTGCAATAAAGTCCGAGCTTTATGTAACGCTTTTGCAAAAGTATGAGGAGAATGCACTTTCGCTTGCGGTTTCTGCTGATAACTTGAGGTGTATTGATGCTCCGCTTGTAGGTCCCAAGGTTTCTCCTAATGCTAATATGGTTTTGCTTGTAGCTGTGTTCTTGGCTTTTGCTTTGCCGGCTTTAGTTATCTGGCTTATCGAGACATTGCGTACCAAGTTGTATCATACCGAGGAGGTCGAGAAGCTGATAACCGTTCCTCATGTAGGTACAATCCCATTCAAGAAGAGTGCTGTCGGACGTAAGAATCCTATCGTTGTGGAAAAGAACAAGAATGACCTTATGACAGAGTCTTTCCGTGCTTTCCGTACGAATCTTCAGTTCGTTATGAAGAACTCAAAGGGAAAGATTGTTATGTTTACTTCTACAACATCGGGTGAGGGAAAGACTTTTGTGGCATGTAACCTTGCTGTAAGTAATGCGATGCTCGGAAAGAAGGTCCTTCTTATGGGTCTTGATATCCGTCGCCCACGTCTTGCCGAGATGTTCAAGTTCAATCCAAAGGCCGAGGGCTTTACAAGTTACCTTGTTGGCGATAAGGAAGATTTTGCCCTGCTTGACAGGCTGATACTCCACACCGGCATAGCTGAGGGATTCGATATCCTTCCTGCCGGCATTGTGCCTCCAAACCCGGCTGAGTTGCTTTCTAACGGTAACCTTGAGAGAGCACTTGAATATCTCTCGACAAAATATGATTATATTGTCCTTGATACAGCCCCGGTTGGTCTTGTGTCCGATTCATTCCTTATCAGTCCGTTTGCTGATGCTGTCATCTATGTGGTCCGTCTCGGACACACCCACAAGTACGACCTGCAGTTCATGCAGGGCCTTGTTGCCGAAGGCAAGTTGCAGAATGTTTCACTTGTTGTCAATGGTGAGGAGTATGACGGCAAGGGCGGTTATGGCCGTTACGGTTATGGCCGTTACGGCTACGGCCGCTATGGTTACGGTCGATACGGCTATGGAGGACAGGGTTATACAACTGAATAAATGAAACCGTGATATGCTCTGATGAGACCGTCGTTTTTTAGCGACGGTCTCTTTTTTAAGTAAAAATATTACAAAAATGTTGCCGGGTAAAAAAAAATGTAATACCTTTGCATCCTGAAACAAGGAAGTTGCATCTTTTTCGGTGCATGGACACTATGAGTTTATTAAAAGAGAAATACGCTAAATACGATTTGCCACAGCGCTTTATGGCAATGGGAGTATACCCATATTTCCGTTGCATCGAGAGCGAGCAGGATACGGAGGTGATGATGAGTGGCAAAAAGGTTCTGATGTTCGGTTCTAACTCATATATGGGCTTGACCAACCATCCCAGAATCAAAGAGGCGGCCATAGCTGCTACCCGCAAATATGGTACCGGATGTGCCGGTTCACGTTTCTTGAATGGAACTGTCGATATTCATCTTCAACTTGAAAATGAACTGGCGCAGTTTGTCGGTAAAGACGAGGCGCTTGTTTACTCAACAGGTTTCCAGGTAAATTTGGGTGTTCTCTCTTGCATTACTGGCCGAAAGGATACAATTATCTGCGATGAGCTTGACCACGCGTCGATCGTTGATGGCCGCCGCCTCTCGTTCTCTACTGTACGCAAGTTCCGTCACAATGACATGGAGGGTCTTGAGAAAGAGCTTCAGGCTTGTGACCCTGCAACAATCAAGATGATTGTGGTTGATGGCGTTTTCAGCATGGAGGGTGATATCGCGAACCTGCCTGAGATTGTACGCTTGAAGAAAAAGTATAATGCAAGTATCTTTGTTGACGAGGCTCACGGTTTGGGAGTACTTGGAAGACAAGGACGCGGTACAGCCGACCACTTTGGCCTTACAGACGATGTTGATTTGCTTATGGGTACATTCAGCAAGTCTTTGGCGACAATCGGCGGCTTTGTAGCCGGTGACAAGGAGGTAATTAATTATATCCGTCACAATTCACGTTCTTACATCTTCAGTGCAAGCAACACGCCTGCTGCTACAGCCGCAGCTCTTGAAGCTTTGCATATCATTCAGGAAGAGCCTGAACGTCTGGAGAACCTTTGGAAGATTACAAACTACACATTGAAGAATTTCCGCGAGATAGGTTTCGAGATAGGTAATACATCAACACCTATTATCCCAATCTACATCCGCGACACAGACAAGACCTTCCTTGTGACAAAGTTATTGTGGGACGCCGGGGTATTTGTAAATCCGGTTGTGCCGCCTGCATGTTCGCCGCAGGATACGTTGATTCGCTTCTCTTTGATGGCAACACATACGAAGGAGCAGGTTGACAGGGCAATTGAGGCAATGGTGCCAATCTTCAAACAGTTGGAGATTATAAAGTAAATAAAGAAAAAACAAGTTTTCGGGGTGTAGCGCAGTTGGTAGCGCATCTGGTTTGGGACCAGGGGGTCGCAGGTTCGAATCCTGTCACCCCGACAACTTTCAAGAAGTGTCTATGATTGACGGGCAAGGCACTTGATACAGATTGTTTGAATACAGTCATTATCCGTTATTCGGGGTGTAGCGCAGTTGGTAGCGCATCTGGTTTGGGACCAGGGGGTCGCAGG
>CALCEC010000023.1 GCA_937900095.1 uncultured Bacteroidales bacterium | reverse complement strand
GAGCGCAGACAAAGCTCGCTGAAAGCAATGCAGTGCTGTGGCTCGCAATGTCCCCTCAAGGAGTGGAGCAGCCCGGGGGACCGCTTGCGGTGGAGGAGTTTAGAAGTGGAGCAGCTCAATACACATCAAAGGGCAAACACATCGGTTCGCCCTTACACCATAAACAGCATTTACACATCAATAAACACCTGCATACTCCCTACCCTTTACCTGCGAAGCATTCTGCTTCCGTTTCAGGGTATACAGCATAAAGCCGTTGCCTTTGGGAGCCATAGCTATATCACCGCTCTTAATCATCTCTTCTACAATATCAGGTAATCCGGAATAGGATTCTATGTTCAACGCTGTATGTCCACCTGTACGTTCGAGCGAGAAGGCTGTAGCAATCTCCACAGGATAGGCAGTGCCGAACTCTTCTATGAAAGTACGTACGTTTGCTATGGTAAGCGCCTCACTGCCGTCATCAACGGGCTTGACATTCTCGTATGAAAGCTGGGCAATACAGTGTGCAAGTGTCTCGTATGTAGTAAAGCCACGCACCATCATCTCCTCATCGGCATATACCAGCTTGTAGGTGGGAAAGGAATGTACATCGTACTCCTTGCACAGTTCCCTGTTTGCCGAATAGATTCTCTTGACCTCGGGACCCGCAAATATCTCACTGAATTTTTGTTTGTTGAAACCGACGAGTGCCGACATGGCCACGATATTCTCCTCGGCATTGGTCTGTGCACCGTCAACTTGCGTCATCTCCTGCAGTATACGCAGATAACGCTGCGACGCATTGTCTATTGCTGTGTCGTTGGTGCCCTCATAGAGTTTTGCGGCAATATATGCGAGGTTCATTGGCACCGTTGAACGATGCTCCTCCGTAAACAAGCGTATAGGAGTCTCCGACACAGGCATACCATGTATTGCAGAAGCCTCAAGCCAATGCTTGTGCATGTTCCTGTTAGACATTGCTATGTCACCACCGATAGAAAGCCTACGGTTGTTGAAAGAGGTGATATCCTCTATCATTCCACCCATTACATACTCGAATTCCAACTGCGCGCCATAACGGTACCTCAACGCTCTCACAACCGGCACACTGCCCCAGCACCAGGTACAGGCAGGGTCGGCAAAAACTGAAATCTTGACCTTTTTCATACTCTTTTTTCCTTTAAAACAAGAGTATTGCAGGTAATGTTCCAACAGAACAAAAAAAATGGCCCACGGAACCGTGGACCATTCTTATGTTTTATCGGACATCAGTCTCTCAACCTGAAACCGGTAGCCCGTGCAATAATCTTCGCCTCTTCGCGGCGGATAAGATTGAAGGATACCGAATTGAGTATTATTCCAAAGAACGGGAACAATATCGGCAAGTCTACTTCAAGCGATGCATCGGCAAGCAAGAGGAACGAGTATATCAGCAGAAGGATATAATACCCTGCAAGAACAAGCAACGAGAGTATTGTGGTTCTCTTCTGCAACTCGAAATTGCTGAACATCGACACCATAAGTGCAAAAGCATTTACTACCACAGCAAACACGAGCAACGCCCCAAGTGCAATTACAGACCTTGATACCTGACCGTCAGCAGCAAGCAACTTGAAATTACTCATAACCGTCAACGAGCCATCGGCCTCAGTAAACTTTACTATAGGCTCCACCATTGCCCACACAAGAAGGGCAATTACTGCGACATAAAGCAACTGGTATAAGCGGAACTTCATAACACCCGATCCGTTATCAGATATCCTCCTCTACGTTATCCTTTGCAGGATCACGGAAGTAGATCTTATTGTCAAGGAACTCCTGCGCAGCAATGAGTGTGGGCTTCGGCAGTCTCTCGTAATAGCGTGAAATCTCTATCTGCTCGTGGTTCTCGAACTGCTCCTCAAGGTTATCGGTTGAAGAAGAAAACTCGTTGAGTTTCTTGAGCAGTTCATCTTTCATCTCTGCTGCAATCTGGTTAGAACGCTTGCCGATGATAGCTACAGACTCGTACACATTGCCGGTCTCGTTTACAAAATCTGCCATATTGCGTGTGACAGTGTTTGTTGGAGCATTAGTCTTTTTGTAATCCATTTTTATATCGTTTAATTATTTGTCAATCTTTTACAAACTCCTTTGCCTCTTTGAAGAAGCTTTCAGCCTCGTCAAGGTACTTGCTGTCGGGGAACTCAGTCTTGAAAGCATAGTACTCGTCTATTGTCTCGCGATAACGCTCGTACTTTTTCTCCTCTACACTTTTGTGCGCCATCTGGTAGCGTGCACGGAGTATAAGAATTGAAAGTTCCTCACGGAGGGCCGTATAGGGATAATCCTTGAGGGCATTCTGTGCTGTGATTATACAAGCAAGATAGTTATTGCCCCTGTATGCCATGAAGTCACCGAGATCATAGTATAGCTTGGCAGACAGGAAGTCCTTCTCCACAAGCAGGTCGTGCATTGTCACTATCATGTCCTGGGCCTCGGAACGCAATTTGCTCAAAGGGAAATACTCCATAAAAAGCTGGAGTTCGCTGATTGCAAGATAGGTTCCGGACTGATCAAGTTCTGGTTCGGTGATATCCATAAACAAGGACTTTCCTGAATGGAAACGTGCATACTCGGTAAATTCTCCTCGCGGATAATTGGTATAGTATACCTTGAAATACTGTGATGCAGTATCATAATCCTTTGAATCGTAGTAGCACTTTGCAAGGAGAATCAAAGACTCTTCGGCCTTGTCACTACCCTTGAGCAGGGTAACCATACTTTCCAGAAGCTGTGCAGCCTTAGAATACTCACCTTTAAGATAAAGAGCCTTTGCAGCCTCGTATTTGTAGTCGATATTGTTTGTCGTGAGAACCTTGTTGTAAGAATCACATGACGCAAACATCAGCAAAGCTGCTATAAGTGTGTATAAACTATTTTTCATCTTTTGTAAATTACAAATTGCACCAGAACCCACTGGTCCAATTCAGTTTGCAAAGATAGCACATTCCAACCGAAAATACAACGAAAATCATTTAATCTTCCTTTTAATATCGGTAAATAATCCATAAATAAACAAAAATATGGCGCCACATTCTCAAACGAGCTGTAGCGCCAATAACATTAATGTTTATAGATTATTTGATAAGGACCTTATTGCCTGCAATGATATATACGCCTTTTGACAGAGGTATAAAGCCTGTATCCTCAACAAGCGTCTGGGCCACCTTGCGTCCTATGGTGTCATATGCTGCAACAATTGTCGGAACAGTTGCAGTGACGCATGCGCCACCGTCGGCGGCAGTAACTTCAACAGCGCCCTCTTCCTTTAGCTTGACTACACCGACAGTTCCGTCAGTGTTTTTCATGCCGTCGGTCTGATATACGCGCACCCAGTCGAAACGGGTCTCGTAAGTATGTGAAACATCGGCATTGGCAGCCCATGAGCCGTTACCTACACTCTGGTTGAGGATAAGGTGAAAATGCTTGTCGAACGGCCACTGCCCCTGGCTGAGTTTTGAGTTGTCGGTAGATTTTGTATAGCGGCCTACCTCCTTGCCGTCGATATACCATATCAGAGTATTGGCATCCCACTTAAGACCGTAAGTGTGATAACGGTCATAAGGAATAGTCTTGTTGAAGCTTGACTGCGGGTCGTTCTTGTTGCCGAGGTCATAGGTCCAATTGCTATGGATTGTGTGGTATGAACGGCTGTCGGTGTCGATTGCTTCCCATATATCAATCTCACCGCAGTCGGGCCAACCGGCGCTCTGATCCTCGGGCATCATCCAGAATGCAGGGAAATGTCCGGTCCAAGGATTCGAGAGGATACGAGCCTCGACATAACCGTATGTAAAACCGAAACGTTTATGACTTTTAATACCGCCTGTTATCATCGGTACTGGATCGGACGCCATATCCGGATTCGGTATCGCACGTGCCACAAGATCTCCGCCCTGCAGATAGATAACCTCCTTGCTGTCGCTGAGCCAACGGTTCCATGTAGAGCCGTAACGCTGACAACGCATCCATTTGCTGCCGACAGGCTGGCTGTTGTCCTCCGCGTTGAACTCATCACTGAAGACAAGAGTCCACTCACCGTCCTCTTTTTTCTTGAACTCGGCATAAAGGGAGACATCACCGTCGACAAGGTCGGCATTGATAACCAGCCTGCCGGCTTTTACAGATACATACTCCTCGGCCCACTGACGGTTGCCGTTCACATACTGCTCACCGTCAAGATTATGACCATGACGCACAGTGACACCATCGGCTGCAAAGCCGGGAGCACCGCGAAGCACAGCCGAGAACCTTTGATTGAGCGGAACTGTCAACGGGAGAGCCGTTCCTGCAAGGCCATCGATACTGCCGTCAACGGTAAAGAGACGCAATGAGGCATTACCGCTCTTGACGCTGACAAGGAAGTCTGCAACACAACCACCTTCGGCAACGATACCCTCTGAACCGTCCGGGCAGACATTGTTCTTATCGAGCTTTAGGCGTAGACGATACATACCGTCGGCAAGCAACTCGGGCAAATAACCGGCAAGTGCACCTACCGTACTCCCCTGCTCCACGGCTTCACCGTCACCATTCTTTCCATTATAATGCGAGAATGCAACAAGCTCGCTTGAAAGAGTTGGAAGGCCATTGTCATCAAGCATTGCTGTGAACTTGCCGTCATTGTTGAGGTCGATATAAAGATAAGCATCCTTGCCGTATGAATTATCGACAATCACCTTGAGTTCTCTTGTATCTGCAAGAAGCACCGGAGTATCGGTAATGTCATAATATGCGGAATTTCCATCAAGATTGAACTCCTTGCCGTTTACACTTGCCACTACCGGGCGGCCAGCGTTCACCGTCGCGTCCTTGCCGAACGAGAGAGCATATCCTTCACCGCCGGCACCACCCTCCTGTTTTGCAAAGAGAGCAACGATTTTCACATCACCGTCAACAATTTCAGCGGGGAGAGTTATTACATCGCCATTTACGAGGTACCCCGGTAACACCTCCTCGTCGTACTGCTGTACACCATGTATCTCCTGCGCTCCACCAAGATTATGCCCGTGAAGAACCTTGAGCGCATCAAGAGCATAGCCATTGGCAGGAAGCACCTTTAAAGAGAGAGGTTTACCAAAAGGCACCGTCGCAGGAAGAGCCGAACCATCGGCAGCCAATAATGCACCGTTGGCGGTCTCTACCGAAAGGTTTCCGTCAGCATTGTGGACATTTATGCGCACGTCACATATTGCACCGCCGTTCTTTATGATACCGTCACCGTCCTCGGCACGACCTGCAGGGTCAATAGAAGCCCAGTCGACCTTGTAACGCATACGGTAGTAACCGGGAGCAAGGTCTGCCGGTATCTTGAATGAAGGAGGATTGAGTACATTTGCATTAGACAGTGCCTGGCCATTGCTGTTATAACCATTGCCTGAACCTACTGAAGGTTCGGCATATGAGAACGCCATGATGTCGCTACCGGCAGGAATTGAGCCGTCAGCATTGAGCTGCGCCTCGAATGTACCGTCCATTCCGCGGTCAATATAAACGAAACCGTTCATCCATGTACCGGTATAGCCGAATGTAGGGGACACCGTCTCGCCTACCCGCGCACAGAAGAAGCCATCGTCAATTTTGCTGTATACCTTCAATGGAGTAGGCAACTGCAGTGTCTGTTCACCGAGCGATACACTGTTCAGACGACGGCTACTGTGGGTATATCCCTGCTCTTTGTCAAAGACAACCGGGTAATCATCCGAGGATTCCGCAGGATTTCCGGCCACCGCACACAGAGGTATCGCTAATAGAAAAGCGTAAAAAAGTTTTTTCATATTATTATATGTTATAATTTGCCTTATTTATGCAAAAATAAATAAAAAAAGCAATAATCCCGCGAGCAGCTGCTTAATTATATTACACATAACCCAAATTCTTGCATGAATTAGGAGAAATCATTATTTTTGTGGTTCAACCATTTTGAGAAACCGTCTTGAATTCGGCAGTCTATCAAGACAACTGAAGAAAACATGAAATTCGAGCTTATATCAGAATATGCGCCTATGGGCGACCAGCCAGAGGCTATCGCACAGCTTGTGGAGGGTGTAAAGGCCGGTACTCCTGCACAGACCCTGCTGGGCGTGACGGGTTCGGGAAAGACCTTTACCATGGCGAATGTGATAAAGGAAATCAACCGCCCTACCCTTATATTGAGCCACAACAAGACCCTGGCGGCACAACTCTACAACGAGTTCAAGGGATTCTTCCCCAACAATGCCGTGGAGTACTATGTATCGTACTACGACTACTACCAGCCCGAGGCATATATACCATCGAGCGACACATATATCGAGAAGGACCTTGCCATAAATGACGAGATTGACAAGCTGAGGCTTGCCGCAACGTCGGCACTGCTCTCGGGACGCAAGGACGTGGTGGTCATTTCGTCGGTTTCTTGCATATACGGCATGGGTAACCCCAGCGACTTCTACAACAATGTCATTGAGATTGCCGTGGGGCAGAAGCTCGACCGCAATGTATTCCTGCGCAAGTTGGTGGGCAGCCTATATACACGCAATGACGTTGACCTGTCGCGCGGAAACTTCCGCGTAAAAGGTGACACCGTGGAGGTGAGCCTTGCCTACAGCGACCACATACTGCGCATCACATTCTGGGACGATGACATCGACGGCATCGAGGAGATTGACAGCGTTACCGGCACACGCATCGCCACATTCGACGACTACAAGATTTACCCGGCCAACCTTTTCATGACAACCAAGGAGAGCACCGAACGTGCCATTCTCGAGATTGAGAAGGACCTTGCCGACAGAGAGGAGTATTTCCGCGAAATCGGCAAGCCTCTGGAAGCCAAGCGTCTGCATGAGCGCGTCACATACGACATCGAGATGCTGCGCGAGCTTGGGCACTGCTCGGGCATCGAGAACTACTCGCGTTACTTCGACGGACGCGAGGCAGGCACACGTCCCTACTGCCTGCTGGACTTTTTCCCCGAGGATTTTCTGCTCATCATTGACGAGAGCCACGTAAGCGTACCGCAGATACACGCGATGTACGGCGGCGACCGCGCCCGCAAGACCAACCTCGTGGAGTTCGGGTTCCGTCTGCCGGCAGCATTCGACAACCGCCCGTTGAAGTTCGAGGAGTTCGAGGAACTTACGCCACAGACAATATATGTGAGCGCAACCCCTGCCGACTATGAGCTTGTAAAGAGTGAAGGCGTTGTAGTGGAACAGGTCATCCGCCCCACAGGACTGCTTGACCCGATAATTGAGGTGCGTCCGCTGGCCAACCAGGTCGACGACCTTATGGAAGAGATACAACTGCGCGTGGAACGCGAGGAGCGTGTACTCGTCACCACCCTGACAAAGCGCATGGCCGAGGAACTTACAGACTACCTGTTGAAGAACGGAGTACGTTGCAACTACATACACAGCGATGTTGACACCCTCGAACGCATACAGATTATGACCGACCTGCGCGAGGGACTATACGACGTGCTCATAGGTGTGAACCTGTTGCGCGAAGGACTCGACCTGCCCGAGGTATCGCTTGTAGTCATACTCGATGCAGACAAGGAGGGCTTCCTGCGCAGCCACCGCTCGCTCACACAGACGGCAGGACGTGCAGCCCGCAACGTCAACGGCACGGTTATATTCTATGCCGACAACATCACCGAAAGCATGCAACGCACTATGGACGAGACAGCCCGTCGACGCGACAAGCAGATGCGCTACAACCAGGAGCATGGCATAACACCAAAACAGATAAAGAAAGAGATAAGCAATGCCCTTGCCACCGAAAGAAAAGAGAAGGACGGCAAGAGCATAAGGATGTACAGCGAGGATACCCGTCAGGCACCTATCGCTTGCGACCCCATCGTGGAGTATATGAGCGCCGAACAGCTGAAGAAGAGCATCGAACGCACACGCCGTCTTATGGAAGAGGCTGCCGGCAAGATGGAGTTCGTGGAGGCAGCACAATACCGCGACGAGATGTTCAGGTTGCAGGAACTGCTCAAAAAAAAGGAGTGACAAAGAGAGCCCTTTTGGAAAAAGTGAGTATATTTACAACACCAATTTAGAAACGGTTTTAATTAAACGACAAAGATGATACAACATAGCTTTATAGACTTCAACGAGCTTTGGAGCAACAGCGAAGCACGACTGGCAATCCTCATAACATCGGCCATAGTCCTGTTTTATATCTGCGACATAATATGCCGCAAGGGCATCATTCCGGCAGTGAAGAAAATAACATCAAGGACAACATCGAAATGGGACGATATACTTTTCAACAATGATGTGCTCACCAATGTATCAAGACTGATACCGCCCATTGTCCTTAAAGTGATATTACCATACCTGTTCAGCGAGTCGCATACAGTATTCTTTTGGGCTGACAAGATAATAGACATTTACATTGTAGCAACAGCGACACGGCTCGCATGCTCGATATTCAACTCGCTGTACGATATATCGAATGAGAATCAGCGCATGAAGAACAGGACGCTTAAAGGTGTCTTCCAGATGTTCAAGATAATAGCTCTTTGTATTGGAGCAATCATTATAGTAAGTATCGTCATAGACAAGAACCCTGCGAACATTCTCACCGGACTCGGTGCCATGGCAGCTGTGCTTATGTTGGTATTCAAAGACCCCATTTTAGGTCTTGTGGCCGGTGTACAGCTCTCGGCAAACGACATGTTGCGTCAGGGCGACTGGATAACATTGCCAAAGCACAATGCAGACGGAATGGTGACAGAGGTGACACTCACCACTGTAAAAGTACAGAACTGGGACAAGACCATAACTACCATACCGCCATACGTTCTGGTAAGCGAATCGTTCCAGAACTGGAGAGGAATGTTTGACAGTGGCGGCCGACGCATAAAGCGCTCACTCTACATCGACATGAACACTGTGGGCTTCTGCAGCAAGGAACAGGTAGAGAAGTTCAGGGAAAAAGGATGGCTCAAAGGGATTGAATGTACCGACGGACAGGTCGTGAACCTCACCGTACTGCGTAATTACCTTGACATATACCTGCGCAACAACGAACGCGTAAACCATGAGATGATATTCATGATACGTCAGTTGCAGCCCACGCCACAAGGCTTGCCGCTTGAACTCTATTTCTTCTCGGCAGACACCGCCTGGGTTGCATACGAGCACCTGCAGGCAGACGTATTCGAGCATATACTCGCCGTAATGCCCGAGTTCGGTCTCAAGGTATTCCAGGCACCGGCAGGAACAGACTTATCCGGACTCGCAGGAACAAGAAGTTAAATATCCCCCTCCGGTATGCGACCACCTCCCCACCTGTGGGGAGGAGCTTTAGTTCCGTATTTCAAATTAAGCTGCTCCACATTTCAAATAGAGCAGTATGTTACCGACTGAAGGGTTTAAACAGAAGAGGACACAAGTCTTTTTAAAAATTTTACTATTAATTTTCAGGAGTTATTTTAATTTAAGTTCACAGTGCTCCTTTTGTTTGAAATCAAGAGGAGCTGGATTGCAACTTGTTGCAAGACTGAGGAGATAAAACACAAGCAAGCAATTTATCAATGCGATTGGGCATAAAAAACTCTCCCCTCCGGCCTGCTACCACCTCCCCACAAGTGGGGAGGAGCTTTATTCAAATTCCATTTTTTAGCTGCTCCACTTTTAAAGGGGAGCTGTCACGTAGTGACTGAGGGGTTGAAATTGTCCCGTCTTTGAACATCCCCTCCGGTCTGCGACCACCTCCCCACCTGTGGGGAGGAGCTTTATTTCAAATTTCAATTTAGTATGTCATCTCAGCTGCTCCACTCCTTGAGGGGAGCTGTCACGAAGTGACTGAGGGGAGAACTAATATTCTCTGTTTTCCGTACTATTGCAGTCCAGTTCTTGTAGAATAATGTCTAAAACACCTTGTAGATTGTCCCAAATCAGTCTATTTTCAAATCTTATGACTTTGATTCCTTTGGTATTTAGAAATGCTGTTCTGACAGCATCTTCCTTTGCTCCTTGATAAGTGTAATGACTGCTTCCATCAAGTTCAACACATAATTTTGCACCGGGACAATAAAAGTCAAGAATATAAGATCCTATCGGATGCTGTTTCCGCCATTTGCTATTGTTAAGCTTGTGAGATTTCAGCTGTGTCCATAACACAGCCTCTTCCGGAGTCAGATTCCTTCTTAATTCCTTACTCTTTATTATTATTTCTTTGCGATTGTACATACCGAATATTCCCCCTCCGGTCTGCGACCACCTCCCCACGTGTGGGGGAGGAGCTTTAGTTTATATTTCAATTTAGTATGTCATTTCAGCTGCTCCACTCCTTGAGGGGAGCTGTCACGAAGTGACTGAGGGGAGAAAACAGAGTGTCACGTCCTTGAATTCCCCCTCCGGTCTACGACCACCTCCCCACACTTAGGGAGGAGCTTTATTTCAAATTTCTTACTTATATAACAAGAATATACAAGGAATCTTGGACAGGTCGGGAGCCTTGCCTTTCCACTCCTTTACAGTCATTGTACGCGCATATTCGCCCTCACAGGTGAGATTAGCGGCAATGCACAGCTTTGTCTGCGGACGGCAGTTCTTGAGAATATCCTCTATCATCTTTCCGTTGCGGTACGGTGTCTCTATGAACAACTGTGTCTGGTCCTCGTTGTATATGCGCTGCTCGAGCTGACGCAGTTTCTTCGCACGCTCCTCGGGTTTTATCGGCAGATAACCGTTGAAGGCAAAGCTCTGGCCATTGAAGCCCGATGCCATCACGGAGAGGATGATGCTCGAGGGACCAACCAGCGGCACCACCTTGAACCCTTTGCGCTGTGCTATGGCAACGACATCGGCACCCGGGTCGGCCACGGCCGGGCATCCGGCCTCGGAGATGACTCCCATAGGCTTGCCATCCTTCAAAGGCTTGAGATACCCGGCAACAACCTCCGGCGCAGTATGCTTGTTCAGCTCAAAGAACTGCGAACCGTCGATATCGAACTGCGGGTCGACCTTGCGCAAGAAACGACGCGCCGAGCGCACATCCTCAACAATGAAATGCCTTATTCCGGCAATGACCTCGGCATTATATGCCGGCAGCACTCTTGAGATTTCCGTGTCACCAAGAGTAACGGGTATAAGGTATAATGCGGTTTCCATAATAGCTTCTTAAAGTTCTGAATAAAATTTCTTGCCACCGAAATGGTAATGCCAAAGTATCATTAACCGGCTACGGCAACCAGACCCTTTCTCCACAGTTTTTGCAAGGTTCTCCTTGCGCACTGCGGCATAACTATCCCTCATCTTACGGTAATCACGACGTGCACGTATCACAGCCTTAAAGTCACCGAAGCCACCTGCAAGGAGGAACTTGAGAGCAGCAACATAATCGAGCAGGCAACGCATACGCATCACTGACGGGAGCTCTTCCTGCGGCAGGTTCTTGTACAGCATGAGCAGATTGTTCCTGAAGTTGAGATATGTCTTCTTGGGGTTGCTCTTTGAAAGCGTTGCCCCACCCACATGATACACAGCACATTGCGGCACACAGAGTATGCGACGGCCACGCGCACGCAAGCGCCAACAGAGGTCTATCTCCTCCATATGCGCAAAAAAACGTCCGTCAAGACCACCGGCTGCGCGATATTCGGCTGTACGAACCATGAGCGCCGCACCAGTGGCCCAACTTATATCGCATACCGTATCATATTGCCCATTATCCTCTTCAAGGGTATCGAATATGCGTCCGCGACAATAGGGATAGCCGTAGCGGTCGATGAAACCACCTGCTGCACCCGCATATTCAAAATGGGTCTTGCGTTTGTAGTCAAGAATCTTGGGCTGACAGGCCACGACATTGCTGTCGGCGTCAAGAGCTGCGAGCATGGGCGCTATCCAACCTTCTGTGACTTCAACGTCAGAGTTCAGCAGAATTGAATATTCGGCATCCACCTGTTCAAGTGCCTTATTGTACCCGTCGGCAAAACCCCAGTTCCGTTCAAGACGAATGAGCTTTACCGTGGGAAAGAGACTCGTCACCACCCCAACGGAGTCATCGGTCGAGGCATTGTCGGCAACGACGACCTCGGCCTCGGGGGAACATTCCACCACCCCGGGCAAGAAGGTGCGCAACATATCCGCACCGTTATAGTTCAATATGACAACTGCTACCCTTTTCATCATTTAATCGGCAAAGCCTATTATCTCATCGGCAAGCAGAGCCGAAGAATCCTCATTGAAACCACCCAGGCGCACCCTTACCGGCCTGTTTATATACTCAGGTTCGGCAACAGTCTCCACGCGGATGTAGTTTGCCGTGAAACCGCCCATAGGCATACCTGAACGTGGTTTCTCGAACAGCACTACAGCCTCCTTGCCGATGTTGCGCTCATAGAACGCAAGACGCTTCTCCTCGCTCAGTGAAATGAGCAACTGGCTGCGGCGGTGCTTCTCGGCCGGCGGCACGGCACCCTCAATTTTCAGTGCCTGCGTGCCAGGGCGTTCCGAGTAGCTGAAGACATGCAGTTGGGATATATCCAGTCCTTTTATGAATTCGTAGGCACGCTCAAACAGCTCTTCACTCTCGCCACGCGTACCCACAATGACATCCACCCCGATGAACGCATCGGGCAACACCTCACGCACCTTCGCTATCTTACGGGCAAAGAATGCCGTGTCGTAACGGCGGTGCATCAGCTTGAGAACCTCATCGCTACCCGCCTGCAACGGAATGTGGAAATGTGGCATGAAGCTGCGCGACTGCGCAACATATTCTATTATCTCATCGGTTATGAGGTTGGGCTCTATCGAAGATATCCTGTATCGCGACACGCCTTCGACACAGTCAAGAGCCTTCACCAGCGAGATAAAACTCTCGCCTGTGGATTTTCCGAAATCACCTATATTGACACCTGTGATTACTATCTCCTTGCCACCTTCGGCAACAGCCTTCTGCGCCTGCTCCACAAGCTCGCTCACCAACGGATTGCGGCTACGTCCACGTGCAAAGGGAATGGTACAGTATGTACAGAAATAGTCACAACCGTCCTGCACCTTGAGGAAATAGCGTGTACGGTCGCCACGTGAGCATGAATGCACGAAGTTGCGTACATCTTTTGTGGGCATGGCGTACCACTCACCACCCTCTTCATGCTTCACAAGATTACCCAGATGCTCAAGCACCTGACCTTTCTTGTCTATGCCGAGTACAACGTCCACCCCCAACTCCTTGGAGAGTTTCTCGGCCGAGAGCTGCGCATAACAGCCCGTAACCACCACATATGCACCGGGATTCTGGCGCACCAATTTATGTATTACCTGGCGGCACTTCTTCTCGGCCTCCTGCGTTACAGCACAGCTGTTGACAATGCATATATCTGCCCTTTCGCCGCGCTTGGCAGTACGTATGCCGGCCTCCTGCAGCTGACGTTCAATGGTTGCTGTCTCCGAGAAGTTCAGCTTACAGCCTAATGTATAATATATCGCTTTCTTATCTTTAAATACAGTATAGTCAATCATCTTATATAAAAAGTTGCCTCTTTTGCCAAACTTACGCGAAAATAGTATCTTTTTTCCAAATAATAAGGAATGTACGGCAGTTTAAAACAGTTTGCACAAAAAAATAATAACAAACCAGCCCAAATAGCCGATTTGTCATTATCTGAATTTACCTACAAGATAAACTAATCTGCATTTTAATCAACCTCTTGCCACAAGGCAAAAGGTTGGACGTACCTTAAAGGAATACGATTACTTTGCAGGCTCTGCAGGGATAACCTCTGTAGCAACCTTACCACCGTTCTCAGCAGAAGGAGCAGCAGCAGGAAGAACCTCTGTAGCAGCAGCAGGAACGATGTCTGTTGCAACAATTGAATCACAGCAAGCAGCCTTGTCACACTGAGCCTCAGCAGCCTTGTTACCACCACAAGAAACCATTGCGAAAGCCATAACGGCTACGAACATAATCTTCTTCATAACAACATTAAATATTTATAAATTATGCCTACTCCCTTTTTAGCGTTTCAGCAAACCTCTTTCCTTAAAACGTCTGCAAAGGTACTACATTTTATTTATTATTTGCAAACTTTTTGAAAATTTTATCTGCCATTTCGAAAAAAACAGGTAAAAATGTCATTTTTACCAGCCCTGACAGGCGCAATTTAAAGGAAAAACCTCTAAAACTGTGTAACTCAGCGCATCGGTCAAGTTACTGCGTTCCGTTTTTCATAGATAAAAGATTAACAATTTGACATTATATATTTTAATATCCTTTAATTGCATATAAACATATTTATGAGTAAATTTGCAACAATTTTGCATAGAATGCATAAGTATGCATCTTGATGCAAAAAAGATATAAAACAAGCGACAAAACCAAAAGAAAAAAGATAATATGAAACGAATTTCAGCAATTATGGCAGCAATGACAATCTCCGGCATGGCCCTTACCGGTTGCACCGGAAACGAAGCCCCGCAGCAGGAGCAGAGTGCCCCCATAGGCAAGTCCGACATAAAGATAGAAGGCGGACTGATGACACCCGAAGCCCTTTGGGCCATGGGACGCATAGGCGAGGTAAGCGTATCACCCGACGGAAAGAGCATCGTATATGGTGTTAGCTACTACAGTGTAGAGAAGAACAAGAGCCACCACACTCTTCACATAATGAATGCTGACGGCAGCGGCAAGACACTGCTCACCACGACTGCGGCAAACGAGAGCAGTGCAGCCTGGATAAAAGGCGGAAGCAAGATTGCGTTCCTCTCAAACGAGGGCGGCAGCAGCCAGGTATGGGAGATGAACCCTGACGGCACAGAGCGCAAGCAACTCACCAAAGACGCAACAGACATCGAGGGTTTCCTCTTCTCACCCGATGAAAGCAAGGTGGCACTCATCAAACGCATAAAGATCAAGCCCACAACAGCCGACATCCATCCCGACCTTCCCGAAGCAAAGGGCTTTGTTGTGGATGACCTGATGTACAAGCATTGGGACGAGTGGCTCAACGACGCTCCGCACCCATTCATCGCTGACTTTGACGGCAGCGCCATCAATGAGGGCAAAGACCTGCTCGAAGGTACAATTTATGACTGTCCTAACCGCCCGTTCGGCGGCGTGGAGCAGTTTGCATGGAGCAACGACAGCAAGAAGTTCGCTTATTCATGCAACAAGAAGAGCGGACGCGACTATACCGTAAGCACCGACACCGACATTTACCTCTATGACCTTGAAAGCGGAAAAACCGAGAACCTTTGCAAGCCCGATGCCGCACGCTCGAACTACGGATATGACACAGCGCCCCAATTCTCACCCGACGGAAAGAGCATCGCATGGCTCAGCATGGAACACGACGGTTACGAGAGCGACCTCAACCGTCTTTGCGTGATGGACCTCGCCACTGGCGAGCGCAAATATATCACCGAGAAGCCCAACGGCGAGAAAGAGGCTATCTTCGACAGCAATGTCGACAGCTACTGCTGGGCTCCTGACAGCAAGAGCCTCTACTTCACAGGCACATGGCACGGTACCACACAGGTGTACAACATAACAACAGAGAGCAAGCTCACAAAGATGACCGAAGGAGACCATGACTACAATTCGGTTGCCATGCTTGGCGATAACAGCCTTATCATGACACGAGTATCGATGAGTGCTCCTGCCGACATATACGCAATGGAAGCAAAGGCCGGTGCAGAGGTCAAGCAGCTTACCCAGGAGAACAAGCACATCCTTGACCAGATTGCAATAGGCAAGGTTGAGGCACGCTGGTGCAAGAGCGTCGACGGCAAGGACCTCCACTCATGGGTAATCTATCCTCCTCACTTCGACCCTGCGAAGAAGTACCCCACCCTGCTCTTCTGCGAGGGCGGCCCGCAGTCACCCGTGAGCCAGTTCTGGAGCTACCGTTGGAACTTCCAGATTATGGCAGCCAACGGATATATCATCATCGCTCCCAACCGTCGCGGACTCCCCGGCTTCGGCCATGCCTGGAACTGGGAAATCAGCACCAACTACGGCGGCAACTGCATGAGCGACCTGCTGACAGCCATCGACGACATCTCAAAAGAGCCATACGTCGACACCGACCGCTTGGGTTGCGTGGGTGCAAGTTTCGGCGGATATTCATCAATGTGGCTTGCAGGCCATCACGAGAAGCGTTTCAAGGCATTCATCGCACATGACGGTTTCTTCAACATGGAGCAGCAGTACTATGAGACCGAAGAGAGCTGGTTCCCCAACTGGGACCTCGGCGGTGCGCCATACGAGCAGACCGAGGAGGTAAAGCGCTCATACGCAAACTCGCCTCACAAGTTCGTGGACAAGTGGGACACCCCGATACTCCTTATCCACGGCGACCGCGACTACCGCATCCTCTCGTCACAGTCAATGGCAGCCTTCAACGCTGCACGCCTGAAGGGCATACCTGCACAGTTGCTCCTGTTCCCCGATGAGAACCACTGGGTACTGAAACCACAGAACGGCATCCTGTGGCAGCGCACATTCTTCGCATGGCTCGACAAATGGCTCAAAGAATAATTCGATAAGCCTTGCAGCAATTGGTCGCGGGTAGTGCCGATGAAATTGGCGCCTTTTTGCCCTTTTAGGCCTTATTTTTTAAAAAACAACAATCAAATAACACTATGACAACAACACAAAAATTACAGAAAAGACTGAACGATTCCAAGGCAGCACGTTGGACCGCGCTGATTATCGTTTCATTCACAATGATGATGGCCTACTTCTTCACCGACGTGATGGGCCCGCTCGAGGCACCCCTAACTACAAAGGGTAAGCTCGTATATTTTGACAATGGTACATACCTGTCGGCCGACTCGCTGATGAAGGTAAGCACAACAGCCATTGCATCGGAAGAGGAGATTGTTGTGGGCAACGCCTACACTATCGACAACGCAGGCACAGAAGAGACCGTCAAGGTTGATTCAACCATCAACGGCCTTGGTTGGGGAAGCGATGACTACGGAGTATTCTCGGGTGCATACGGTTATATCAACGTGTTCCTGCTCATGCTCTTCTTCGGAGGTATCATCCTTGACAAGATGGGAGTACGTTTCACCGGTCTCATGAGTACAGCACTCATGTTCGCCGGTGCAGCCATCAAGTGGTATGCAGTAAACAGCACATTCACCGGTGAGATAGTGGGCTTGCCTACACAGGTTGCTGTGGCCTGCCTCGGTTTTGCAATCTACGGAATGGGTTGCGAGATTGCAGGTATCACCGTGACAAAGGTCATAGCAAAGTGGTTCACCGGTCACGAACTTGCACTTGCAATGGGATTGCAGGTAGCCCTTGCACGTGTGGGTACAGCATGTGCGCTCTTCTTCGCACTGCCCCTTGCACAGTACTTCGGCATTGTATCGGCACCCGTGATGATAGGTGCATCGGCATTGTGCATCGGTATGCTCTCATACATCGTATACTGCGTAATGGACAAGAAGCTTGATGCTTCGGCAACTGCAACTGACGGTGCAGCAGAGAGCGAGGAGCAGTTCAAGATGAGTGACCTCAAGGTCATCTTCTGCAACAAGGGATTCTGGTTGATTACGCTGCTTTGCCTCATGTTCTATTCAGCAGTGTTCCCGTTCCTGAAGTTCGCAACCAACCTGATGATTATCAAGTACAATGTAAGCCCCGACGTTGCAGGTATGATTCCCGGCCTCTTGCCTTTCGGAACAATCCTGCTGACACCGCTGTTCGGTTCAATGTATGACAAGATGGGCAAGGGCGCTACCCTCATGCTCATAGGCTCTACACTGCTTACAATTGTACATGTTTTGTTCGCTCTGCCCGTGATGAACATCTGGTGGTTCGCTGTTATTGTGATGATACTGCTCGGTATCGCATTCTCACTTGTTCCATCGGCAATGTGGCCATCAGTGCCCAAGATTATCCCGATGAAGCAATTGGGCTCGGCATACGCCATCATATTCTACATACAGAACATCGGCCTGTCAATGGTTCCCGTGCTCATCGGTAACGTCATCCAGAGCTGCACCTCGAACGGAACGACAGACTACACCCTTCCAATGGCAATCTTCGCCGGATTCGGTGTAATAGCAGTGATTATCTCATTGCTGTTGCTGAAGGCCGACAAGAAGTACAACTACGGTCTTGAGCAGAAGAACGAGAAGTAAAATTCTTGAAATGATAAACCTAAAGGAGCCGTGTCAAAATGCAATTTCTGACACGGCTCCTTTAGGTTTACAAGAAATGACAAGATACCAGGCGTATTTGTCCCGACTGTAGGGGCGCTACCAAAGTGTCCGCCCCAAAGCAAGATAACGACAATACTCAAAGTTCCATCTCTTTCAACAGTTCATTGATTTTGCTCTTGAACCTCTCAAGGCTATTCTTGCCCCAACCTTCCACGTCCATAATGACTTTGCCATTTTCATCACAAAGGAAATAGCGTGGTATACCGTTGATATTTGGGATGGTATTCCAATCCTTGTCCGAAAGGCGATAATGATAACCAGGAATGCTCATTATTGTATTACTCCACTCCTGATAGGGACTACTGCCATTGGTAAGATAAACAAACACCACAGGTTTTCCCTCCATTTCTGTTTTATAATCTTTTATCTGGCGTATTCCTGCTTTGCATGGGCCACACCATGTCGCCCAGCAATCAATAAGCAGAATCTTGCCTTCAAATTGTGATGAGACATAATCAATTACCGAACCTTGATATTTGTCAGGAACACTGCAAACTTTTACTTTATCTTTCATTTCAGCCTGCATACGAGCCTTTTCGTTACGTATAAAACGGTTAAAGCCGCGTACCTTTTCCATAAATTGCGGAGCAACACTATCCCATTGTACGGCACCGTCATCAAATGGCTCTGCACTGATTTGGCGACATATTTTCCGCGAATACTCAAAATCGGACATCCAACGTGCTACAGGGTTATCGGTCAGGCCATTTGCAACAGCATAAGGCAATATCGTGGCATCCCTTATAAGCCATAAGGCTGCGTTTGAGTTTTTGTCAAACAATTCTATATCTACTGAATGTGTATCTTTTAACGTATACTCCTTAATCTTGATATTGTACACAGAATCGACATTGGCAACACGGGCTCTCTGTAAAGAACGTTTAAGCCATTGCGGATATGAGATTATATTCCTTATATACTCTTTTTGTGCGAACAAAGAAGCCAGTTGCCTTTGTCTATTATTATAAACTTCGCTCTGCAGCAGTTTTTTCTTACGGACCTGCATGGTATCCCATTGTATTTTGGCAAACTCCTCAAAAGATGTCTCCAAAACGGATTCATGTCCTATGACCGTCTGCCAATCCATGTGTGTAAGGTCCCATAGGACTTGTGACAAATCCCCTACCGGACCATCAAAAACGACCTCTTTGCCCACTGTTTCATATCCTTCGAGCTTATACTTTTTTGCCATTGCAGAAGGTAAATCAACCGTAACCGTTGTGCGGTAGCCAGGAAAGAACCAGAAGTCGCCACTTATATCTCCCGAAAAGACTGAATATACCGCATGATTATGTAAACCTTGTTTATAAAGAACAAAATCACCATCTATACTGTCTTTCTCTATTTTCACTTCTTCAAGCCCGGTTATAGCATCTTGAGTTACGAAGATATAGGACTGTATTTCATCAGGAACGAACCCTATTATGTTACCTACAACATAAGCGGTATCGCCAACGGCTTCATATTCCGGCAGTGGTTCATCAGCAGGAAAATCATCGCACTTGTCCTGTTTTGTCGATATATATCCTTTACCGTCTGTTCGTATTCCGTACCACCCCTTATCGAAGCCAATGAGATCAAATGTAACAGCCGATGCCGGCAATGCCCTGAAGACAAGTTTAACGCTATCCTTATTTTCAGACACAAAAGCATCTATATAAGGAATTCTGTTATTACCCGCAACAAGGTATATCGGAGTCTCCAAATCAGGGAGCTTTTCTGGTTCAGTTGCAGAGAAATAAAGTTCCGTACAGTTCTTGTCAATACTTATTTTCTCAAGATACATACTGTTAGAAGCAGTAAAAGCAAATGCCGGACGTGTATATTCCTTACTCCAGGCATTCTTTTGCGTCTGCGCATTCAATGTTGCTATAGCAACTGAAAACAGAATCAATAGCAATGTCTTTTTCATTGGGTTTTGTTTTATTTGTTGTTTTTAAGTTTTTCATTCTATATTTGCACTGTCATTGACTCGTTTTGCTTTTCGCAACCCAAACGGCATAACCTGCGGCTATGCTGCGTTTGACCTGTAGCTGCAAAACTCGTCGATAACAAAACGTTGTTTTGTCATTATGAGATGCTTCACTGCACTCTGCATGACAAGTCCGCGAGTTATATCATCCCCAATATGCAGCGTTCGATACATCATCCCGTATATAAGACGCGCAAGTACCCTAATTGTAAAAATGAAAGGCAAAAAAAATGGTACGCCGAATGCAGGATGTTCCTTAATCAATAATTTTTTCTACGTTTATGCACCTTCGCGACAGGAGTTACAGAACATTGCATGCGGCGTACCCGGCAGCCGGGAGAACCACCAACCCGGCTGTTTGTTTTATCTTACTCTTTTGCTATAATGTCAGCAGGCTGCAGCCTCATCATCTTGCGTATGTGTACGCCCACGACAAGCGCTACCACAAGCGAGACAATTGAAATACTCATTATAATAGGTATTACAGGCGAAACAAGTTCCCTTGGAATACCCTGCTGCATTCCCCACTCCTGCAACAACGTGTTGAAGATTACCATCAGAGGCATGCTCATCACGCTTGCCACGGCTACAAGCCACACATACAGGCGTGCGAAGAAAGCAACCACATCCTTTCTCTTTGCACCGTGGACCTTACGCACGGCAATCTCCTTCTGGCGCGAGCGCGTATCGAGCGATATCGAGCTCCATATCCCCATGAAGCATATCACGAAGCATATGGCCGAGAGTATCCATGCACCGTACTCCATATTATTAAGAAGGAAGAGTTCCTTTGTCATCTCCTCGTGCAGGTTCATCACCGTAGGTTTCACCGGTTCGGGGTTTATGCGCCGCATAACATCCTCGAGTTCCGTGAACACCCTGTCATACTCCCCCTCCTCGGGCACTATTATGAACTGCGTAAAGCGGTTGCCATCGTGACCAAGTTCAACAATACAGTTTGTCTGGAAGCTGCTGTTGTTGTCCATGTAAGGCAGGACCGGGAATGTTCCGCCTATCGGGAAGGCATGGCGGCTGCGCACAAGCAGCGACCCGTTGTCCGTTAATCCCAGGCGGCTGAGCCTGCTGTAGAGCGAATCGCTCAGCAACATGCAGTTGTTGCGTTGCCCGGGTGGCAAGAACCATTTTATCGGGCGTTGCCAGAAGTCGAGAATTGCAGTATCGCTCACCTGGAGTGTGGTAAAGAAAGGGGTATGTATAGAAACCTTCTCGGCCTCCACATAATCGAGTCCCTCCAGTTGAGTATAATCCTCGTTGATTTTTATACATTGCTTTATTCCTTTTGATCCTGTCTGCAAATATTCAAGAAACTGCCGCGAATCGGTATCGGAAATGGAGGGTTGCACGCATATGCACTCTGCATAGAAAGCATCATTTTCAGGAACATTGCACTGTTTCTCCATAAGCCCTATAAAATGTGACAATGCCAAAGTAGAGCCAAGGAACAGAATGCTTATGAACAGTTGCAGACCCAGCATGCCGTTGCGCAGAGTGTGCCTGCGGCTGCGGTGCATCTGTGCGGCCATTGCCTGACGGGAGTGCAGCATTCCCTTGGCATTGCACCACACCACAACTGCACAGAGAATGGTGACAGCCACAGCTATGAACATAATGCTTGCGTTTATACCGTCTATTCTCCACCCGAACTCATCAAGGAAGCCTGCGAGATATTCACCTGCATAGCCGGCGAGCATGTTGCCAAGCAGCAAAGCAAGCATAAAGGCCATGACTATTGTCAGCAGCATCTCGGTGAAGAACAGCCTCATGATACTCCTGCCTTTGGCACCATGTACCCTGCGCAACGACACCTCACGCCGACGCATACGGAAGAGCTGCAGCTGCATCTTCAGGAACCCTATGAGGGCAGCCACAAGAATAAGCGAACTTGTAAGATAGACAATTGTACGCACCCTCAATAAGTTGGTCCTTTTATCGGTGTATACAAAATCAAGGCTCTCTATCCGGGTGCTTATCCCCAGAGGTTCAAGGCGGCGGTCGGCCTCTTTGCGCACCTGCTCGGGCGACTGTCCCTCGGCAAGCAACATCAGGTAACAGGCAATGTACCCATGTTCGTTCTCCTCTTTGGTTATGTATATGGCATTGGTTACACCGTCATTCAGTTGTCCGGCCCTGTAGACATCGCGTATAGTAAAGGTCATCCACGTCATGTCATTCCACAAAGAGACCTTGCACCCTACGGGATTCTTGTCACCATACACCTGCCTTGCAATCATTTCGCTTATGACAGCCTCATCCTTTTTCAGCACCGGGACCTTTTCCCCTGTAAGGGCCGAACGTATGGCATGGAAATTCAGTTCCTCACCCTCTACGGCAAAGAAATCGCTCGGCCGTGTCCTTGTTGTAGAATCGGGCATCGTAAAGGTCATGTCACTGCCACGCATCAATCCCCCGACAAAATAGTTATGGAGCATCTTCTCTACACCGGGCAGTGCGCCACCGGCATTCAGCGCTGCATCCATTTCGGGAGTAACCGTGATGGAATTGTTGATGAAATCGAGCACGAGTTCCGCATCCGGTTCACTTCCATTGCCCATTGTCATCTTTTCATCATAGAGGCACATCACATAGCAACGGTCATAATAGGATTCCTTTGCAATGGATGGAGGCCCAAGGTGCTTTAAGACAAAGTGCGTGGCGGCAAGGGTTACGATACCTACCGAAAGCGCAACAATGCTCACAAGGTTCTGTGTCTTGTATTTCATTAGGTTGCGCCAGGCAACCTTTATATTATGCAGTATCATCATAACAATACTCTTTATTTAATAAGCTGTTTAAATTTCTAAAATAACTTTTCTTATAGAAGCTTCTTGAATTTCTTATAAAATCAACTGACTATTACCCGTGACGGTTGTTCCTTGAAGCAGCTGCGCACCTTGCTGAAGACAAGCAACGTAACTACCAAAGCCATCGCCGACACAATGACCGCAGCCTGCAGCCACCCGAGCGAAATATGCATCTTGTACATCGAAAGCCACATATCCATCAGCCAATAACCTAAACAGAGTGCTATAGTGCTGCCTATGAGCACCACAGCCATGTAGGTTTTCAACATGTTCAGGAAACAGACCTTGAACTTGGCACCGAATATACGTCTCACCGCCAATGCTCGACGCTGACTCTGTAGGTCGTTGGCAATAAGTACAAGCAACC
The DNA here is from genome assembly GCA_937900095.1 of uncultured Bacteroidales bacterium. Lineage (GTDB taxonomy): Bacteria > Bacteroidota > Bacteroidia > Bacteroidales > Bacteroidaceae > HGM04593. The sequence continues at coordinate 11,654 of CALCEC010000023.1, read as the reverse complement.
CGAACACTGCAATACATATTCCGGCCACAGAGAGCATGGAATAGAACTTCAGATAATGCCGTTCGGTCTTGTATGATTGGGCAATCATCTCGCCAAAGGGTTCTACCCCTATGTCACCGTTGTCCAGCAGATTACCGAACCCACGCTTGCGATAGACCTCTTCAACAGCAGCAACACCCTCCTTTTCCTTTCCGGGCCTGATGCGGAAGTACATCTCACTGCCCATATCATCATCCATATCAGGCAGATATGCCATCAATTCGGGTTCTTTAAGCAGGTTGCGCGTACATAAGTCAAGAGTTCCAACCACCTCCATTTCCCTGGGCATCCTGATATAAGGATTCTCGGCATTTACGCCATAGAACTCTGCAGCATTGCTGCTGAGCAGTACCTGATTGCCTCCCCACTCGAAAGGTTCCGAAGAGGGTTTGAACAATTTGGGCTGCATGCCGAAGAGTTGCATTGTGGCATTGCTCAGTTTTATACATGTTACACTCTGCTCGAACCCTTCTACACCGTACTGGATTGTAGCGTCCCTGTTGAAGAGCGGGTTATTGAACACGCACGATTCAATGGCAGATGATGAATTTGCTATCTCCCGGGCTATCTCCTGTGTGTATATGGCGTGGGATGTATTTGCTTTCTTCGCAATCCTGTATACATTCCCGATATCCATACCGAGAGCATCACCGCAAAGGAAAGCCGTCTGTCGACCACCTTGCCACACGAGGAACAGCAGAAGGACGCTCACTGTTATCTGCCCCACTATCAACGGATAGTGAAGCGGTGAGAGCTTGCCCTGCGGCGCACCGGTCAAGGAGTTGCGATAGTTGCGTCCCTGCAATGCAACCGGGACACAGCACATGAGCAAGACAAAGAGCAGCAGCCCCGCATAGAGACATGCAAAGAGCAGCAATGCACCCGACACCGGTATATCCATATCCTGAAGATACATCGGGAAAAGCCATACCACCAACATGAATGTCACGACACCAATGGCCGAGAATACCAGAATGGCCTCAGCGGATATGCGTCGCATCGTGTCCTTTTTTCCGCCTCCCAGACATAAGCGCAGACGATAGTCAGTCCACCTGCTCGCTGTTGCCGTGTTCATCAGTGCCAGGTAGCAGAAGAGAGCCGACACAAGCAACAACGAGGAGAGAAGCATGAAAACCGTTGGATAGAACGCGGCTTCCCAAAACGAACCATATTCGCGCAGTAGTCCTGCCAAGCGGTGCGGGACAAGCTTCATCGCTGTATAGTCGTTGTTGTATTCAGATGTCGAGAAACGCTGCAATGTCCCGTCAAGTGTCTTCTGTACTTCATCGGGATTGTCGGTACGTATGAAAATCTCGGCAATTGCCGGTGCATAACAGAATCCATTAGCCTCAACGGGTACAATGTCGTGATACACAAGGGCACCTATCCTCTTTTCAAAGTCACTCTCATCATCCACACGCATCACACCGCTTACCGTATATACATCCTTGTTTACAGTGGCAACCTCGAGCATCTTACCCACCGCATCGGCATTGCCATAAAGCAAACGTGCCAAAGGCTCGGTAAGAACTATCTCATAGCTTTTACGTGCCGGCCTTCCTGAAATGAAATCATGCCGCATGACATCGAAATAGCCGTCATTCACCCCGTAAGTAACGTTGTTCACAATGGTGTCGTTCGATCCTTTAAGGCCTGCACTTATATATATCATTGTGCCGACCTTTGCTTCGCCCGGCACCCTGTCGCGTATGTCGCACGTGATACTGTCATTGACATAATAGCTATATGGCAACCAATCCGAAGGGTTAGCGACCTGCACCCTGTAAATATCGCGATACTGTGGAAGATGACTCTCCTTGTGTGTCTGGTACCAAAGGATATACCCCGACAGCGTCAGGGCTGTCAGCGCCACAGACACAATGCCGACCACTACAAGAGTCTGCACCTTGTGCCCTTTGAGGTATTGCAAAGCCTGCTTGAAATTCAATATCAACAGTTCCATAGACGGTTCTTAAATTATAATTCCTTTTGAAGATAATATAGCAGTTGCCCCGCGACTTGTTTTCTTCACGTATTTGTCATTCTGTTTCTTCAATATGACATCAACCAAATAGTTTATAGGGACAACTGCTATACAATTTACATCTCAACCTCGGATACAATCTCACCGTCGAAGAGGTTAACCACTCTGTCGGCATAGTTCGCGTCGTGCTGCGAGTGTGTCACCATGATGATGGTTGTTCCCTCGTTGTGCAGTTCCTTCAGAAGCTCCATGACCTCCTTGCCGTGCTTGGAGTCGAGGTTACCCGTAGGCTCATCGGCAAGTATTATCTGCGGACGCGAGATTACCGCACGTGCTATTGCCACACGCTGCTGCTGTCCGCCCGAGAGCTGTGCAGGGAAATGCTGTGCACGGTGCGACATTGCAACACGCTCCACAACCTCGTTGACCAGACGGCGGCGTTCTTTCTTCGGTGTCCCCATGTAAAGAAGCGGAAGCTCCACATTCTCGACCACGCTGAGCTCATCGATGAGGTTGAAGCTCTGGAACACGAATCCCAGGCGGCCCTTACGCAGGTCGGTGCGGTCGTCCTCGCTCATGTGGCTCACATCCTTGCCGTCGAGCATGTATGTGCCTTCGCTCGGGTTGTCGAGCAGACCCAGGATATTCAACAGCGTTGATTTTCCGCATCCGCTGGGGCCCATGATAGCCACGAACTCGCCTTTTTTCACTTCGAGATTAACATTCTGCAATGCCCATGTCTCAATCTCCTCGGTCTTGAATACTTTCTTGATGTTCTTTAGTGTAATCATAATTCTGTTATTTTAATTTATATGTTTTGTTTATTTATCTGAATTCGATATAACAAATCCAACAACATTTCAACTCCTCAGTCACTGCGTGACAGCTGAGCCCTCCTCTATTATTTAACCCCTCAGTCACTTCGTGACAGCTCCCCTTGAAAAGTGGAGCAGCCCGGGGGACCGCTTGCGGTGGAGGAGTTTTTAAGACTTTGATGTCTAATTATATCAGATTCAGGTTATTCACTCACTTTTTATTACTTCGGCTGCATTTATGCGGCTGACACTGTATATCTTCTTTCCTATGGTGGCAAGCGTCACAAACGACACAATGAGTATCGCCGCCAATATGTAACAGCAGAGTATCACCCAATCGGTGCCGGAAAGGGTCTCTGCATAAGCATTCACCAGCACAATCAGCATAAGTGCAATGACCGTCACAAACGCTGCTGCCGTGGCCAGCAGGCGCAGATAGTAGGCGCCGAACAGGCGCATTATATCGCGGCTCTTTGCACCGTGTATCTTGCGCAGTGCCACCTCCTTGCGACGGCCGCGGCTCTCGAGCGCAATGTTCGAATATACACTTGCCACAATAGAGAGAATAGATACGGACACAAGCAGCAGTGCCAGTTTACCGAGGAATTCCATGAATCTCAGTTGGGAGAACCACGAATCGTAAAGGACACTCACGTCCATATCGTTCATGTCATCGGGCATCGCCTCGCGGTACATTGCCTTTATTGCATCCTCGCAACGGCCCGTCTTACCGTCCTTAGGGAATATTATATGTTCCTTTCTGGAATGATTCTCAATTATCCCGTCGACCTCGCCGTCCACTATCCAGTATGCCGGTGTATAGTCATTGTATGCTGTATAAGCATAGTGCTGGAGAGCCTTTGCATAGCCAATGAGCGTATAACTGCGCTCGTTGTAGAGCTTGCGGACAGTTTCATCGGGCAAGGGTTTGAGGCCCCACTTCATGCGCAAGCGCTCTGCTTCCTCGGTGCGCACGTAAACAGCTGTTGTGTAACGTCTGTTGTCGGCCGGACAATCCTGAAGAACCTTTATACCCAGATTATCGAAGAGCTCCTCATCGGTGATGGTATAGGAATAATCGTACCCGTCCCCCTCGTTTTTCGGCTCTACATAGTGCATCATAAGCCGGGTATCCAAGGTCGGAGATGTGGAGTGTACCAGATATGTGCGGCTTATGTGACTGACAGTACCTGTCTGCATGAGCCTGTTGTCAAAATCGGGAATATTGGCAGTTATGCGCCCATTGGCCATTACCACCAGTGCACGACGGTAGGCCGAAGGGTCATCGGGCAACACGGCCGACTGCTCCCTGTAATTGTAGCTGACGACAAAGAAAAGCCCTAACACTCCCAGAATGAGAATCATACTGACACCGAGCTGCACGCCCATCATCATGCTCTGCCCCACAGTGCGCGGATGACCGCTGCGCCCCACACGAAGACCAACCGGCTTGCGCAGATAACGGTAGACCGTCACGGTAGCGACCAATAGTGCGATAAGGAGCGTACATGCTATTATCCACAACGAAATACCATATATTGCATCAAGGTCAAAGACCATTCCGCCAATAATATTGTACATTATCGGGAGTACATAGCCCGACAGTAGAACCGTTATGACAACCGTAGCTATTGCAGCGAACATAAAGACAATTACAATCTCCATGGCCAGCAATGTGCATAGCTGTCTTGGACGGGAACCCATTGTGCGGCGCAGTGCAAGCTCGCGCGAACGTAGTGAGAAGAGTTGCAGCTGCATCTTCAAGAAGCCGATTACGGCAATGAGCAGCACGCTGCAGCCAAGAAGCAGCAGTGCAAAGACAAGCACCACAAAGAAGAGACCCTCATCACTCCAGTCAAAATCATTGACCCTGTAGGTAAAGTAGTACTCCGGCATTGCCGATGAGAGTTCTTTCTGCAGCTGTGCAGCCGTTGCACCGGGCGCAAGTTCAATGACAATCTCGGGGCTGCTGTAATGTTCTGCCGGCAGGGAGCTGACAATGAATATTCCACTGAAAGAGTCACTAAGGTGGTCGGCGGTTTCAACAACGTCGGTTATGACAAGCTGCGGCTTGTCCACCAGCGGGCTATGTATGACAAGCCCGCGCGGGTCGACACCCTTGCCGTAGACCTTTTTGCTGATGTCGGCTGTTATGATGACATCACCCTCATGCAGTTCCGGAATACGCTTGCCGGTAACGGCACTGGTGTAGAGCCTATAGTGAAAAAAACGGGGCGAGGAATAGCCATAGATACTATTCAATGTCTTGCGCTTGCTGTCCTTGGTCTCAAAGTCCGTATCTGTTCCCATAAATATAGAAATGAATTGAGCCTCGCGCATTGACGGAATCTCAAGCGAATTGAGACGCTCTATAAAACTACGGTCAATCCTTACCTGATCGTTGTATTGTATGTCGGCCCAGTTGGCATCGTGAACAGGACGGCTTTTGTACTGCTCCTCGGTCATGTTGTATGCACTCACTGACACGCTGCGCGTATCCATCTCGGAGAGGTATATATCAAGCACAAAGCTCTTCAACAGATATACCGTTATCGCGAAACAGACAACACCCACCGCCAGGGAGAGTATTGATATTATGTTCTGTGTCTTGTATTTGAGCAGGTTGCGCCATGCTATCTTGAAATAGTGCTGTATCATTGTTCTGTGGTTTATTTAAAAGATTTTAAATTTTAATAATTATTTTCTTATATAACCTGAATTCCGATATAACAAATTATATTGAAATTTAGCGTTTTTGTCATCCCGAACCTTGTGTGAGGGATCTCCAAAACAATATATGAGATATCTCACGTTCGTTCGATATGACATCAATACGGAGTCTTATAAGTTTGCAGGTCAACATCTATATTATTGCCAACAGCTTCTTATATAACGTGTTTTTCTTTTTCTTATTCTATTATTACCTCTTCGGCGTCACCTATGCGGTCGTAGCCGCTTGTTATCACGCGGTCGCCGGGCTTCAGTCCCTTGATGACCTCGAACTGCTCGGGGTTCTGCCGCCCCACCTCAATGGGTACACGACGTGCTATGCCCGTCTCCCCGTCAAGCAGGAAAATCCACTCGCCGCTGCTCTTCTGGTAGAAGTCTCCACGCGGGATGACAACCGCCGGCTCGGGCTGCCCCAGCTCTACCTTCACACGGTAGCTCTTGCCAAGACGTATATTATCGGGGGTCGCACCGTTGAAGAGAAGGTCGACAGCGAACTTACGTTCCTTGACCTCGGGCACTACACGGCTTATGCGTAGCGGAAAGGTGTCCTGCTTCTGCACTATGGTGGCCGGCAGCCCGGCATGTATGCGTTCAACGTAATATTCGCTCAGCTGCGTGCTTACCTTATACTGGTCCATTATCTTGAGCTCGCCAATCTTGGAACCGGCACTCACCTGCTGCCCTATTATGAGATTGATGTGCCCCAACTGTCCGTCGCACGGTGCGCGTACCACAAGACCCTCGGTGCGGCGCCGCGCATTCTGCAACCTGCGCTGTGCGGCCTCGCGGTCGGCTACAATCATCTGGCGGCGGAGTACCGTTGCCGCCGAGTCATGCCCGAGGCTCTGCATCTGCAGCATAAGCTTATTATGCAGGTGTTCGTTCTCGGCCTCCACGATATCCAACTCGGCACGGCTCTTAATGCCCATGGCAAACTCCTCGCGGCTTTGGGTGAGCTTGCGCTCCAATGCTGTAATCTGGTACTTCTGCTCAAGTGTCTGCAAGCGGAGGTCGATGCTCTTCTGCTCCATCTGTATCTCCTGTTCATGCAGGTTGCGGTTGTCCTTCTCCCATTGTTCGCGCTCCTCGTCAATGGTACGCAACAGGTCGGGGTTGCTGAGCACGAGGATGGTGTCGCCCTGCTTCAGCATTGCACCCTCATCACATACTATGCGCTCTACATAGCCGTTCTCAAGAGCATTCAACTGTATTGTCATTACAGGGTGTACAAGCCCTTCCACTTCGACGAACTCCAGGAAAGGAGCCTCGACAACTTCGGCTATGCGTACACGCTCCTTGCTGATACTGCGCCGTGGGGGCGAGACGGCAAGCACTATAGTGTACACGAGCAAGGCAACAAGGGCTGTGCCCGAAACAATGTGCACCAGGTATTTCCGATACCATGGCTGCGGCGGTAGTTTTATATCCATAATTTCCGGTTTTTAATTTAACGTGAGTTCGAAATAACAATTAATACTGTAATTTAGCGTACTTGTCATCTCGAACGAACCAACGGTCGACGCCCGAAGGGGCTAAAGTCAAGTATTTCAAGCAACTAACTTTAGAGATCCTTCACATTCGTTCAGGATGACAAGTCCAATGGGAAACGTTTTTTGCCAACATCTATTTTTATATTATTTACTTAATCATTTATCTCCGGCAGCTGTTCGGTTATGCTGCAATGCTCGCGGAAGTCGTACCCCGTCATGCTTCGCAACGTGTAGTACAGGCTCCAATAGGTACTCATGGCATAGAGGTAGGAGCGCCCGGCAGAATTCTGCTCGGCAATGGCATCGTTGAGGTCGAGCAGCGTATTCTGGCCCATTATGTAGAGGCGCATGGCTACCGTATGCCTGTGGCGGGCACGCCGGTCGGTGAGACGGGCAATGCGCACCTTGCGTGCCTGCATGTTGAACTGCGAGACAAGCTTCTGCACATTATGTGTAAAATCCTCCATACCCTGCTGCGCCTGTATCTCCACGAGCTCCTGTTGCGAACGTGCCACACGCACCTTTCCGCGTCCACGCCCCCAGTCGAGTATGGGAAACGAAACGGTAAGGCTACCGTACTCCTGAGTCATAGGTCTCTTATAAGCACCGGGCAGGGTGTTTCCCGTCTGCGACAGACCGAACTGGAGATATATGTCGGCCTTCAGTCCCGCATTGGCCTTTGCGTTTGCAAGGTTGCTGCCGGCCTCCTTGCGTATGCGCTCATAGTACACAGGATCGGGACTGTTCTTCATTGCCATTTCAAGAGCCTCGGGAAAGGGGACCGTAAAATCAGGGACACTGTCGGGCAGCAGAAGGGTTATGAATGTATCCTGCCCCAACCCGAGGAATGAGCGGAACTGCTGCAGGGTCTCTTCGTGGGCAATCTGCGCATCCATGGCGTTCGCCTCCTCGCTAAGGCGACGTATCTCAAGTTGCAGCATCTCATTCTCCGTTATCGTTCCGAGCTTGTAACGCCCCTGAGCCATACGGTAAAGAGTGTCGGCATTGGCATAGTTGTCATGGGCCATACTCAGATTGCTCTGCGCCGTGGCAAGATTGAAGAAGTGGTTGCATGCCTGTGCCGATACAAGTTCAATGGTCTCGGCATAGCTCTTCTTGGCCTCGGCATAGCGCAAAGGCTCTATGCGGCGGTCCCATTTGAGACTGTTGTAACCGAAAAGGCTCTGGCTGTAACCGATACTCACAGGAACAGTACTGAACATGTTCATCTTGCTCTCCATCTCCCTGAGGTAGTTGACACTGCTCTTTATGAAGAATGTTCCGCCTGTAAGAGAGATATTCTGGTTGATGCTTAATGACAGATCGCCACCGAACTGGCTCTGGCTGAGAAAGAGCGATGTTCCGTCGCCCTGGGTAATCTTGTTTATCTCATTGTTTATATATGGCGAGCTGCTGAGCGTGAGCGACGGAAGGTAGTTGGCACGATAGTAACGGTAATTCCAATACTGCGCAAGGAAGGCATGACGTGCACTACGGGCCGACGGCGACTGTTTCTTGGCCATCTCGATTGCCTGCGGGAGTGTGAGCGTGAGCGTGTCGCCCTCCCATGCAAAAGAGCAGGACGGCAAAAGAAGCAGAAGGAGCAACCCTCTCCTGACAACAAGGGATATTACCGATAAGGACAATCTGTTTGTTTTCATACTTTCTTATATAGTGTTTTTATGCTGTTCAGAAGCAGCTTGGCTTTCCCGAAAAATGTTTTCTTATAATACCCGTCATTGGCACGGGCCTCCTATTATACTATATGCAAAAAGCATGCCAAACTCGTATTTTATTGAAAATCAAAAGAATAAGGAAATGAACGCATCACAAAAACCGTGCGGTTCCGCACATGATGTGTGCGATTGCGCACAACCGCACAGAAAGGGCCCGGAAAAAACGCAGGCAGGGGGTGAAATATTGATATTTTGCCGCTTGTACATTTATTTATTTCGCATAACTTTACACATGAATTCTCAGGCACGTACAATGAAATGTAAAGGAAAGATATTGATAGTGGATGACAACGAGGATGTGCTCCTGTCGCTGAACATGCTGTTACGTCCATGGACCGAGGCCATAAGGGTCATTACAGACCCAGGGCGCATAATAGAGTTCATGGACAGCTTCCACCCCGATGTGATTCTGCTGGACATGAATTTCAGCAGGGACAGCATAAGCGGTGAGGAGGGATATGAGTGGCTCGCACGCATACTTGAACATGACCCGTCCAGTGTGGTCATATTCATGACTGCATACGTGAGCACCGAGAAGACCGTACGGGCAATAAAGGCCGGCGCGGTGGACTTCGTACCCAAGCCTTGGGAGAACAGGAAGATGATTGAGACAATACATTCTGCCGTAGACCTCAAACGCAGCAGAATGATGCCGGCAACGGATGACGATGAGCAAGAGGAGACAGCGGCTCCTCTTCAGGAATCAAGGTTCATAGGCGAGTCGGCACAGATTCTTGAGCTCAAGAGACGCATAACACACATAGCCCCTACCGATGCGAACATACTCATCACCGGTGAGAACGGTTCGGGAAAGGATGTCGTTGCACACGAGATACACCGTTTGTCGGCACGTAGCGGAAAACCTATTGTATCGATAGACCTCGGCTGCATACCTGAGGCCCTCTTCGAGAGCGAGCTGTTCGGTCACGAGAAGGGAGCATTCACCGGAGCCACATCACCGAAGGCCGGCCGCATTGAGGAGGCCAACGGCGGTACTCTCTTTCTTGACGAGATAGGTAACCTGTCGCCAGCAATGCAACAGAAACTGCTTACCGTAATCGAAAAGCGCGAAGCATCACGCATAGGCTCGACAAAGGTACAGAAGATTGATATCAGAATTGTGGCTGCTACAAATGCCGACCTGAATGCAATGGTGGCCGACGGCAGATTCCGCGAGGACCTGCTCTACCGCATCAACACCATTGAGTTCCACCTGCCGCCGCTACGCGAACGCGGCGACGACATACTGCTGTTGGCAAACCATTTCATGGAGATATATGCCCGTAAATACAAGAGGGAGGCAAAGAAGCTGTCGCGTGAAGAGGAGCGCCGATTGCTTGCATATCCATTCCCGGGCAATGTGCGCGAGCTGCAGCACTGCATAGAGAGGATGGTGATTGACCCCGGCTCACCCTTCCCGACGGGTAACGGCAGGATTCAGGAGACCGCGCAGACATCACTCAACCTTGTGGAGCTTGAGCGTGCGGCAATACATAAGGCCCTTGAACAGAGCAACGGCAACCTGTCGGTGGCTGCCGAGCTGCTGGGAATTACGCGTTATGCGCTTTACAGGAAAATAGACAAACACGGTATCTGATGGGATTCTGGCAGAACATATTCTACAACAAGAGCATCAAGCGTCTGAGACTGATGCTTGAGTCGGTGCGCATGCGCGATTTCAGCCTGCAATACTCACTTGACAAGCTCACAGGCGAGGAACGCCGTATGGCCGAGGAGATAAATGCGGTCATCAATGAGTTCCGCGAGACAGAGCGCAAGCATCAGGGAGAGACACATCTCTATGATGCACTGCTTTCAAATGTAGACTCAATACTCATTGCAACGGATGAGACAGGCAAGACCAAATGGATGAACAAAGCTGCAATAGAGCAGTTGTGCGGATTCCAATTCGACCGGCTCGACAACCTGTCGGCATTGCATCCCTCATTGCCCGAACAGCTGAAAGGGATACGCAAGAACAGCATGAGCCTTGTCTCTTTTCCCACTAAAGAAGGTGAGGAGAAACGCTATGCTGCCATAATGAAGAAGATATTCGTCAGCGGCATAAGCTATCGTCTGTATACCATGCAGGACGTTGCATCGGTATTCAGGCAGAGCGAGTCCCTTGCACAGCAGAGACTGGTAAGGGTTCTGACACACGAGATTGTGAACTCACTGACACCCATCGTATCGCTGTCGGAGACCATGGCCGACAACATGGCTATGGGTAGCGAACGCGACATCAGCGACAGCGAGATGGAGGTTGCACTATCGGCAATAAGCCGCAGGGCAAAGGGACTTATGGAGTTCGTGCAACGTTACCGCATGCTATCGGGCATTGCACCGCCAGTCATAAGCGCTGTAAGAATAGAGGAACTGATACAGGGTCTTCAGGAACTTGTTGTGCCGCAGATGAGAGAGGGATGTCAGGTGAGTTTCAATGCAGGATGCGGGGATGCCATGATCGGTGTTGACCGTGCACAGATTGAACAGGTATTCCTGAATCTGCTGAAGAATGCAGTGGAAGCAGGAGCAACGCTAATTGATGTCACAGGAGCATTATCCGATGACGAGCGCTGGCTTATAGTTTCGGTAACGGACAACGGAGGTGGTTTCCCGAAGGAGGCTGCCGACAACATGTTCACCCCTTTCTTCACCACAAAGAGCGGTGGACAGGGTATAGGGCTTGCCGTATGCCGCCAGATTGTGAGCAACCACGGTGGGCTGGTAGGTGCCGAATGTTTAGAGGACGGCAGCGGTGCCCGCTTTACCGTAAGGCTGCCGCTGAAAGAGATATAATGGTTTACCTGCAAACTATAGAGGGAATATCTTTTTAACACAGACAAAACATTAAACAATC
>CALCEC010000022.1 GCA_937900095.1 uncultured Bacteroidales bacterium | reverse complement strand
GGATTGGGTAACATCGGTTCTGAATACGAAGGCACCCGCCACAATATCGGTTTTACAGTATTGGATGCCTTTGCAAAGGCATCCAATACTTCTTTTCAGGACAGGCGGTACGGATTCGTGGCCGAAGCATCGGTGCGCGGACGCAAGCTCATTCTCCTTAAACCTTCGACATACATGAACCTGAGCGGCAACGCGGTGCGCTACTGGATGCAACAGGAGAAGGTTCCATTGGAGAACGTACTTATAATTGTCGACGACCTGGCACTGCCTGTGGGAGCACTGCGCCTCAAGGGACAAGGCAGTGACGGAGGACACAACGGCCTCAAGCACATTGCAGCCACCCTGGGAACAACCAGCTATGCAAGACTGCGCTTCGGAATAGGTAATGACTTCGGGAAAGGACACCAGGTAAATTTTGTACTCGGAGCATTCGACATAGAAGAGCAGAAGACCATAGACGAGCAGCTGGAGACAACCACAGAGATTATCAAGAGCTTCTGTTTTGCAGGTCTTGCCCGCACAATGAACCTCTTCAATAAGAAAGGCAACGGCAATAAACCACGCGAGAACAATGAGTGAACAGGCACGCATAGACAAATGGCTCTGGGCCGTACGTATATACAAGACACGCAGCATAGCTGCGGAGGCCTGCAAAAAAGGGCACATAAGCATAGGTGACCGCACAGCAAAGCCTGCGCACAACGTACGTGTGGGAGACATTGTAAACGTAAAGAAGGCACCTGTAACCTACTCCTTCAAGGTACTGCAGTGTGCCGAACACCGTGTGGGAGCAAAACTCGTACCCGAGCTGATGGAAAACGTGACACCACAGGAACAGTACGAGCTTCTGGAGATGAGCAGGATGAGCGGATTTGTAGGCCGTGCGCGCGGTACAGGCCGCCCCACCAAGAAGGAACGGCGCGACCTGGATATGTTTGTAGAAGAGAGCTACGACAGCGATTTTGACGAGTTTGATTTTGACGAGCTTTAAACCCAGAATCATCCGGTTGACCTATAACTTAAATATCCGTGCCATGCATTGCGTATGGCACGGATATTTTTTAGCATACCGATGATAATTTTTGCAAAGACATGCATACCAGATGATTACAGAGGTTTTATCCTACTTTTCGGCTCACCGGCAAAGTCTGGGGGCTAAGCAAAAAGTTGAGTGATTTAGGAA
>CALCEC010000021.1 GCA_937900095.1 uncultured Bacteroidales bacterium | reverse complement strand
TCATTGACTCGTTTTGCTTTTCGCAACCCAAACGGCATAACCTACGGCTATGCTATGTTTGACCTATTGCTGCAAAACTCGTCGATAACAAAACTTTGTTTTGTCATTCCGAATCGAAGATCGACGCCCGTAGGGGCCAAAGTCAACCTTGTGTGAGACGTGTTGTTGAGGGCTTTGCCCGAAAAAATCTCATTATTCGCGGATTCAGAGATCCCTCGTCGCTACGCTCTGTTGGGATGACAGGTTCGCGATTTGATTTTGCTTATATCGAACTCACGTTAAATAAAACGACACCTGTTCAGGTGTCGTTTTATTCATATGTACATTGATGTCTTTTACAGGAATATATACTTGAGTACAAACAGTACTGCAAGGATATACATCATTATTGTTATATTCTTGAACTTGCCGCAGAGCATGTTAATTGCGACATAGCTAATCATACCCAAGAGGATACCGTGTGAGATAGAGTAGGTGAGCGGCATCATGATGATGCAGATGAATGCCGGTATAGACTCTGTGAACTCGTTTAAAGGTATCTTCTTTATCGGCTCAATCATCATGAGTCCCACAAGGATAAGCACAGGTGCTGTAGCCGATGAAGGAATGGATAGGAATAGCGGTGAGAAGAACAATGTCACTGCAAAGCAGCAGGCAACAGCAAATGCAGTAAGGCCTGAACGGCCACCCTGGTCAACGCCGGCAGCACTCTCAACGTATGTTGTCGTGGTTGATGTTCCCAACATTGCACCGGCGGTGGTAGCGATGGCATCTGCCATAAAGGCTGGAGTGATACGGTAGATGTTACCGTCCTTGTCTATAAGGTTCGCCTTGGTGCATACTCCGATAAGTGTTCCGATAGTGTCGAAGATGTCAATGAAGAGGAATGTGAAAACTACAACAAGCATATCAAGTGTGAAAATATTGCTCCACTCGAACTGGCAGAAAATCGGGGCTATTGACTCTGGTGTAGATACTACGCCCTTGAAGTCGGTTACTCCCATTGGAATGCCGATGAGAGTTGTTACGAGAATACCCAGAAGCAATGCGCCGCGTACATTCTTTGCATAGAGGAAGCCCGTGATGAACAATCCTATGATTGTGAGCAGGGCTGCACCGCTTGTTATGTTACCGAGATTCACAAGTGTAGCGTCGTCGTCAACGATGACACCGCCCTTCTGCAAGCCGACGAAGGCTATGAAGAGTCCGATACCGCAACCTATGGCATAGCGTAGGTTGGCCGGGATTGCGTTTACAATTGCTGTACGCAGGTTGGTAACAGTAAGAATGATGAATATGATACCTTCAATGAACACTGCTGTGAGTGCAAACTGCCAAGAGTAGCCCATGGCGTTGCAGACAGTGAATACAAAGAATGCATTGAGTCCCATGCCGGGAGCAAGACCGAATGGCAGCTTGCCGATGAATGCCATGGCCACGCAACCGATTATGGCTGCAAGGGCGGTGGCAGTAAATACAGCACCGGCAGGCATAGGATTGTCCTTGATAGCACTGAAGATGTCGGGGTTCACAGCCAGAATATACGACATGGTGAGGAATGTCGTTATACCGGCAAGAATCTCTGTTCTGATTGTAGTTTTGGTAGAGTCAAAACCAAATAGTTTCTTTAACATTTGTGTTGGTGTTTGTTTTTGGTTATTGACTATTGAGCTGCAATCCTGCTCTCGATTAGCTTTATTATCCCTTCGATGTCACTGGGGTGGAACCATGTTATCTCTTCGTCCTTGCGGTACCATGTGACCTGCTTGCGGGAGTATATACGTGTGTTCTGTTTTATTTTCTCTATTGCGAAGGGTAGTGTCCATTCCCCGTCAAGGTATTTGAAGATCTCCTTGTAGCCTACGGTGTTCAGTGAGTTGTGGTGCTTGAGGTGGTAGAACTTCTTTGCCTCTTCAATGAGTCCTTGCTCAATCATCATGTCCACACGTCTGTTTATGCGCTCGTAGAGTTCTTCCCTGTCGCGTTGTAACCCAATCTTGATTATGTTGAAAGGGCGCTCTTTCTTCTGTCTCTTGCGGAAACTGCTGTAACGCTTGCCGGTCATGTAGCATATCTCAAGAGCGTGCATTACGCGCTTCGGGTTCTTTATATCTGCCTCGCTGTAGTACTCCGGGTCAAGGATGCGCAACTCGGCGGCAAGGCTCTCAAGGCCCTCGCGCTCATATTTCTCAAGGATTGTGGCGCGTGTGATATCGTCGACAGTAGGAATGTCATCTATTCCGTTGCACACGGCGTCGATGTACATCATCGAGCCGCCGGACATGAGCATCGTGGGGTGGTGGGGAAACTCCTTCTCAAGAAGTGACAGCACCTCCTCTTCAAAGCGGGCAGCGCTGTAATAGTCACCGGGACAAAGCTGCCCGACAAAATAGTGCTTTTGTCGGGCAAGTTCGTCTTCAGTGGGCATGGCTGTACCAATCTCCATGCCTTTGTACATCTGTCGTGAATCGGCAGAGATTATGGGGCAGCCCAGATATGACGCTATGGCAAGACTTGTATCGGTCTTGCCAACTGCGGTAGGGCCAATAAGTACAACCAGGCTATTCATAGTCTGTGTATGTGGGTTTTATCAGTACAGGTCGTCGATTGAACTCATGTCACTGACATTGCCCATGTCATAGCCTTCGGGATCAAGGTCGTCGTCATTGTATTCGTCGCTTCCATAGAAGTCCTCGCTGAACTCGTCGCTGGCAGCAACGACAGGGTTCTTGCTCATCAGCTCTTCGAAGTCGAGCATCTGTGCAGGAGCATCACCCACGCTGCGTGTACATACGGGGGCATCAATGTCCTTGCCGAACTCAATCTTGCTAAGCTCCATGTAGAACACTCTGTCGGCAATCGGGTCGAACACGTACATCAGCTTCTGCTTCTCTTCCTCGACAAGGTCGCCGATTACAGTCTCGTCCATGATGTAGTTCTCCTCCTCGGACATGCTTCCCATGTCCTCACGGGTAATCTCGATTTCCTTTATCCACTTCTCGTTGCAGATGAAGAATGAGGTCATCTGGTCATCGGGGTAGCCCACTGACTCAAGGATAGCCTTGTGGAGCTCAATGAAGGTAGCGTCAGAATCTATCTCAATATCTCTTCTGAAATCATCCACTTCATCCGATAAGAGTCTGAATTTGTATACCATATCTGTATTTTTTAATGATTATCCTAAGGTGCTTGTTTTGCTTCTTTAGCCAATAATGCCTCTCTCTGAAATCTTCTCGATGAAGTTGAGGATGTACTCAACCTCTGGAGTTATATTGCCCTTCTCCTTGATGCGTGCAACTGCTGTCGAAACGATAGTGCCGCTCTCGTAGATCTCACGATAGGCCTCGTGTATGCTTTTGATTGTCTCGTTGCTGAAACCTCGACGGCGAAGACCGATGATATTGAGTCCGCTGTAACGTGCCGGTTCACGGCCTACTATAATATAAGGAGGAACGTCCTTGTTCAGGCGGCTTCCGCCCTGTATCATTACATAGCTTCCGATGTTGCTGAACTGGTGTACGAGCACACATGCACTGAGGATGGCATAGTCGTGGATTGTCACCTCGCCGGCAATCTTTGTAGAGTTGCCGATGATACATCCGCTGCCCACTATACTGTCGTGACCGATGTGTGAGTTCTCCATCAGCAGGTTGTTGCTGCCCACAATGGTTGTGCCTCTTGAGGCTGTACCGCGGCTGATGGTCACGTTCTCACGGATCATGTTGTTGTCGCCGATCTCTGCTGTAGTCTCCTCGCCCACAAACTTGAGGTCTTGTGGAGTTGCTGCAATCACGGCGCCATGATATATCTTGTTGTTGTTGCCCATTCGTGTGCCGCTGAGTATTGACGCATGTGCCATGATGTGGCAGTTGTCACCGATGACAACATTGTCCTCGATGTAAACGAATGGCTCGATGGTGCAGTTCTCACCTATTTTTGCACCCGGGTGAATATGTGCCAATGGACTTATCATAGTTGTAGTATTTTATTCCTTGTTCTTAATTATCTGTCCTGTAAACTGTGCTTCTGCTGCGAGCTTCTCACCTACGAATACATATCCTTTCATCATTGCCAGTCCGTGACGGAGTGGGGCGGTCTGCTCTATTTTGAAGATAAGGGTATCTCCCGGTACAACCTTGTTGTAGAATGTAACCTTGTCAATCTTTACAAAGTATGTAGAGTATTTGCTTGGGTCGTCAAGCATGTTGAGCGTGTGTAATGCACCGCATTGTGACATCGCTTCAATGAGGAAGATACCCGGCATAACAGGCTCGTCGGGGAAATGTCCTGCAAAGAACGGTTCGTTCATTGTGACATTCTTTATGCCGACAATATTGTTTGACCCCAACTCTATCACTTTGTCAATGAGGAGCATAGGGCTGCGGTGGGGCAGCAGCTGCTTGATGCGGTTGATGTCCATTACCGGCTCTGTGTTCGGGTTGTATACAGGCGCCTGCACCTGATGCTCGCGGATGTTCTTGCGCATTGCTCGCGCGAACTTGTTGTTGATGGTGTGTCCCGGACATGTTGCGATGATGCGGCCCTGAAGGGGCTTGCCTATTAGGGCAAGGTCACCGATAATGTCAAGCAGCTTGTGACGTGCCGGCTCATTGTTCCAAACGAGTGGCTTGTGGTTGAGGTAACCCAGTCTTGTGGCATCCATACGTGGAGTGCCGAGCATGTCGGTAAGCTTGTCGAACTTGTCCTGAGGCATCTGGCGCTCATAAATGACAATAGCGTTATCAAGGTCACCACCCTTGATGAGACCCAGGTTGAGCAACGGCTCCAACTCGCGCACGAATACGAATGTACGGCTCGATGCTATCTCGCTCTTGAAATCCTCCATGTCCTCAAGTGTCGCATACTGGTTGTAGAGGAAGTCGCTGTCATAGTGTACAAGCACGTTCAGGCTGAAAGCCTCGTCGGGGAGGATGATGATTGAGCTGCCTGTATTCTCGTCCTTAATCTCTATCTTTGACTTTATCACGAATACGTCCTTCTCGGCATTCTGCTCCTTGATACCTATGCGCTCGATGTTCTCGACATAATGTATTGCGCTACCGTCAAGGATAGGGAACTCGGGACCGTTTACCTGCATCAGACAGTTGTCGATACCCAAAGCGAAGAGTGCTGCCATGGCGTGCTCTACAGTGCTCACACGTGCCTCGCCCTTTGTGAGGACTGTACCGCGTGTCGTCTCGGTAACATTCTCGGCAATGGCATCGATGATAGGTTCTCCGGGGAGGTCAATACGCTGTATCTTGTATCCGTAGTTCTCGGGTGCCGGGTTGAATGTCACTGTCAGGCTGAGTCCTGTGTGCAGTCCCTTACCGAACAGTGAGAAACTTCCGTTTAGTGTCTTCTGTTTGCTCATAGAAGTGTTGTTATTTGTTCTTTAATGCTTCAAGTTCCCTTGTAAGCTGTTTTATTTTCTTGTCCATGTCGGGCAGGCGCTTCACATATGCCATGGCGCGGATATACTCTTTTGCATCCATTGCAGGAGCACCCAACAGTGTTTCGCCGCCCTTGAGGTTACCGATAGTTCCGCACTGCGGGCCCACTGTGGTGCGGTCACCGATGGTGCTGTGGCCGGAGATACCTGCCTGGCCGCCGAAGATACACCACTGACCTATCTTTGTAGAGCCTGCAACACCAACCTGGGCTGCCATGGCTGTGTGGCTGCCTATCTCGTCATTGTGTGCTATCTGTACAAGGTTGTCAAGCTTCACTCCGCTGTGGATTATTGTAGAACCCATTGTCGCGCGGTCGACACAGCTGTTGGCACCTATCTCCACATTGTCCTCGATGACCACGATACCTGTCTGCGGTATCTTGTTGTAGCCGTCGGCAGTTGGGGCAAAGCCGAAACCGTCGGCACCGATGACGCATCCGCTGTGCAGTATACAGTCGTTGCCTACACGGCAGTCGTGGTAGATGGTAACGTGTGCATACAGTATACATCCGCTGCCTACCTTTGCACCGTCACCAATGGAAACGCCGTCGTGGATGCAGCAGTTGTCGCCCACCTCACAACCCTCGCCGATGACAACGAAAGGAGCGATGTAGCAGTTCTCGCCAATCTTTGCGCTCTGGGCAATTGAAGCAAGTGAACTGATGCCTGTCTTCTTGGGCTTTGCAGCCTCGTACATCATCATGAGCTTTGCAAGGCTCTCGTATGCATTGTCAACCTTTATGAGGGTCGCAGATATCTCGCCCTTGGGCTCGAAGTCGCGGTTTACAAGCACCACCGATGATTGGGTAGTGTAGATGTACTCGGCATACTTGGGGTTCGCCAGGAATGACAATGCTCCTGGAACACCCTCTTCAATCTTGGCGAATGTGTATATTTCGGCATTCTCGTTGCCTACAACCTCACCGCCAATGAACGATGCTATCTGTTTTGCTGTGAATTTCATAATCGTTATGTTTGTCTTCTATTATTGCGAAGATAACCATTCCGCGCAAATTAGAGTTGTGTTTTTGAATAATTTATATCACAAGGTGTGAATTTGAACACTTTAGATAATATTTCTTGCCTTGAGCTCGCGTTCCATCTGCTGTTGGTAGTCGTGTGCCTTCTCGGCCGCTACAGCTGCAAAGTTCTCGGTGCTGTCGGCGAAGATGATTGCGCGGCTGGCATTTACAAGCAGACCGCAGTCGCTGTTCATGCCATACTTGCAGACCTCCTCAAGTGAACCGCCCTGAGCGCCTACGCCGGGAACGAGCAGGAAGTGGTTAGGCACGATACGGCGTACATTCTCGAAAGACTTCCCCTGTGTAGCACCTACAACATACATCATGTTCTCGTCGCTTCCCCATTTCTGTGATGTCTCGAGAACATTCTCGAACAGCATTGTACCGTTCTCGTCCTTTGTGAGCTGGAAGTCGTGTGAGCCCGGGTTGGATGTCAGTGCAAGGACGATGACCCAACTGCCCTCGTATGCAAGGAAAGGCTTCACGCTGTCCTCGCCCATATAAGGAGCCACTGTGATTGAGTCAACCTTCATCTCCTCGAAGAATGAACGTGCATAGAGCGATGATGTGTTGCCTATGTCACCACGCTTCGCGTCAGCTATGATGAAAATCTCGGGGTAGTTCTCCTTGATGTAGTTGACGGTCTTCTCGAAGCTTATCCAGCCTTTCACGCCGCATGCCTCGTAGAATGCGAGGTTCGGCTTGTAGGCAACAGTGTAGGGTGCAGTAGCATCGATGATAGCCTTGTTGAATTCAAAAACAGCATCCTCGTTCTCCTTGAGGTGTACCGGCAACTTCTTGATGTCGCCGTCAAGACCTACGCAAAGAAATGAACGCTTCTCTTTAATCTGTTTAATAAGTTCTTGTCTGTTCATGGCCAATATTTTTTATCTGTTATAATTCCTGTTCCTTCATCCTCTCGGCATTCTCGGCAATAATCAGATGGTCTATGCAATCCTGTATGTCGCCGTTGACAAATGCATTGAGGTTATATATAGTGTAGTTTATTCTGTGGTCGGTGATGCGGCCTTGCGGGTAGTTGTATGTGCGTATCTTTGCCGAGCGGTCTCCTGTGGACACCATTGTCTTGCGCTTGCTTGCGATATCGTCGGCGTAACGCTGGTGCTCGCGGTCGTATATGAGAGTGCGCAGGCGCGCCAGTGCACGCTCCTTGTTCTTGGGCTGGTCGCGTGTCTCGGTACACTCAATGAGTATCTCCTCCATCTGGTTTGTCTCGGGGTTGAGCCACGGATAGCGCAGGCGCACTCCCGACTCTACCTTGTTCACGTTCTGTCCGCCGGCACCGCTTGAGCGGAATGTATCCCACTTTATGGCGCTCTCGGTTATTTCCACGTCAAAGGCCTCGGCCTCGGGCAGTACGGCTACCGATGCTGCCGATGTGTGTACACGGCCCTGTGTCTCGGTTGCAGGGACACGCTGCACGCGGTGTACTCCCGATTCGTATTTGAGTGTTCCGTATACCTTCTCGCCGCTGACGGTGCAGATGATCTCCTTGTAGCCGCCCGATGTTCCCTCACTGCAGCTCGATACCTCTATTCTCCACCCCTTGCTCTCGCAGTATTTGCTGTACATGCGGAACAGGTCTCCGGCGAAGATTGCCGCCTCGTCGCCTCCTGTGCCACCACGTATTTCAAGGATTGCATTCTTGTCGTCCTGCGGGTCGGCAGGGATAAGCAGCAGCTTTATCTCCTCCTCGGTCTTGGGGATTTCGGTCTCGCACATCTCAATCTCCTCACGTGCCATCTCGCGGAGGTCCTGGTCGCTCTCGTTAGCGAGGATATCCTTCGCGTCACTCAATGATGTCAGCAGCTGTATGTAACGTTTGCGGGCATCAAGAATCTGTTCCAGTTCGCGGTACTCCTTGTTTAGCCTTACGTAGCGCTTCATGTCGGCTACTACGGCAGGGTCAGTTATAAGGGTAGATACCTCCTGGAACCTTGCTTCAAGGTCGTTGAGTTTGTTGAGTAGTGAATTGTTCTCCATTGTCTGTTTATGCAATTTATGCCCCGTGCACGTGCACAGAGCATAAATATATTAATATCTGAAAGTTCCGTAAGGACTCTCGATGATAAGTTCGTTCTTCTCGGCATCCTCTACACGGCCTACAATCTGTGCCTCGACACCGAAGCTCTTGCTAATGGCGATGATTTCCTCGGCGTGCTCGGGTTTTACATAAACCTCGAGTCGGTGGCCCATATTGAATACCTTGTACATCTCGGCCCAGTCGGTGCCGCTCTGCTCCTTGATTGTCTTGAACAGCGGTGGAATGGGGAAGAGATTGTCCTTTATCACTCTCTTGTTCTCGACAAAGTGCATCACTTTTGTCTGGGCGCCGCCCGAGCAGTGTACCATTCCGTGGATTTCGGGACGCAGGGCATCGAGTATCTTCTTTACGATAGGTGCGTACGTTCTTGTGGGTGAGAGGACGAGCTTTCCTGCATCAAGCGGAGACTCCTCGACGCTGTCTGTCAGTTTCAGGCCGCCTGAATAGATAAGCTCCTGGGGCACGGCGCTGTCAAAGCTCTCGGGGTATTTCTCGGCAAGGTACTTGCTGAACACGTCATGACGTGCCGATGTCAGTCCGTTGCTGCCCATGCCGCCGTTGTACTCCTTCTCGTATGTTGCCTGGCCGTAAGATGCAAGGCCCACGATTACATCGCCGCCGCTGATGTTCGCATTGTCGATGACGTCGCTGCGCTTCATGCGGCAGGTGACGGTGCTGTCAACGATGATTGTGCGTACGAGGTCGCCCACGTCAGCTGTCTCACCGCCTGTTGCGTAAACGCCCACGCCCATCTCACGCAGTTCGGCAAGCAACTCGTCTGTGCCGTTGATGATGGCCGAGATTACCTCTCCCGGAACCAGCAGTTTGTTGCGGCCTATGGTTGATGAGACAAGGATGTTGTCTGTTGCGCCCACGCACAGCAGATCGTCGATGTTCATTATCAGTGCATCCTGCGCAATACCTTTCCACACGCTTATGTCACCGGTCTCTTTCCAGTAGAGATATGCGAGTGAAGATTTTGTTCCGGCACCGTCGGCGTGCATTATGTTGCAGTATTCGGGGTCACCGCCCAGAATGTCCGGGATTATTTTACAGAAAGCTTTAGGGTAGAGTCCCTTGTCAATGTTCTTTATGGCGTTGTGCACATCCTCTTTCGATGCCGACACACCACGCATCATATACCTCTGATCGCTCATTTTATGTAGTTTTTGTTTGTTCCAATTATTGTGCGAAGATAATATAAATAACGCGAAAGGCAAAATAAAAGAGGTAATTTCGTGTGGTGTCAAGGATTTGTTTTCGTGCGATGTTTACAGTGAGTGTTTATGTTTTAACTATAATCAGTTTATTTATAATGTATTTGATACTTGTCGTTTATGTAGTGGATAATGATTGCGGCGCACTTTTGGAGTCTATTCTGTGTATTTGTTCCGTTAGGGTTAACAATTGTTTGCGTATTAAATTATAATTTATTGTTACTTAAGTAAATAGATGTATTTATCTTTTGTGTAACATTAATTTTTTTCTCTTTTAAGATTGTGGGTTTCGTTCGGGAACAATGCGCTGGCTCTGAGTTTATCCGAAGAGCTTATATTGATCTTTCGTGTTGTTTTCTTCCTTAATCGAAATTAGACAAATTTACTTCAAATAGTGGCGAATGGCAGCGCTTTGTTTTACTCTTGATACCATGTGTCTGTGTTGTCTGGCATCTTGGGCAAGATGCTATAAATAATAATTGATAATAAATATTTAATTGCGTATATCACTTTGAAAATTGCTCTTTTTTTGTTATATTTGCGCTCAATTTTTGGCGTCTGCGCCATTGCCCGCTTTTCAGGGCGATGCAAAGTTTACGTATTGGGGTCCGGTAGAATGTGTAAAAGATGATTTTTCATTGCGGTAATACCGATTGTTCCGGATGTCGTATTTCAGGCGCTTTTGTGATGCAGATTTATTAACTTTTAATTTTTTAATCTATGTTCGAAGGACATCCTAAAGGTCTATGGGCGTTGGCCCTTGCCAACACTGGTGAGCGTTTCGGCTACTACACCATGTTGGCTGTGTTCCTGTTCTTTTTGCAGGACAACTTCGGTTTCTCAATGGGAACCTCAAGTACTATCCAGGCTATCTTCCTGGGTGTAGTTTATTTCGTGCCTCTTTTCGGTGGTATGCTCGCCGATAAGTTCGGTTTCGGTAAGATGGTAACAATCGGTATCCTTGTAATGTTCTTGGGTTACTTCCTGCTTGCATTGCCTCTTGGCGCAGGTACTGTGGCTCTTGGCGTTATGGCGCTTGCACTTTTGTTCGTGTGCGTCGGTACCGGTCTTTTCAAGGGTAACCTCCAGGTACTTGTAGGTAACCTGTACGACGAGCCAAAGTACGCTGCAAAGCGTGACGAGGGTTTCAGCATCTTCTACATGGCAATCAACATCGGTTCTATGTTTGCAGCTGCTGCCGCTCTGGGTATCATGGCTTGGATGCAGGCTGAGTATGGCGTTTCTAAGGCCGATTCTTATCACTTTGCATTTGCTGTTGCTTGTGTGTCATTGATTGTTTCAATCATTATCTATTACGCATTCCGCAGCACATTCGCTCACGCCGACCGTGCAAAGGTTGCAGCAAAGGGTGCTACAGAGGTAGTAGAAGAGCAGCTTACTCCTGCGCAGACAAAGGAGCGTATCATTTGCCTTTGCCTTGTGTTCGCAGTGGTTATCTTCTTCTGGATGGCATTCCACCAGAACGGTATCACAATGAACCAGTTCGCACGTGAATACACAGCTACTTCAGAGAGCGGTTTCATGAGCCTTTTCCTCAGCAAGTCATTCAGCTTTGCTGACAC
This sequence comes from uncultured Bacteroidales bacterium, assembly GCA_937900095.1. Taxonomy (GTDB): domain Bacteria; phylum Bacteroidota; class Bacteroidia; order Bacteroidales; family Bacteroidaceae; genus HGM04593. The sequence continues at coordinate 6,611 of CALCEC010000021.1, read as the reverse complement.
AAGAAGCATCTGGAACCTTGTTTGTGTAATCATTGTTGTTTACGGTGTTCTCAACATCTTCCAGTCAAAGACAATGAAGGGCAAGCTCATTGCTGCAGCTCTCTTTGTTGCCGCAGGCGGTGTTCTCGTTTACAGAGCTATGACTGTTGAGGGTTCTGTTCAGGTTGAGGCTCCTATCTTCCAGCAGTTCAATCCTTGCTTCGTTGTTGCATTGACACCAATCATCATGCTTGTGTTCGGTGCTCTTGCAAAGAAGGGTAAAGAGCCCTCTTCACCAATGAAGATCGGTTTGGGTATGCTTGTTGCCGCCTCAGCTTTCGTTATCCTCCTCGTAGGTTCAATGGGTCTTGTATCTCCTCTTGAGCAGAAGGTTGCTTTGGAGGCAGGTACAGCTACTTTGGTTTCTCCAAACTGGCTCATCAGCACATACCTTGTGTTGACTGTTGCCGAGTTGCTCCTCTCTCCAATCGGTATCTCTTTTGTGAGCAAGGTTGCACCTCCAAAGTACAAGGGAATGATGATGGGTGGCTGGTTCGTGGCTACTGCTATCGGTAACTTCCTTATCTCAATCCCGGGTATGCTTTGGGACAAGACAGAGCTTTATGTTGTATGGGGTGTCCTCATCGCAATCTGCCTTGTATCGGCTATCTTCATCTTCTCAATCCTCAAGCGTCTTGAGTCTGTTGCGAAGTAATAGACTGCTAATCGATAAAATAGTGCGCCGCAAAAACGGCGCACTATTTTTTTCCTTCAAGTGAAGGACTATTGCAAGATAAACACATCATACACGCTCCTGCCTACCAAAGAAGCTGTTCATATTTCTAAAAACATTCTCCCAAATTTTCGTTTTAAGCGATATAAATGTATTTTTGCCGGCATAAATTGAACATTGGTGACGAAACAATGGATATTCCAAAGAGAAATATATTTATATACCTTGTACTCTCGGTTGCATTGCTTGCTCTTTCCTACGTTTATAACTTCAACGACAGCAAAGAGAGCATTTACAGCCGTATAAACGAGCGTTTCAATGATGAAGCACCCTTTTGGGGCGACTCCATACAAAAGATTCTTGGCTTGCAGCGTATGGGACGTTACAACTACGAGCAGGACAAGCCCGTAACCACCATGTACTCAAAGGATGATACAATAGAAATATCTACAAAGTATTTTCCACGTGAGAATCTCAATTTCTGGCTGTCAAAGAACCTCGAGAGCGCGCTCTTAAGGGGCGAGCACTATTCATGCTCCATTACGGACTCGTTGTTCAGGGCGGTGCTGCTTGGCATTGGCTTCGAAGCGGTGACTGCAACCGAACTGCATATAAGGGATCTGAAAGAGATGTTCCCCACAAAAGACTCGATGAACATCAATGCCCCGGTAAGGGAAGTGAGGAGAAACCGCATTGTCGAGGGGTTCGCCACCGACACCGTGGGCGTAGGTATATGCGACCATGGAATGCTTATTGGCAAGGTTGCCATAAGCAATGCTGTTGTCATCAGTAACATGCAGTGGATAGCATGGCCGCAGATTGCCCTGTTGGTAATCGTGGGACTCCTGTTTGTGACAGTCTCATACGTCAGGAAAAAAATCCGTTATATACAGAAACTGCACTTCATAGGCAACAGTTGCATCGATTTCAACAACAATGTCATATACCGCAGGAACGGAGATTGCATTCCTGTCACAGGCAATAAGGTGCTGCTGCTTGAGATACTTGCCGAATCAGCCCCTGAATACAGGCTGCTCAAGGAGGATGTGTGCCAAAGAATATGGAAGCGTGACAGCAAGGACGGACAGGCTCTCTACAATGTTGCAGTGAGCGACCTCCGCAAGTACCTGATAAACGATGACGACGCCCTTGAGCTGAAGACCCTGCCTAAAGAGGGTATACAACTACTTATAGACAGCGAGAAAGTCAAGAGGTACAACAGGCTCTATTTTGTGTATACGATATTAATGTGAGTTCGATGTAAATTCAACCAAATCTCGGAATTGTCATTGCCTTTAGCCCCTTAGGACGGCGACCTGCGGTTCCGACAGGACGAAGCGACGAGGGAACTCAAACGAATAGGTGCGAGCTTGCTCACACACGCAATGAGCACTGCTTAATTTGCGCAACGCGAAGGTAGAGTAACCAGGTTATGGGGTAAAAAACAATGTTTACAGCAGAAAGCGGTATCTTATCAATAGTAAAATGGGGAAGTTTTAGGCTGTGCGAACTGATACTTGTTATAGAACTTATTTGCTGACCTGTATTTATGTACTTTCACTTTCGATAAGATAGAAGAGTTGTCGCAGTCCTCTTCACTATGGGTAATGAAGAACTCCTTACCGTTGAAGTTTGTAAATCCGCTTATCCAAAAAGAGTTGTCTATCGTTGCAACCTCTTCAGAGTTACCGACATAATAGCATATCCTATTACGGAATACAAGAGGGCTTTTTTCCCTGCTGAATGTAATGTGCTCTGATTTGAGTTTCGGCCTGTTGAATTTGTCGTTGCCACACTCCTTGTATATATAATCGGAAATATTGAACCCGGCAATGAACTTTGCTGAATATGCAGGAACGCATATAAATTTCGCCTCACGTGTTGTCACGCTGCTTGTTGTGCCTGTACTGCCACTTGCCGAGAGCTGCGCACCTCGCGTAACTACGGTAGGAGTCCACATTGGTAATTCATACCAAAGCTGGGTGAATGAAGCGGAGAGGGCTGCTGCTGAAGATGTCGTCGATGTAATGCTGTGTGTGTACTCTGCGTCTGCGAAGTAGTCATAAGCAATACCGTTGCGGATAAAGAAAGAGCGGGTAAGGTCAATATAAATGTCTTTATCGGTATTGTTTCTGAAGAAGAAACCTGAATTTCCTGCCTCGCCCCATAAGTCATAAGCAATATCGCAGTCATCATTGCTGAATAAAACGGCTTGTTTGTCGCTTTGTAACCCCTCTGTCTCTACATCATATACCTGATAATAATGCAGTGGTGTCATGCAGGAGTGTAAAAGGGCTACAGATAGAGCCATAAATAATGTTCTTGTTTTCATAATGGTAGTATTTGCGGTTAATTATTAAGCCATAACTTATGCTATCCGAGAGGGCACAAAAAAAGGTGCAGACTCAAATAGTTTACCGCTAGGCCTACCACAGCCCACACACACGCTAATAAGAGCCTACACCTTATGGTGTAAGTTCTTCTGTGTGTGTTTTGTTCATCTTTACTTTAAAGTGGTAGTTTAGCGGTAAAATAAGAACAATCAATATGTCTTGCCGTCAATACGGCATTGCAAAGATAGTAAAACTTCGCAAAAAGAAAAATATAAAACCTGTTTATGCTTTTACTCACTTGTTCACAACATTCCCGGCTATCGGGCAGCTCAATTCGGCAAGTGCATTCGTAGAAATCGTATCGCAGCGGCACTACATTTTCTACACGCCCGTGAAAAAAATAAAGTAGTTACTGCACTCCATAGCGTGCCGTACCTCGCAACTCCTCTTCAATACGTATCAGTTGATTATATTTGGCTGTGCGGTCGCTGCGGCTCATTGAACCGGTCTTTATCTGTCCGGCGTTTACAGCCACTGCAATATCTGCAATTGTAGTATCCTCGGTTTCGCCCGAACGGTGGCTGATGATGGTAGAGTAGCCATTACGACGCGCCAGTTCAATGGTATCGAGAGCCTCGGTAAGTGTTCCAATCTGGTTGACCTTCACCAACACGCTATTGGCGCATTTCTGTTCTAAACCTTTGCACAGGTACTTGACGTTGGTTACAAAAAGGTCATCACCCACAAGTTGGCAACGGTTACCGATACGTTGGGTAAGCATAGTCCATCCCTCCCAATCATTCTCGCCCATACCGTCCTCGATAGAGTCGATAGGGTATCTTCCGATAAGATGTTCAAGATAGTCAACCTGCTCCCAGGATGTACGCCTATGCCCCTTGGGGCCTTCAAAAAGCGTATAGTCATACACTCCGTCGCGATGGTATTCCGATGCAGCGCAGTCAAGAGCCAATGTGATATCTGTTCCCGGGGTATAGCCGGCTGTCTTGATAGCATGAACCAGTACATCCAAAGCCTCTTCCGCACTTTTTAGTCCCGGAGCAAAACCACCCTCATCGCCAATTCCGGTGCTATAACCGTCTTTCTTCAGCACGTTCTTGAGTGCACCGAAGACCTCGGCACCCATCTGTACGGCCTGACGTATGCTGCCGGCACCAATAGGGCGTATCATAAACTCCTGGAATGCAATAGGAGCATCCGAGTGGCGTCCTCCATTGAGCAGGTTCATCATGGGAACCGGCAACACATGGGCGTTGACACCACCGATATAACGATACAGAGGCATACCGCAAGCCTTTGCCGCAGCGCGCGCAACAGCCAATGATACTCCCAATATGGCATTGGCGCCAAGAGTGCTTTTGGTTGGTGTGCCGTCAAGTTCAATCATCTTGCAGTCCAAGCCCCGCTGGTCATATACATTACATCCGCGTAATAACGGTGCTATACGTTCGCCTATATTGGCAACGGCTTTTGACACCCCTTTGCCATTATAGCGATGTCTGTCTCTATCACGCAACTCCAGCGCCTCATTTTCACCGGTAGACGCACCCGACGGTACAGAAGCACGCCCTATCACACCATTCTCCAGTACAACTTCGGCCTCAACTGTGGGATTTCCACGCGAGTCTAAAATTTCCCTCCCTTTAATCTCTGATATCCTCATAATTATAGTCTTTTACTATGCAATACTGAAATACAAACGTTCGGGAAGAAAGTTTGTTGTACTGACACTATAAGAATCTGTTTAAATTTCCAAAAAGAGTTTTTCTTTTACCGGAAGTTGTCATTTCGTTGTTTTCATGTTCAGAAATGCCTGTTTTCTCCTTTTACTCGTTTACGTAGCCATTATCGAGGCAGATATTCAATTACCATTGTGTGGTTCATGTCGCGGTGCAACGTGCCATTCATATCTATGATGCAAGAGAATGGAATGCCTATAAAACGAAGTTTTGCCTGAAGGTACTCCCAATCTTTGCTACTGATGTATATGTGTTCTCCTTCAATGTATGTTTTGCCAAGCCACTCTTCCGATGATTCGCGATACTTATCCTCGGTGATATACAGGAACTTTACGGGCTTCCCTTGCATATCCTTTATGAAATTGCGTTGCTCCATCATAGTTGCACGGCAGGGACCACATCCCATATTCCAGAAATCGAGAAAAAGTACATTACCTTTGTATGGAGCTATAATGCGTTGTATCACTGGGTCGAAGGCAAGGTTTTCCTCGGGTGTTGTCTTTATCTCAAACTTTTTCACAAACTCGCGATAGGCCCTTATAAAGTGATGGCTTATTATGGGGCTTGTGATATACGGCATGGTACCCGCCACATAGGATGCCACATAGTCGGGTGTATTCTCGTGCTCTTTTATTTTAAAACCGAATATAGCACGCATCATACACCATTGCACCATAAAGCTATTGGGTGTCAGCCCTGTCCCTTTTGAGGAAGACTCCATAGCCAGCCTCCAATAATCACTCACGGTCAAGAGAGTGTCGTTACGCATCGGGAGCACAGCCTGCAAGAATTGCGTATCGTAGTCGGCGGGCATAACAAAGTCAAAAGCATAGTCTTCTATTTCTTGAGGGGTGTTGCTTGTAACAGGCAACACTATCTCGTTTGAATAGAATTTGAGCTCTTCATAAATACCGAATTCCGCACAATTCACAAGAGGGCCAGCCACTGAATATAACAGCGCCATAGGATTGTCGAGAAGTCTTTTTTCATGTTTTTTAAGGAACTTATGAAACCATTTGTTGTCAAGAGGTTCAAAAGCCTCGTTCTTCACAGGAACAGTGTGGCCGCTGATTGAATCGAATTCAGGATAAAAGGCCGTATAGTTGTACATACTCCGTAAAGACATCATCATATACAGACCTTCGTAAATTGCATCGTTCTTTATTATTTCGGCAGCAATGGGGTTGATATCTGCGGGGAGAACAAAGCACCCTTCGTCAATATCCTTCATCACCTTTTCCATAACCTTGCCCGTGTTGCGGCAATAGTCCTCCACAGCCTTGCGTCCTTGCTTGTATATGCGTGAATATTCGCTCAAGTCACCATAAGGACTCTTGGCATAAGGTTCCACGATTATGGGACGGCAACGATCTACCCAGTAACAAATGCTGCCGGGTGCTACGGAAGTGCTGCGTGCTGCCACATCTACAGAGAGTGTCACAGTGTCGCCTACAAAGAAATAGAGGTCGTTGGGGAGCGAACCGGTGTAACTATCGGCACGCAGATATACTGTTGTACTGTGTGGCACATATACATCGCTTGCAAATGTTCCGTCTGCATCTACTTTAACAAGAGAATTTACCTCTGTATTTGTAAATTCATTCTCAAAAATGAGAAGTATCTGCTTTGGAAAATCCTGCGATGTGCCATTTGTGAATTGCCCGTTGAAATGTACGGTACCACTACGGTAGTGATAGTCAGTTACCACAGAATTCTCCTGTGCAAAACCACACACGGTGGCAAATGCAAATAACAATGTCAGTAATCTCTTTTTCATATTGTGTTTTGTTTTTCAGTTTAAATTTCAAA
>CALCEC010000020.1 GCA_937900095.1 uncultured Bacteroidales bacterium | reverse complement strand
TTAATCACAGTTTAACTAAAAAACGTATCACTATGATGTGTAAAGAAAAATCAAACAAGTGGAGTCGTGCAAAGGCTTTGTACATACTCCCGGTTGCAGCAATTGCTGCGCTCTCGTTCTCAACAGCAGAGAATGCAAATGCCGAACCTGTCGGCAAAGTTAATGAAATTGTTTCAGACGGCACAATTTCCGGTGTAGAAAAAAACAGTAAAGTGACTTCTCTTAAGCTGCCGGCCGGCAAGGAATGGATGTATGCCCATTTATGTTACATGGATGGGAGCACCGGCAACAACGAGAGTGTCTGCATTGCTTACATAAGGGGAGCAGAGGGAGAGAATGTAGGTTATTTCCGTGGAACGACCGATGAGTTCGACAATGCCCGCGAAGGGTACGCACCCGGTTACTTTGTTGTTCCTTTGAGGAATGTTAAACTGGATAAGAATGTGATGACATTCAGCATTTATGCCGATGATGCAACAATTCTCCGGAGTCCGGTAAAGTGCAGCGAGTGCGGTATTGTAAATGCTGTAAACAATGGTGAGCTGTGGAAGAACGATGCTTCATATTTCAAAAGCAAGAAGGCCGATTTTAAGCTGATTCTTGGCCCAAGGTCAGTACTGCAGAACCTTACTAATCCTTATGTTGGCGGCGAGCGTGTTATGGGAGGTGTTGAGATTGACTACATTTATGACAATACCTCGGATGAACTTGCCGATGATAACCCCGATAAGATTCATCAGGTTGTCGAGGTCCAGCCCGAGTTCCCCGGCGGTACGTATGCAATGTATAAGTATCTTGCCGACAATATCAAATATCCTGCCGACGCAAAGGCTGCCGGCAAGGAGGGGCGGGTTATTGTGCAGTTTGTAGTAAGAAAGGACGGCTCAGTTTCAGATGTTTCAGTGGTTAGAAGTGTAGGCAATGCGTCACTCGATAATGAGGCAGTACGTGTAGTCTCCTCAATGCCAAAATGGAATCCCGGAACACAGGGCGGCAAGCCTGTGAACGTACAGTATACCTTGCCTGTCCAATTCAAGTTGTCCGATGGCAAGATAAACAATGAAAAGAGAGAGAATGAGAAGAAAGATAATGGGACAGTAACCGGTGATGGCATTGTGGGCAATCCGAGTCTCATTGTCAATGGTCAGAAGGTGGATGCACCGTTTACGCAAATAGCGGATAGTTATGTTGTTTTTGAGGGTTCTGCTAATGTTTCTGTTATCCTTGACGGCGAACCATATGAGGGCAATCCGAAAGACTTGGATCCCACAACGATTGAGAATATAACAGCAATGGGTACAGATAAACTGTCGGCTGCTGATATCAAGAAATACAATGCAAAGGACAAGGATGGTATAATATTCATTACAACATCTTCCGGTTCTCATGCCGGCATTGTGGGCAATCCCGCTCCCGTAGTCAATGGCAAGAAGGAGGATCTTCCGTTTACAGTAGACTTTAATGTTGAGGAACGCACTGCCGATGGAGAGGAAATCTATCAGATATGCGAGAAGGCACCTGAGTTCCCCGGGGGAATGGCGGAATTCATGAAGTGGCTCCGCATGAATGTCAGATACCCCAAGGCTGCGCGTGACATAAACGGCCAAGGTCGAGTCTTTGTGAGATTTGTTGTCAGGACCGACGGCAGCATTTCAAATGCCGAAGTGGTGAAGTCTGACTTCTCCTCTGATTATTCCGAAGTCTCGCTTGCAGAGCAAACTGCGAGAGAAATCGAACGTTACAAGGCTGGTATAGAACGTATCGAGAACTATTGTAAAGAACTTGAGCAGCACATTGAAGAGTGGAAAAATAAGTTGGCGGTCCTTGAAAAGGATGGTACCTCGGAAAATATTCTCAATCGCCGTCGCGAAGAACTGGAAGAGGCACAAAAGCTTCTGGAAGATGAGAGGGCGAAAAATGTGATAATGAAACGTACACTTGCGCAGAAGGAGGAGATGCTGGCCAATTCAAAGAATGAACTTGATAAGATTATGGTTACCACATTCAAGAATGAGAAAGGCGAGGTCTTGAGTACTGATGAGGTAGTGGCACTGCGTGCCGCTGCTGAAAATGCTCTCAAGGATGAGGCTGTGCGTGTAATTATGGCAATGCCCAAATGGAACCCGGGTACTCAAGGCGGCGAGGCTGTTAATGTAAGCTTTACATTGCCTGTAATGTTCCGTTTGAGATAAACTTCATATGCTATTTTGAAAATTACTTCTCTGTAGCATTGAACTAACCTTATATTGATAATCAGATTGTATGTTTCAAAAAAGAATATATTTTGTATCCTTGACCGTGACGGTTGCTCTTTTGTGTTCCGGTTGCGCAGCATTACACAAGAATGTATATCTTCCCGATAATAAAAAAGGCACAAGTGTGGTGACGCAATGGAATTCCAACGGGGATTACGATATAAAAGGAAAAACCTTTGTATTGTCCCCTGCCGATGATTCAATAGCCGCGGACGACATGGACTTCTGTACCTTTGCCCGGCTTGTGGAGAAATCACTGCTCTTCTCCGGTGCAATAAAGGCAAGTGAGGGACAGGCATGTGATATGCGTATTATGTTGGATTATAAATCTTGCAGCAATTCGGGTATAAAAGAGACGCTCCCTAACAGCAGGACCTCACCATTGTCATCGGCCGGGTATATATCTCCGACATATGCTTACCGGGCAAGCATGGGCATAATAACAAGAACAACGGAATATAATCATTATGTGAATATGTATGCCTTGGGCGGTGCGGACTGTGAACCCAATGACACGCTCTGGAGCATAGAGGCATATAGCTTGGGAACGCCGGAGCAACTGCACGAGGTTATGCCGTTTGTCGCATATTCCTTAAGAAATGAGTATGGCTTGAGCAGTAAGGGTGCAAAAAAGGAGAGTGTTTTCCCGCATGACTATATGTTCAGGCTGTATTACAAGAATTTCCTTAATCAGCCAAATGTCACCGACTGGCCGGAATGCAGAAACAGTGACGATGATTTCAAAGTGGCTTTTGTTGCGGAATATGATGACGAGACGTTTGTGTGTATAAGAAAGAGTAATGGGGAAAAAGGCTACTACTCTTTCGGACCGTCAATCTATCTTGATGTGGATGGTGAAAGGTTCCCGGGAACGGTGGTTAATACCGATTATTCTTTGGGTGATAAAGTGTGGAACGAATATGGAACAAGGTACTTTGTGTTCCGCTTTCCGGTGAATGTGGCGCATGAGTCGGTAATAGGTATGTACGATGAGGATAAACGTGGAAAGAAAGGCATGGAGTGGCTGGATATCCGATTAAAGTAATGGTTTTTTATAAAAAAGCAATCGTTATGAAAACATTTTCTTTAATAGTGTGTATGGTCATGTCATT
>CALCEC010000019.1 GCA_937900095.1 uncultured Bacteroidales bacterium | reverse complement strand
AACGTACACGGCGAATGAACTCAATCAATATACCTCCATCCAAGAGAACGAGGAAGCGGTCTTCGCTCCCACCTTCGATGCAGATGGCAACCAAACGCTGGTCAAGACCGCCACCGGTATCTGGAGTGTGCAATACAACGCGGAAAACCGCCCCGTGCGCTTCACCAGTGAAGACGAGGCAACGGTCATCGAATGCAGCTACGACACCCATGGCCGCCGCGCCACCAAGAAGGTGACAACCAACGGTAGTATTACGCTTCATCAGCGCTACATCTACCGTGGCTACCTGCAAATCGCCTGTTGCGACCTCATCCGCGCCGGCCACCCCGCGCTCTGGTTCATCACGTGGGACCCCACCCAGCCCATCGCCACCCGCCCCCTTGCCATCCGCAAGGACGGCACCTGGTTCGCCTACGGCTGGGATCTCACCAAGAACATCTGCGAAATCTTCGGGCCCGCCGGCTACATCCGCACCGCCTACTCCTACTCCCCCTACGGCTCAGTCACCGCCTCTGGCGATGTCACCCAGCCCATCCAATGGAGCAGCGAGTACAACGATGCAGAGCTCGCCCTCGTCTACTACAACTACCGCCACTATAACCCGCTGGATGGTAGGTGGATAGGGAGAGATAGGATTGGACAAATAGATAATTTGTATGAGTTTACAAGCAATAATGTCCTTTCCCAATATGATTGTTTAGGTGATGTTGCGCGTGTTGTCTCAAAACTTATTGAAACCGTTCTAACAAAATTCCTTATTGACGCTTCTGTAGAATATATATACCAAGGTGTTACGAATTGCATATTGGAAACCGAATCACCGTGGAATGACGATATAAATTGGAGTACAGTTACTATAACTGGCATTACAGGCGTAATCCTGCCAGCACCATCTTCGGTATCTACAAGTAAAAAGATTGTATTTATATTTAAACAATCAAAACAACTATCTTCTAGGATATCGAAATGTCAGAAGGTTTCTACTAATAAGCCTTTATCGTCGCATATGAAGAAAGTGCAAAAACGGTACAACAAAAAGGTCGAAATGCGTCAGCATTATTCCAACGAAATGCAAGACATTATATCGGAATATACCACAAAAAAGTCAGCTCAAGAAATAATGGAAAATGAATTTGAAACCATATTCAATGAAATAATGGAAAGTATACAATCATCTTCTCAGCCGAATAAGATTAATGCGGCAGGAACTATCGATGCAGAAATAACCATACAATAAAAACAGAACGACTCAAATGTACATTAAATAAATGTATATACAAAAGTTTATTTATTTCAAATGACGCATCTCAGGGAAGGTGGTTCATACATACACCACCTTCCCTTTCATCACATGACTAAAAACCGACTAAAATAAATCTATTTATTCTACGCTTACAATGTCAACAACTAGCATTTTCCTGATTTATTTAGGCGCTCGCACACTCATATATATTGTTAGCAGTGTTGTTAATAATGATAGAAAAATGGATTATTTTGCGTATGAACTACTTATTCTTGGTATTGCTGGTATTATCATTCCATTAGCATGTGCTTTATCTGATAACGTATCATTGATTCCATACCTTATTATCATATTATTATCCATTATAAGATTGATTATGCAGTATATTAAGGGGCGACAATCAACAAATGGCGAGTTGTCTCAAAAACTCAACAAACAGAAAGTATACATTTATACACAACAATTGTTTATCTATGGTATTATAGGTGTAATCTATGTTACATTGGCCCAAATATTAAAAAATAATTATCTACTCATTATTTCCATTATCACCTTTGTTGTTGTTGTTTACTTAGAGCTGTACTATTTCAAGAATAGGAAACACGCAAATGAGGAGAAGGCTCAAGAAAATTGTCAATCTAGTAAAAAAACAACAAATCTATCCCTCACTACAGAGCGCAACGTTTCCTCTAATAAAGCATTTAAGAAACTTAACAATAGAAAGATACGATGCGCTCAAATGAGACATAGAAAAAAATAAAATTCGAAGTGCAGGAAGCGTCCAAATAAACAATTACACATCTCCTATCAAATAAAATAAAAAAAGCTGAAGATGGAATGTTTCGTGTATACGTCCCTCATGGGACAGGATACAATCAACCAAGAAAAACAACAATGTATGAAGACATTAAAGCGGTATTTAAAAATATATTCAGTATGTAGTATAGCATGTTGTCTGATAGGACTTGTCTCATGCGCCGGCCAAAAAGAGGCAAAGTTGTATCAACCTCCAGATGCAGCAGGTGTGATTCAAAGTGTTCTTTCACACAAAGATAGTACTAAAAAGGCTGTACCGTGCTATTATATTCCTTATGTAGACTCCTTAGAGGCAGGAAAAAGGAAAATCAAAATCCCACCTACAGTAGCAAGATTCTTATCTAATTTAGATAAAATAGATCAGGAGAAATGCCCGTGCGCATTTCACGTTCTACTAGGTAGCTTTATAGCGAGAATTCAGATAGGTGATAAGTCATATATCTGGCAAGGGTGGCACTGCATTAGCCCTGAGGACAACAAACGTGTTGCTTATTTCTTTCCTTTTGCATATTATATTTTAAGAGGTGAAGAAATCAATTGCGGCATAAAATTTAGTGATATATCCGTTAACTCTTTAAGCAAAAAAGAGAAAGAAAAAACGATATACAAGAATAGCAAAAAGTTTCTTCAACTTATGGAGGAAGAATATAAGTCTGCATTGAATCCTTAACTTTCTGCATACGAGCATCTCTTGGGTAACCAAGAGATGCTCGATCTTTTACACAATCTTGTTGTGTTGTAGATAGAGGCATCTTTTTACTGAAGGCCTTTGCGCTTTTGATATTGCATTCCGAACTCTGTCGACAACCCGTTGATGAGTGTGAAGAAGCAGCGTATTTCAGATCTCCCCCTCGCTTGCAGAAAAAGTCATCACCATCAATGAACGCGGCTTGACTTCTGTGGATTGGACGGTGT
>CALCEC010000018.1 GCA_937900095.1 uncultured Bacteroidales bacterium | reverse complement strand
TAATGTTTTGTCTGTGTTAAAAAGATATTCCCCCTATAGTTTGCAGGTGAACCGTCTTTCGACCGTGGGCGCGAGTTCTTTGCAAGCAAAGCGTCCATAGGACGGTTACGAGCCTGTTTTCCGGCATTCTTAAAAAATCCTTACATTATTTTGTCTTCAATTGATATTTTAATAATTTTATGCCTGTAATAGCTGTGTGCTCAAATTTTTGTAGTAATTTTCTGCATAGTTGCAGTGCATCACTGGAATGAAAAAGTATATTATGAACAAGAAGTATCGTCAATACATAGGACTTGCGGTTGCTGTGCTGATGTATTATATCATTCACGAAGGGGCGCATCTTGTTGTGGCTCTCGTGCAGGGGGTGTTCAGGCAAATCAATTTTATGGGACTGGGTGTGCAGATTGATGTCTTTGCCGAAAGAATGAGCAGTTTACAAATGGGTATCTTTTGTCTTGCCGGGCCGTTGGCAACACTCGCAGTCGGTTGGCTTATGGTTCTTTTTGTGCATCAACTATGTCGCATATCGTCATCTGTTCTGCGGGCGTGTGCGTGGTACACTTCGCTCATCATGCTGTTGCTCGACCCGCTTTATCTTGGAGTCTTCTACCGCTGGGTCGGTGGCGGTGACATGAATGGCATTGCATTGTTGGTTCCCGCGGGTGTAGTTTCACTGATTGCCGGCGTTGTTGCTGTGGTGAATCTGCTGCTTGTGTGGAAGGTCCTTCATCCGGCCTATACAGTCTCTTTCAAGAATGTAGTTTAGTATTATGGATGATATACGTAAGAAAGTTTTAGAGTCCAGCCTGATAACCCCGTTCCAGCGCAAGGTGTATCTTGAACTGCTTGGGGTGCCGTCGGGTACAACAATCACATACGGAGAACTTGCGCGCCGCGTCGGGTGCGGTAGTGCGCAGGCTGTAGGGCAGGCGCTCAAACGTAACCCTTTTGCTCCCGAAGTCCCTTGCCATCGTGTGGTGGCTGCTGATGGTTCACTCGGTGGTTACAATGGCATGCGTGAGGGTGAGCAGTTGGAGCGCAAACGGCAACTGATTGACAATGAAAAGATAGTAAACAAAATATAATTATGAGACCTTATATTATATGTCACATGATATCCTCAGTCGATGGCCGTATAGATTGTGACATGACAGAGCAGATAGAGGGTGGAAACGAATATTACGAGGCACTTGAGGCGCTCAACTGTCCGTCGATGCTTATGGGACGTGTTACAATGCAGATGCATTATGCCCTGCCGGAGCCTTTTGTACCTCTCTGCGATTCACCTATCGGCACCGAGGCTTTTCACGTGGCCAGCAAGGCTGCGGCCTACTGCGTGAGCATTGACACGCATGGCTCATTGCAATGGGGCGAGAATGAATTTGACGGCCAGGCACTGCTTGTTGTTACCGATGAACGCTGTCCCAAGAGTTATCACGATTGCTTGACAGCGAAGGGTATATCATGGATTGCAACGGGCAAGAATGGCATTGACCTGCCGCGTGCAATGGAGCTGCTGCGTACGGAGTTCGGTGTGGAACGTCTTGCTGTCACTGGTGGCGGACACATCAACGGTGCCTTTCTTGCAGCCGGCTTGCTCGATGAGATCAGCTTCATGGTCGCGCCGGGCATTGACGGCCGTGCCGGCCAGGCTGCAGTGTTCGACGGTATTACAGATGTTGGTCACCAGGCAACAAAATTACATCTTTGCAGTGTGCAGCAGATGGGTGAAACGGTGTGGATGAGGTATAAGTTTAAATAGCTGTTGGTCAGAATATAATTTTAGGGCAGCCGCCCTAAAATTATATTTATATGTAAGTCCAATTACTTTGCACCGAATGGCATAACTTTCAACCAAACCTCGCTTACCCAACCCTCTTCTGTTCCACCGATGTTATACTCCAGATAAAGGATGTTGGGGTTGTTTTCGTTGAATCGGTAACGCAACTGTGAAATGGTGTTGTTCAAGCTCTTGTCAAGGTAATGGCTGTTTATGTACTCGAGGTAGCTGTTCTCGCTGCCCAATACGATGTCGCCCTCTTGTGTCACGAACGATAGGGTACTGGTCTGTGCCTCCTGGTCCTCGGCCTGCTTGATGGGGATGTTCACTCCTGCAATGACATAATACTTCTTGTCCCAAGTGATGGTCTTGTATATCTGCTTGCCTATGAAGGAGGTTCCGCCGTCAGGTGTCGCTACTTCCTCGACATACTGCCACACGCCTATAAGGGGTTTAATCTTTAAATCCTCGTTGTTCTGTTGAGCACTTGCATTTGTTATGCCTAATAACAAAATCGCGAATAGGAACATTATCTTTTTCATAATAGTAGAGATTAAAGATTATGTATTCTTATATGTCACGTGCAATATACGAAATTTTCAACAAAAAAAAGTTTTTTTCATCTATTTTTATCTTCCAAACGGTGATATATCGGCTTTTGAGGCATATTTTTTAGTATCTTAGCGGCCTGAAAAGTATGAAGATTACCGGATGAAATATATTTTGGCGTTTTTGGGAACCTTGTCGCTTGTATTGGGTGTGGCAGGAATCTTTCTGCCGGTGTTGCCCACAACACCGTTTCTTTTGTTGTCGGCAACCCTTTATCTGCGCAGCTCCAGGCGGCTTTATGATTGGCTGATGTCGCACAGGCATCTTGGCCCTTATATAAATAATTTTCAAGAGAAAAAGGCGATACCACTCAGGGTGAAGATCGTGTCTGTGAGCCTTGTGTGGATAACGCTTCTCTATTGTGCAATTTTTGTAGCCCAGGCGTGGTGGCTCAGGGTTTTGTTCATTGCCATTGCCACAGGTGTGAGTATACATATACTCCATTATAAGACATTGCGTGAATAAGCCGGCTTATTCACGCAATGTCTTATAATGAATTAAATCAGTTCCGCTATCTTCTCAAGCCAATGGCGGTCGGTGTCGTCGAATGTAGCAAGGTGTTCGCTGTCTATATCGAGTACAGCCGTTACTTCTCCCTCTTTTATCAGCGGTACCACAATCTCGCTTTTCGATGCACTGCTGCATGCGATATGTCCAGGGAACTTCTCCACGTCGGGCACAACCTGTGTCGTGCGCTCTTTCCATGCAGTGCCGCACACCCCGCGCCCGTAAGCTATGCGGCTGCAGGCCAACGGTCCCTGGAACGGGCCCAGCACAAGCTCTCCGTCAATTACGCGGTAGAATCCTGTCCACCAGAAGCCGAATGTGTAGTGTATCATTGCCGCTACATTGGCCATGTTGGCAATAGTGTCACTCTCATCC
This sequence comes from uncultured Bacteroidales bacterium, assembly GCA_937900095.1. Classification (GTDB taxonomy): domain Bacteria; phylum Bacteroidota; class Bacteroidia; order Bacteroidales; family Bacteroidaceae; genus HGM04593. The sequence continues at coordinate 24,422 of CALCEC010000018.1, read as the reverse complement.
TCCACAAGTGCGTGAATCTGCTTGTACAGCAGTCCGTATTTCTCTTCCTTGCCTCCTTGGGCAATATGCAGTTCCTCGGCCATAATCGGTTATTTAACAGTTTTTGAATGTATGTGTTTAAACAAAATGCTTTTTGAAATAATCGTATTCCCCTGTTTTGAGATCCCTCGTCGCTGCGCTCTGTCGGGATGACAAGGCTTCCTGATAAATCGGTTATTTTTCCAGTATTCTAATAAAGCGTTGCGGCAGGTATATGTTCTCTTCGTCCATAGCATCCTTGAACAGCGGTGCCATCTCTTCAACGGTGAACCCGGCGATGCCGCAACCGATCTCCGTTACAAGGAATTTCAGTTCCCTGTGTTCGCGTGCAAAGGCAATGAACTCATCCACATATGGTGCAATGGCGTCTATGCCACCGTGCATTGTGGGTATGCCGTAACTTTTGCCTTGCAGGCCTGTCCCTTGCCCCCAGATTGCTCCGAATCTCTCGTATGCCAGCAGTGCGGCGCCTCCTCCGTGTAGTCCCTCAAGGTTACTGCCGAAGACGAATATCTCATCGTCGGCAAGTGTAGTAATCCATTGTGGCGATACTCTTCTCTTGTCCATAGTATTCTTTTTTTTTATCCGAAATCGGAAATGTCGACCAGTTTGTTCATTATTGCATATACCGTCAGGCCCGGGATACTGTTGATGCCTAACTTCTGCGATATGTTGCGGCGGTGCGATATCACCGTGTATATCGATATGTTGAATGCGTCGGCAATCTCCTTGTTTGTCATTCCTTTTGCTACTGCGGCCAGAATGTCGCGCTCGCGGCCCGAAAGCTCGTTGATGTCGTTCTTCGGGTTCTGTGCATTGGCGTCAATGGCGCTCTTGAGCTTCTGGGCAATGCGTGCTGCATTGTCGTAGATGCCTATGCACTCGTCATACTGGCGCAGCACGCTCTCTTCGTAGTTGCTGTGGGTGAGCGCGACTATTGCCGCCCCGGTGTTGCCAAGGTAGGAGCGTATGTCGAGTCTCTCGTTATAGTCTATTACAGCAGGGTTGATTATGATTATGTCAATCTCGCTGTTGTTTGCGTTAAAGTAGCCGGGGTTGCTCAATGTCTGCATCAGGCTGAACTCGGGGTTCTTGTCAATTATGGCCCCGATGCCTGCTGCGACAATCTCCGACGGCTCAATAAGCACAATCCTGTATTTACCCTCTCTGTTCATTGTTTTTTTCCATTTTTTCAACCAACGGTATCAGTAGTCTGTTCTCAATCAGGGAGTGCTTGCAAAGGTCTTTCTCCACGCTGTAGATGTCTGCAAGCAACTCAAAGCTGAGTGGTGACGAGTACTCCTCATTGAGGTATTTGGTGATGATGTTCTTCAGGTCGTTGAGCTTCTCGTTGATGTTGCTGTGGTTATGCTCGAACTGGCCTATGTTGTATCGCTCGCCCTTGCACCCATGCTCTTTTATCAAACTTTCAATGTATGGGAAAACAACCTCCTCTTCGTATCGGAAGTGGTTGTTCACCTCGTTGTCGTAGTCGTCGTAGAACTTGTCTATCAGGCGGCGGCTAACCTCGTCGAGCCCGCTGACGAGCTTGTGTACGCTGTTGTGGATATTGGGGAAGCAGATGCCCGTGTAATAGCGGTGCGACGCACGCAGATATGTGGTAATGCTCTTTATGTCACTCTCATCCAGGCTCTCAATTTCGGGGCGGTAGTCTCCGAATGAGTAGATGTTGCATATTATAAGGAACAGTTCTGCCGAGATGCCGTATCGTGCGCATAGCTCCGCGACGGTAGCTTCTCCGAATCCTAACTTGATGTCGAGGCGCTGCAGAATAGACAGCAGATTGCCGTCATTTGCAAGCAAGTCCGCGACCTTCATCCTTTTATTGTAAATAGTCTCTTTATTGCTCATGGTTTTTCTTTCTGTGTATAGTTTTTATTAGAAGTTGTTGAATTTCTTTCATTAGCAGGGTAGGTCAGTATAAGATCCCAAAGTGGGTCGTCTAAACCGAAGGTGAGACCAACGTTCCTGCTCTCGCGTGCCAGATTCCAAACGAATACGGCACCGGCACCTTTTTGCAGGTAAATGTCAAACTTTGAACGCATGGCATCGCATCTCTGGCTACGTGTTGTACGGCAATCGCCGTCACCACTATTTATTCCTGTCTCTCCCACAATAAGTACCTTGTCCAACTCCTGCATAGCTTTTAGACAGGGAGCAAAATGCCATGACTCTATTGTGTTTGAGTTTTCATAATCATAGTCATATTCGTGTAGGTTGCCTACATCTATGTTAGGTGAATCGTGCAGAGCTTTGTAGTTATCAGCTCCTCCATATGCCCAACCGGCGAAAGTGCCGCTTTCGACAAGATGGTTGGGATCATATTTTTTGATTATCGCTGCAATATGATGTAGAAAATCACGTATCGTTAGCCAGTCGGCATCAGCCGGTTCGTTAATAATCTCCCACATTGCAATTTCCGGTGCGTCTTTATATTTGCTTACCATTTCAATAACGTGAGGCAGGTATTTCTTGCGATACCCCTCTTTGTACCAGTCGGCAATCTTGCCGCTTCCATCTCCATTGGGTGCACCGTCAAAGTCTCCGCATCCGCTACGGCCGTCGGCCAGGGAAAGCAGCAGTTTTATGTTATGTTTACGTGCCATCTCTACAAGGAAATCTGTCCGGTGGCTGAAAGCCGGTGTTGCCCATGTGCGGACGATGATGTTCTTTGGCAAAAGGGCGAAGAGCGAATCTATCTGGCAGTCGCTGAAAAGTTCGTAATCGTGTCCGCATCCGCATAGCTGGAATGAGTTGAATGAGGCGCACTGGTAGGGCTCGCCGTTAAGCATCAGCTGTGTGCCCCTGCGATAAAGGAAATCCTTCTTATAGCTTTCCTGTGCTATTGTCGCAGATGACAGCGACAATATGAGCGTAATACTTGCCGTAAATGCCAATAGCCTGTTCTTCTTGTTGTATGTGCTCTCTTTATTGCTCATGATTTTTCTTTTTTTAAGTCAGTTGTTTAGTATTATGTCTTATTCTTTTTGGGGCGCCTTGTTCCTTAGGGTCTTTAGTGGGCGCTATTCCCTTCACCTTTTAACCCATAACACTTCATTCCATCTCCTTTCACCTTACAACATTCCTCCAATTGTAAACACTATATATCCGGCAATCCAGGCTACAGCTGTGTTGTATACAATGGAGAACAGTGCCCACCAACGGTTGCCTGTCTCGTCTGCAATGGCTGCCACGGTGGCAATACAAGGGAAGAACAGCAGTATGAACACCAGGAACGCAGCCGCAGAGCGTGGCGTGAAGTCGCCCGAACTGCGCAGGTCCTGCTGGATGCTCTCTTCGGAGTCGCTGCTGTATAGCACTCCCAGGGTGCTCACCACAAGTTCCTTTGCCGGTATGCTTGTTATGAGTGCTATGCTCGAGCGCCAGTTCTGTCCCAATGGCTCAAGTACTGGCTCAACAAAGTGTCCTATCATTGCAATGAACGACTCCTCGTTGATGCCGCTTTCTGTGCTTTCAGCCATTTGCTCTGTAATCTGTACTCTGTACTCTGTACTCTCGTCAGGTCTTGGGTAATAGCTCAGGAACCATATTACAACAGTCGAGAGCAGTATCACCGTACCAATCTTCTTTACATATTGTGCACACTTCTCCCACATATGTCGCAGTGTTGCGCGCAGCGTGGGCCAGCGGTAGGGCGGTAGCTCCATTACAAACGGAGTCTCGTCCTTCGGGTACTTCGTGAGGCGCAACAGGCGTGCTGTTATTATCGCCACGGCAATTCCGAGCAGGTAGAGTCCTATCAGCACCAACGGTGCGTGGTCGGGGAAGAATGCCCCGGCAAACAGCACCATCACCGGCAGGCGTGCACTGCACGACATGAACGGTGTCACAAGTATGGTTATTATGCGGCTGCTGTGGCTCTCAATGGTGCGTGTCGCCATTATGGCTGGTACGTTGCATCCGAATCCCATCAGCATGGGGATGAACGACTTGCCGTGCAGGCCCATCTTGTGCATCAGGCGGTCCATAATGAACGCGGCACGGGCCATATAACCCGAATCCTCCATTAAGGAGATGAAAAGGTACAGTATAAGAATCTGCGGTATGAACACAGCCACACTGCCCACGCCACCTATTATACCGTTCACCAACAGGTCCTTTATCGCACCGTCGGGCAGCATACCCGAAGCCCGGTCGCCCAACCATCCGAAGAGACTGTCAATCCAGTCCTGAGGGTAGGCCCCTAACAGGAACACCGTGCTGAACATCACCCACATCACGAAGATGAATATGGGAAAGCCTAACCAACGGCTTGCCACCAGGCGGTCGATGCTGCGTGTCTTCTTCTGTGTATCCTTGTTGCCGGGCTTGTATGTCTCCTGCAACGCACCATTGATGAATCCGTACTTTGCACCGCTTATGGCTGTCTCCACGTCAACACCAATCTGTGAGTGTATCTTCTTTGCACCTTTGTCGGCAAGATGTTGCCAACGCGGCAGCTCCATGATGTTTTTCAGCAGGTTAGGCACCTCCTTGTCGCCTTCGAGCAGTTTGAGTGCCCAGTAACGTACCGGGAACTGCTGTGGCAGGTCATTCGCCTTGTGCAGCTCGGCCGACAGCGGCGCAAGCTCCTCTTCAATGATATTACCGTAATTTATGTGAATGTGCCTTATTGTCTTGTTGTTGCCCTCGAACAGCTCTATTATTGTGTCGAGCAGCTTGTCAAGTCCCATACCGTTCTTTGCAACGGTCGGTATCATGGGGATGCCCATCATTGCGCCCAGATGATCATAGTCAAGCTCCGCTCCTGTGGCAAGCAGCTCGTCATACATGTTCAGTGCTACAACGGTGCGCTGGTTCATGTCGATAAGTTCTGTCGTCAGGTATAGGTTGCGCTCAAGGTTTGATGCCACAACGGTGTTTATGATGACATCGGGTATCTGCTCGAACAGATGCTTGCGCACGTATATCTCCTCGGGCGAATATGCCGCAATGGAATATGTTCCCGGCAGGTCAGTGAGGTTTATGCGGTAGCCCTTGTAGTTGAAGCTGCCGCACTTCGCGCCCACTGTCACACCGCTGTAGTTGCCCACATGCTCGTTCTGGTTGGCAAGCGAGTTGAATATCGAGGTCTTTCCGCTGTTGGGGTTACCGATGAGCGCTACGTTTATCACATTGTTACGTTTTGTGGATACCTTGCGCAGTGTGCAGCAGGCGCAGTTGTCTCCGCTGCAGTTCTCGCATATCGACAGGCTGGTGAATGTTGGTGCTGGAGTAAGTTCCTTCTTTGCCTCCTCCTCGGGCAGCACCTCGATCATTGCAGCCTCGCTTCGTCGCAGCAATACGTCATATCCCATGACTTGGTACTTGACGGGGTCGTGCATGGGTGAGTCGAGCACCGACTTCACTTTCTCACCGCGTATGAAGCCCATCTCCATGATGCGCTTGCGGAATCCGCCGTGTCCCGACAGTCGTACAATGACAGCCGTCTCGCCGTTTTTCAGTTCTGAAAGTTTCATTTATCTAAGAAGCTTCTTAATTTCTAAAAAATGTTTTCTTATAGAAGCCGAATGTTTCACGATATAAATTCAAACAGCTTCTAAATAGTCCTTTTTAAATGTCATGTGCGCTTATCCATTTCAATGGATATTTCGCGTGCTTATTTTTGCATTAATGCAAAAATAGTCCACTTTTGCCTTATTGGCAATAGTTGTTTTTTTTATTTTTTGCGCTCTGGTGGTCATTTGTGACTATAGAATGGCGAAATGGAAAGATGTTGTGACGAGAAACCTTAAAAATCACAATATTTTATGATTGTAGGGTCGTCGGTTGAGTACTATTTTTGCATTGTGGGAATTACCCTTCCCGCAAGAATAAACCGAACAAATGAATTGTATTATCCGGTTCTGTAATACAGGACAAAACTAACAGAGGAGAACGTTTTAAGCCGGCGTTCTCCTCTGTTTCGTTCTAATCAGTTCCAATTAATGAAAATAGTGCTAACCAAACTAAACTAAATAATTATTATCAAACTTTAATTGTTGCTGTTTTATAAGGTCCTGAATAACGATTAAGGCTGCGGGTAAGCGAGAGCAGAGGAAAAGCTTGCTTTTACTATGCCGAGCGTGAGCAGACTCGACGAAGTCAAGGCTGCGGGTAAGCAAGTAAGAGCCAAGCTTGCTTGAGCTCTTGCAACGAGCGGGAGCAGGCTCAAGCCCACGAAGTGGGGTTAACGATTAATGAGACCCTCTCCGCACTGCTTCGCAAAGCTGATACACATTTAGCCCCTCACCGCTTCGCGGAGCTCCCCTTGATTACAAACAAGGGGAGCAGCTGTTTGTGTTTGGCGCCAAAGTTATAAAGGCTTTAGTGGGAGCCTTTTAAACGACTAATGCGACCCTCTCCGCAACTTCGTTGCTCGTCTCCCTAACACAGGGAGACAATAGCTTTTATATATTCCTCCCCTGTTTTAGGGGAGGTGCCCTTTAGGGCGGAGGGGTTACTTTCAACAATTAATCAACCCTCTCCGAGGCTTTGCCTCTCGTCTCCCTACACAGGGAGACAATATTTTTAAGGTCTTTAATGGGCGCAAATCCCTTATCCCTTCACCTCTCACCCTTCACCCTTACCTTTCACCTCTCACCCTTCACCCATTAATCCGCAATAAGTGCAACCAGTGCTGCGAGGCCTACAACTGCTGTCACGGCATTTGCAACGTCATTGTTGTAATAGCATCTGCGTGGGGCAGGAGGTGGAGGAGGGCAAGGACGTGGTGCCGGACGGTTCACTACCACTACGGGTGCCGGGCGGTTGATGATCACCGGAGGAGCTGGTCTGTCATAGCCACCGACATAGAATCCTTTATTCTTCTTGCCGGGCTTGCCACCCTTGTAGCCCTTGCCGGGTTTGTTGTTCTTTGCAAAGCCTTTGTCTTTGCCTGGCTTGCCGCCCATGTCAAAGTTACGGTCCTTGCTTCCGCCTTTGAAGGCGTCCATCTTCTTATCCTTGTTGTTTACTCTGTTCTCAACTCTTGCTTTGGCATTCTTTCTGTTGTTCTGTGCCATAATCTGTGCAGGCATAAGCATTCCGCCTATCAACGCTGCAATAACAATCATCTTCTTCATAGTCGTAATCTTTAAAGCTGTTTAACCTGTTATTATCTTTTCGCTGTGTCTTATCTACACTGCAAAGATATGGGCACAAAAATCCCCCTGCAACGTTAATTTCCTAATCGTTGCAGGGGATTTTCCTAAACGTGCGAGGGTTTCCCTCCTATTGCTTGAAGATGCTTGTCTCGGGTGTGCGTATGCCCGGTTTCAGCTCACCACCTATGTAGATGATGTCATTGCCGTTCGCGGTCATTGCGGCTCCGGCGCGTGCAAAAGCCTTGTCATTGCTTATCAGCTCCCAACATCCTTTCTGTGGATCGTATGCAGCCAGTCTGCTGTTGAACCTGTACCACTCGGCAGGGTGGTGCATATACTCCTCCTTGCTTGTGAGACTGTATCGGCCTGATATCGCATCGGTGAAGATGTCTTTGTTCACACCGCCTGCGGCGATGATGCGGCCTTTGTGGACCATTGCAACGCCTCCCGACAGGCTGAATGGCTCTTCCTCGCCCTCGATGCGTACATCGGGCAGTTTCTCCCAGCGCTGCTCTGCGAATATGTAACGTGCTCCGTCGCAGTGTGTTATGGCATCGTTGAGGCTGTCGGCTGGGCAGAACCCTCCCCACACGTAAAGTGCCTCGGACGTGGCGGCGCACACAGGCTGCACGCGTGGGCGTGACGGCATGGCGGGCAACTCCTGCCAGCCCTTTTCTGTTGCAGCGAGGTCAAGTGTGAACACTCTGTTGCTTGCTTTTCCGTCGGCATTACCACCAACGACAAATATCTTCTCACCATTCATGGCAGCGGCTGTGTTGTCAACGGTGCAGGGTAGTGACGGCAGTGCCTCGGCCTTGCAATCATTCTCAAGGTCTAAAGAATATACATCGCTTGTTGCACCGTCGCAGTTCATGCCACCGGCAATGATCCATCTGTTCCCGGCCTGTACTGTTGCTCCGTATGCCGATGCGGCAGGCAAAGTCGCAACCTGTTCCCAAACAAGAGTGTCGCTTAACTCCGCTTTGTATATACCGTTGTAATAACGCTTTGCGCCTCCCTCGGCAGCCGGTTTCTCGGGGAAGTTGCATCCTCCGGCAATGTATAGCTCGCCGTCATGTACGGCTGCGTATAAAGCCGAAACACCAAGCTCGTAACCGCTCTCAAAGGCAGGCATCGTTCCGTCCTTGACTAAAGGGCTTGCGCCCTTGTGATTGTCAGTGCAACCCAAGAGCGCAATGCCTATAAGTATAAAAAGTATTTTTTTCATTTATTCCATATTTATAGTCTTCGGGCGCAATGCAAAGAACTCTATCAGCAGTGACAGCACAGTCACGCCACCAAGCAGTGCAAAGCCAGTTCCCAGCGAGAGGTTGCCCAATGCTGTTGTTATGGCAGCACCGCCCAACACGCCCGACATGTTTATGAAGCCGTATGCTGTGGCACGCTGGCGTGACGGCACGAACTGGCACAGGATAGGCATTGTGTTTGTGTCGAAGAAGCCGTAGCCGATACCGAAGCAGAGTATTGCAAGCACAACGGCAACGAGGCTGTCACCCAGGCCCATGAAGATGAGCGAAGGCACGATGAGTGCAAGGCCGATGCAGCTTGTCAACACGCGTCCGCGCACATTCTTCTGCACCCACTTGTCCGATATTCTCGCACCTATCATGGCACCGATGAACGATGCTCCTGCAAGGCAGATGACAGCTGTGGGGCCTGCATAGTGCATGGCCTCCTTTGGGTCGAGCCCGAAGCTGCCTGATATAACCCTTGCAACAAGCTCCGGCAACCAGTTCTTTGTTGCCCACCCCGGCATGCTGAGTGTGGTGAACACGAACAATACTGCCCAGAATGCCATGTTGCTCAAAACCAGTGAAATGCTCTTGAAAACACTCGGCTGGTTGGGGTCTTTCACGCTCTTTGCGCTCTTCTCGCGTCCCGGGTCTTTCACAAGTGCTATGAGCACCACTGAATATACCATTCCAACAAGACCGCATACAAGGAACACCGTATGCCAGCTGCTCATCTGCTCCGAGAAGATAGAGCCGAAACCGCCGGCAACCTGTCCCAGGTAAAGGCCTGTCATGTGTATACCGATGGCAGTGGAGCGTGTCTCGCCGCTATGTATGTCGGCGATGAGTGACAATGCGGCTGGAATATACAATGCCTCGCTGAAGCCCATCACGGCACGCAGTGCGTACAGTTCCCAGTATGTGTCGACATATCCCATGAGGAATGTCACGGCCGACCACACGAAGAGGCTTCCGACAATAAGGTTCTTGCGGTTCACACGGTCGGCGATAGTACCCGATATAGGGCTCATTAGACCGTATATCCACATGAATGCAGCCATCAGCGCACCCCAGCCCCAAGGGCCGGTGTAGCTCTCGGCAACCTCAACAATATCCTCGGCCATGTGAAAGCGCATGGTGCTGAGCATCTGACGGTCCATGTAGTTGAGGAACGCAACGCCCGACAGCAGTACTACTACAAGCCAGGGATACCACTTCTTTTCTGTTATCTTACCCATTATTCTTTGTCTGTTAAGATGTTACACAATTCAAACGATTTAATCATCATGCGTGGGATGTGGAACGGACCTTTGAAGATGTTTCCCTTTGCAGGCTGTGCCACAGTGCCGTCGCGGTGCAGGTATCCGTACCACTCGCCGCACTCCTCGTCGGGGAAGTGCGCGTATGTCCATTCGCTTATCTGCTTGTGCCAGATGAGGTACTTGTCGTCACCTGTTGCCTCATAGGCATAGAGGGTGGCGATGATGGCCTCGGTCTGCGGCCACCAGAACTTCATGTCCTGCGAGTAGTCCTGTGGTGGCAGGTTACGGCAGTCGCGGAAGTTGATGATGCCGCCGTACTGCTTGTCCCAGCCCCATTCCCATGACCAGTCGAGGATCTGCAGGGCCTGTGAGGTAATCTCCTTGTCCCATCCGCGGTTCTTCGCCTCCTCGAGCAGGAACCATGCTGTCTCTATGCAGTGTCCGGGGTTGATGACACGTCCGTTGATAGTGTCGATGAACTCGCCGTCGGGGCCCACCATCTCAAGCAGAGCCTTGAACTCGGGCTTCATGAAATCCTTGAGCGATGCTATGGACTCGTTTATCTGCTGGTCGAGTACGGGGTCGCTGATGACATTGCGTATGCGCGATGCAGTGTTGATGAGAATCATCACGAGCGAGTGCCCCTTTGCCTGTAAGGTGTCAAGATATTTCGGTTCCATGTAACCCGGTGTGGCAACGAACTTGCGTATGTCCTTGAAGAGCTTTAGCGCCTTCCGGGCGTATGTGTTGTCACCGCTTGCCTTTGCGTACTCCGCCATGGCAATGGCAGCAAAGCTCTCCGAGAATACATAACGGCGCTTGCGCAACGGTGTGCCGTCGGCCATCACCTCGAAATACATTCTGCCGTCCTTGTCAAAGCAGTGTGCCTCAATGAAATCTATTGTACTTTTTGCTGCTGCAAGCCACTCGGGGTTCTTCTCCACGGTGTTGTAGGCAAAGCTGCATACAAAGGCGAAGCGTCCCTGGAACCACACCGACTTTGTGCTGTCTATTAGCGAACCGTCGCGGTCCACGCATGTGTATACACCGCCGTTCACGCGGTCAAGACCGTTCTTGAGCCAGAAAGGCATGATATTGTTTACAAGGTCGTCGCGGTACCTCTGCGACCAACCTTTGAGATATTCATTCCAATTCATAGTAGTTTAAATAAGGTCCTTAGGGCCTTTGAAGACTCTAAGGACTTTCTTGATGTTTCTGTCAGAACTTATTACAACGCTCGAAGAAGTTTATAGCCTCAAGCTCCTTACGCATAGCAGCCTCCTCCTCGTCAGTCATGTTCTGGAACGGAGTACGGTTCTTGCCAAGGTCAAGGCCTATGAGCTTCATTATTCTCTTGCCGCCAACGATGTTGCCGCGGTAGTGGCATATGACGTTGATTACCTCCTGTGAGAAGTTCTGCAACTCGCGTGCCTTCTCAAGGTCGCCAGCATTCCATGCGTCGATGATGCCGGCAAGGTTACAGCCGTTGTAGTTTGTTGTTCCGCCGATACCGCCCTGTGCACCGCCCATGGCAAGGCAGGGTAGGATAGTCTCGTCCTGTCCGTGCAGCATGTCGAACTTGCCGTTCTTGTACAGGCGGCACTGGTTGTACTCGTACATGCTCTCGAAAGTATACTTGATACCCGCGAAGTTGGGGATGCGGCCGTCTACAGCCTCAAGGAACTTCACCATTGGCAGGAATGCACCGTTGAATGCAGGGATGTGGTAGAAGTAGAAAGGAAGCTCAGGAGCAGCCGATGCAATCTCCTCGCAGTATTTCACAAGCTCCTCGACGCGTCCAACCTTCGGGAACGGAGGTGCCATGGCACCGATACCGAACACACCCATCTTCTGTGCATGTTCAGCCATGCGACGGCTCGACTTCACACAAGTGCTGCCCACATGGACAATAATCTTGAAGCCCTCGGGAGCCGCAGCCACCCAAGCCTCGGTAAGTTTGATGCGCTCCTCCTCGGTGAGCATATAGCCCTCGCCCGATGAACCGTTGATGAATACACCCTTCATACCATTCTTTGCAAGCATCTGTGCATATGCAGGGATTGGTTCATAGTTTACCTCGCCGTTCTCATAGAAAGGGGTAAACGGAGCGTCGATAAGTCCGATAATCTTTTCCATAATAAATATTAGTTAGTTATAAGTTATTTGTAATATGTTTTGTTTTAATTATAATTTGCGGTTTGGTTAAGTTTATATTAAACTTGTGTTGTTATTATACAATTTACAAAAAAAAGAAAAATAATCCGAAAGCGCAAGAGAGGAGGGAAATTTGTTAATGTTTAATGTGGAATGAGATTATTCAAGGGGGCGCGTTAATGGCTTCGGGGTCTACAGGGGCATTAAGGTCATTAGGGGCGCGTGTTCCCTAAAGCCCTAAAGACTTTAAGGCCCCTAAAGACCTTATGAAACGGTGCCCTCCCTTACTCAATAAAAAAAATACATTTTTTTGCTTTTATTTGATAAATAAACATTATCTTTGAAAATGGTGCGGTCAAGAGTGCTGATTTACGTGAAAACACTATAATTAACCTTTATAAAACAAATTAAAATGAAACCTACACTTTTTGTATTGGCTGCAGGTATGGGCAGCCGTTATGGCGGTTTGAAACAGTTGGATGGTCTGGGCCCGAATGGCGAGACAATCATGGACTATTCTATCTATGATGCAATCCGCGGTGGCTTCGGCAAGCTGGTATTCGTTATCCGCAAGGACTTTGAGCAGGATTTCCGCGACAAGGTATTGAGCAAGTACGAGGGTCACATCCCGACAGAGTTGGTATTCCAGGCTATCGACAACCTTCCCGAGGGCTTTACTGTTCCCGAGGAGCGCACAAAGCCATGGGGTACAAACCACGCTGTGCTTATGGGCAAGGATGCTATCAAGGAGCCTTTCGCAGTTATCAATGCTGATGACTTCTACGGCCGTGACGCATTTGCAGTTATGGGTAAGTGGCTCAGCGATCTCCCCGAGGGCAGCGAGGGCAGATACTCAATGGTAGGTTTCCGCATCTGCAACACACTCAGCGAGAATGGTAGCGTTGCACGCGGTATCTGCGAGAAGAACGAGCAGAATATGCTTACTGGCGTTGTTGAGCGCACAGAGATTATGCGCGTCGACGGTCCTATCTGCTATAAGGACGAGGAAGGCGCTTGGCAGCCTGTTGGTGAGGAGACTCCTGTTTCAATGAACTTCTGGGGTTTTACTCCTGACTACTTCAAGCACTCCGAGGAGCAGTTCGTTGACTTCTTGAAGGAGAATATCGACAAGCCAAAGGCTGAGTACTTCATCCCATTGGTGGTGAACAACCTCACCACAACAGGCAAGGCAAGCTGCGAGGTTCTTGACACAACTGCAAAGTGGTTCGGCGTGACATACGCTGCTGACCGTCCGGCAACAGTGGAGAAGATACAGTCACTTGTTGACGCAGGCGAGTATCCCGAGAAGCTGTTCTAAAAACAGATTCCAATAATGTAACAATCGGCGCGCACTTCAAAAGTGCGCGCCGATTGTGGTTTTATCGCTTGATTTCTTATAGTCTTTAGGGAGCGCGCAACTCTAAAGACTATATTTGTCCTGTAGACCCTTTAGACTCCGAAGCCATTAACGCGCTCCCCTGAATAAACTCATTCCACTTTCCGTCATTACACCTTCCACAATAAACATTAGACATTATATAATAATGTACGCGCGCGCGAAGATTTCGGGAGAAAAAGAATGTTAAAGGGTATTAACATTGGACTTTTAAAACCAACGTGCTAAATGTTTGTAAAAATCAAAATATGCTTGCATTTTGTCAAAACTGCAAGAAGCGCCCTGTAAGGCTTTAGGAAGACTAATTTTTAAATAAAATGACAAAAATAGAGCCACTTTGTCTCAATTATAATGCTATTTTACACTAATACTATTAAAAAGTTATCATTGACAAATAGTCAAAAAGAGAGTGTTTTATGCTTTTTTAATAAAAAAACCACACTTTTGTTGAAAAATAATGCTTAACTTATTTTAAAGTTTCTATTAAATATTGTATCTTCGCGCCATTAATTTCCTTTTAAGTACATACTGAAGAGAGATTATGACTAACTAAATAATTAATTATCATTAACTTAAATTTCATTTATTATGAAAAGAGTGCTATTTCTTTTGACCGTTATTCTTATGGGTATCGGTACAATAACAGCACAAAGCGCCAAAGTGACCGGTAAGGTTACTGACACAAACGGCGAAGCTGTTATTGGAGCCTCTGTCTATGTTATAGGAACCAACATGGGTGCCAACACAGACATTGAGGGTAACTTTACAATTGAAAATGTACCAAGCAGCGCTACAACACTCCGCGTTTCATACATCGGTATGACAACACAGGAGGTGCACATCCTCAAGGGCAAGCCTATGAAGATTGTTCTTGTTGAGGACGGTATCGCTCTCGACGAGGTTATCTACGTTGCCTATGGTACAGCAAAGAAATCACAGTTTACCGGTTCGGCGGCTGTCGTAAAATCAGATGATATCGGTAAGATACAGACATCTAACGCAGCTAACGCCCTTACAGGTAAGATGGCCGGTGTGCAGTTGACCAACGCTTCAGGTCAGCCCGGTGCAACAACTCCAACTATCCGCGTACGTGGTATTTCTTCAATCAACGCAGGTAACGCACCTCTCATTATCCTTGACGGTGCTCCTTACGACGGTGATATGAACAATATCAACTCACAGGATATCGAGTCAATGACCGTATTGAAGGATGCTGCTTCTAATGCCCTCTATGGTGCACGTGGTGCAAACGGTGTCATCATGATTACCACGAAGAAAGGACAGAGCGGTTCTGCACGCGTAACATTCGACGCAAAGTGGGGTTCAAACTCACGTGCAACTCAGGACTACGACTACATCAAGAGCCCGGCACAGTATTATGAGACATATTTTACAGCATTGAACAACTACTTCATAAACAATGGTGCAAGCGAGGCTGATGCTTATGTAAAGGCCAACAACGAGATGCTCAGTTCAAGCGGTTTTGGACTTGGAATGAACGTCTACAATATACCTGAGGGCCAGTTCCTTATCGGTACAAATGGCAAGCTCAACCCTAACGCCACACTTGGCCGTAAGGTTAAATACAATGGTCAGGAATACTTCCTTATACCTGATGACTACATGGATGAGGCTTATGACAACAGCCTCCGTCAGGAGTACAACCTCAACATCACAGCAGGTAACGAGCGTTCTTCATTCTACGCATCTGTCAACTACCTCGACAACGAGGGTATCACAGCAAACTCCGACTACGAGCGTCTTACAGCACGCCTCAAAGCCGACTACAAGGTAAAGAGCTGGTTGAAGACCGGTGCCAATATGTCTTACACTCACTTTGAGGCCAATTCACTTGGCGAGGACGGTGCATCTAACTCATCGGGCAACATCTTTGCTTTCGCGACTCAGGTAGCTCCTATCTATCCTCTTTACATTCGCGACGGCGAGGGTAATATAATGAGAGATATCAACGGTTTCAAGCGTTATGACTATGGTGATGGCGCAAATGCAGGTACCAAGCGCCCATTCCTTTCTGGTGGTAACCCTTATTCTTCGAACCAGCTTGACGTCAACAACTCTGAAGGCAACGCATTCAACGCTACCGGTTTTGCAGAGATTACATTCCTCAAGAATTTCAAGTTCACATGGACAAGCGGTGTAAATGTTGATGAGACACGTTCGACAAGCACAACAAACCCATACTACGGTTCATACGCAAGTTCTAACGGTATGGTTTACAAGTACCACACACGCAACATCTCATGGAATCACCAGCAACTCTTGAATTGGGAGCAGGAGTTCGGCGACCACAACATCCAGGCTATGCTCGGTCACGAGTACTACAGAAGCAAGTACTACTATCTCCATGCAGCAAAGAACAACCAGTTTGACCCGACAAATACTGAGTTGGCCGGTGCTATCACAGACAACGGCGGTGATTCATACATTACCGACTACAACACCGAGGGTTACTTCGGACGTGTTATGTACGATTACGACGGCAGATACCATCTTTCTGCATCATACCGCCGCGATGCATCTTCACGTTTCCACCCGGACAACCGCTGGGGCGACTTCTGGTCGGCCGGTGCTGCTTGGGTTATCTCAAAGGAGGACTTCTTCAACGCTCAGTGGGTTGATCTCTTGAAGTTCAAGGCATCTTATGGTGAACAGGGTAACGACCAGATCGGTAACTACCGTTACACCAGTATTTACGAGATCAAGAACTCTGTAGGACATCCGGGCGCACTTCCTTCAACATTCGGCAAGAAGGGTATTACATGGGAGACACAGGGCAACTTCAACGTCGGTTTTGACTTTGACCTGTTCAAGGGTCGTATCAGTGGTTCTATCGACTACTTCCAGCGAAAGACTTCTGACATGCTGCTTTCATTCCCATTGCCCCCATCATTCGGATACACAAGTTACTATGCCAACGTAGGTGACATGGTAAATAAGGGTATCGAGATTGACTTGAAGGCAACTCCAATCAAGACCAAGGATTTCGAGTGGAATGTAAACCTCAACTTCACATCTTACAAGAACGAGATTACTTATTTCCCTGATGAGCGTAAGACATATGAGGTTGACGGCAAGGAAGGTTACACAAGTGGCAGTTACTTCTATGGCGAGGGATGCTCACTCTACACATTCCACATGAAGGACTATGCAGGTGTAAACGAGAATGGTGAGTCAATGTGGTGGAAGAACTTTTCAGACCGCCCTGTATTTGAGTCTGATGGTACAACACCTGTATACGAGATGGACAAGAATGGCAACCCCAAGCTCGACGAGGCAGGTAACCCAATCCAGAAGCTTGAGAGCGGCAGAGAAAAGACCAATGACTACAATTCAGCAGACTACTACCTCTGTGGTACTGCACTCCCCGATGCATACGGTGGTTTCGGTACATCATTCGCATGGAAGGGATTCGACCTCTCTGTTGACTTCTCGTTCCAGATTGGCGGTCAGGTATATGACAGTGACTATGCAGGTCTGATGGCATCACCTTATGCAAACTCTAAGGGCTCAAATTTCCACGCAGACATTCTCAAGTCTTGGACTGCAGACAACAACACTAACATTCCAAGACTACAGTTCGGCGATGAGTATTCTGTAGCTACATCAAGCCGTTTCCTGACAGACGCTTCTTACCTGAGCCTCAACAACATCAACTTCGGTTACACATTCTCTAAGATGTTCACAAAGAAGTTCGGTGTAGAGAGACTCCGTCTGTACGTTGCAGCTGACAACATCTGGGTATGGTCAAAGCGTCAGGGTCTTGACCCACGCCAGAGCATCACAGGTTCTGCTACAGGTTCATACTATGCTCCTATCCGCACTGTATCAGGTGGTGTAACATTAACATTCTAAATAAAACAAACAGAGAATATTATGAAGACTAATATAACTAAATTGTTTGCAGGAATGTTCTGTGCGGCTTCATTGTTCACAACAACAAGCTGTATCGATGAGACATTCCCTACAAATGCTGCCACTCAAGACCAGGTAACGGCTTCTGAGAAGGCAAGCGAGGCTTTGCTATGGGCTATGCCTGCATTTTTGAACGATTTTGAGACTGTAGCAGGCAACCACTATGAGTGGGGTTATGGCTCACAGATGCATATCCGTGACGTCATGACTGGTGATATGACTGTTGTCGCAACAGGTTATGACTGGTACTCATCATGGGCACTCAACCAGGGCCAGGGCGAGAACAGTGCCCGCACACAATACATCTGGAACTACTACTGGAAGTTTGTCCAGACAGCCAACAATGTAATCCGCAGTATCGACAAGACAACTGCTACCGAAAAGCAGATTGGCATGTTGGGTGCAGCTCAGGCTTACCGTGCGCTTGCATACCTTGACATGGCACAGATGTATGAGTTCCTCCCCAATGAGGTTACCGACACTATCAATGATGCAGGTAACAACGTAAAGAGCCTTACAATACCCATTGTTGATGAGAATATTACCGAGGATGGTGCGCGCAACAACCCACGCGTCAGCCGCGATGAGATGGCAGAGTTTATCCTCGCAGACCTTGATTCAGCAGAGATAAACGTCAGAAATCTCACATTCGCCGACAAGGTTCTCCCACATCTTGATGCTGTTTACGGTCTGAAGGCACGTGCATACATGTGGTTGGGCGACTATGAGAATGCAAAGAAGTACGCCCGTCTTGCTATCGACAACAACACCGGTAGAGTAATGACTCAGGAGCAGTGCTTGAGCACAACTGCAGGTTTCAACGACCCTACACCATGGATGTGGGCAGCCACAACAATGAAAGAGGATGATGTTGTCAAGTCCGGTATCTTGAACTGGGCATCTTGGATGTCTCCTGAGGCTCAGTACGGTTACAATGCAGCAGGTGCAACATCTATGATTGACGCTGCAATGTATGCCCGTATCAGCAACAGCGACTTCCGTAAGTTGATGTTCAAGGCTCCAGAAGGTCATGCTCTCGAGGCTGAGGTCCCTTACATTGACGCTGAGTTCGCAACCGACCTGCCAGAGTATGCCGGTATCAAGTTCCGTCCTAACGCTGGTAACACACAGGAGTATACTGTAGGTTCATCTACATCATACCCAATCATGCGTATTGAGGAGATGTACTTCATTGAGGCTGAGGCTGCCGAGCACCTTGTCCCAGGTGAGGGAATTGCCCTCCTTGAGGATTTCATGACAACATTCCGCGACAAGGAGTACATTGTCAAGCCAAATGTTGAGGCTATCGATGAAATCGTATTCCAGAAGCGTGTAGAACTTTGGGGCGAGGGTCTTGCCTTCTTTGACATCAAGCGTCTTGACATGTCTGTTACACGTGGTTACGAAGGTTCAAATGTTGATGCTGCGCGCCAGTACAACACTAACGGCCGCCCTGCTTGGATGAATACTTGTATAGTTATTACAGAGAAGAACAACAACAAGGCTCTTGTTGACTGGGAGAATCCAGACCCTTCTGGCAAGTATAAGCCTTAAAATAATAAGTAATCATTTAATAACGCGATTATGAAAAATTTGTTTAAAAATAGTTATATAGCACTTGCTGTACTTGCATTGGGTTTCAATGCTTGTACAGAGGAGATTGAATATTCTCCTGCTGAGAATCCTGTAAATGAGCAGGTTTACTTCGCAAACACAAATGGTGCTCAGATTGACATTGCACTTGACGCAAAGTCATTTGATGTCGCAGTGAGCCGCGCCGTTGCTGGTGCAGCAGCAAATATTGACATTACTGTAACTGCCGACAGCTTAGCAAACACCATATTCGAGTTCCCCGAAACAGTTGAGTTCGCCGACAGCGCGACAACGGCCATTTACACTGTAGCTGTCAAGGATGGCGCAGTACTTGAGTATGATGTTTACCACAACATCACAATTGCCGTCGATGAGTCATTGGCAACTCCTTATGGTAACCATTCTTACTCGTTTGAGGTAGGTGTTCCTGCACCTTGGGGTGAGTGGGCACCAATCAAGGGACACGAAGATGGTACATTCAACTTCTCTTTGTATGTATCTGGCTCATATCCTATCGGTAAGGTTCTCTACAGAGAGCACATGATTGACCAGACAAGAGCTCAGTTCCTGCTACAGCTTACAGCTATCGGTGCCAATGAAGATATGATTGTTGATTACAACAAAGAGACACACCAGTGCCAGGTTGGTGTTCACTACTTCCTTGACAACGCCAACTACGGTCCTGTATTCGTTTCGGACATGCCTCACTACCCACTGCAGCCAGGCATACCATATGACAACTATCCTTGTTCATTCGACCCCGAGACCGGTGTAATGAGCCTGAACCTCATCTACTTCATAAGCACTGAGCTTGGCAGCTCTGCGAACGGTTACTTTGCGAATGGTGTTGAGACAATGCAGCTCAGCGGTTACAAGCAGTATGACTACAGCCTTGCTATGCAGTACCGTGGTCACTATGTAGACAACAACGGTGTTGACAATGCTGTAATTTCTACCACCATGGGCGCGGACGTAGCTCAGTATCTGATGACAGTTGTAAGTGCAGACGAGGACCTCAATGCTACAGTAAGCGGCATGCTCGACGGTTCAGTTCCTTGCGACACATTGTCAGAAAGTGGCTTCTATGCTTATCCTCTCACAGAGAGCGGCAAATACGTGGCTGTAGCTGTTACATTCGATGCAGAGGGCAACGCACTCGAGCCTTACACAGAGGAGTTCGAGTTCTTTTTGGTAGGCGAGGATAATCCATGGGTATCACTCGGTTATGCATCGTATACAGATGATTTGGTTTTGCCCTTGTTCGGCAATAGCCCAATGACATACTATGTAGAGGTACTTGAGAACAAAGACGTGCCAGGTCTCTTCCGTATGGTAGATCCTTATGGTCCTGAGCAGCCATTGTATCCATATGCAAGCTCATACGAGGCTGGCAGCTACATTGAGATCGATGCAACAGACCCAGAGGGCGTATGGATTGAGGGCTGGCAGAGCACAGGCCTTGATGTTCAGAGCAACGGTCTTATGGAGGTTACTTCAATGGCATGGTATCAGGTTGCCAACAACGAGGGTGCTACAAAGGAGGATGCAAAGGAGGGTGGCCTCTGCGGTATCTACGCTGATGGCGTAATTACATTCCCTGTTGACGGTGTCTTGGTAGGACTTGGTGGCAAGGCATATTATGCAAACCGCAATGGTGCATTTGCTCTTGATATGACTAACTTGCTTGATTCAATTCCTGAGGAAGAAGGTGGTGAGTCAGCAGCTCCTGCTCGCATGGGCATGAAGTTCCATGGCGAGGCTATGGGTAAGGTTACTCGTTTCAAGAAGATTGACAACACATTCATGAACCTTGTTGAGGCAGAGTTGAACTGATTGTCAATTACAAAATGATAATTAAGGTCCCGAGTTTTTCACTCGGGACCTTTTTTGTTGTTATTGTGCAGGATAAGTGGCGCAACATGTTGTCATCTCGAGCGAGCGTAGCGACGAGAGATCTCTCCTCCTTGCAGTCGTCGAGATGACAATAACGCTTATGTTTGATGAGGTATACCCCTTCAGTCGGTAAACCTACAGCTTGGTCCTCTTCTGTTTAACCCCTCAGTCACTTTGTGACAGCTCCCCTTGAAAAGTGGAGCAGCCCGGTGGCACAAGCGAAGCGCTGTGGCGGGGGAATTTGAAAGTGTAGCCTCAAATCTCCAGCAGCACCGCCTTGCCCTCCCCGAGTGAGCGCGGTACATCAATGATGCGCTGGTTGCTGCTGCCGCGGAAGCGCAGCTGCTCATCTTTCAGGGCCTCGACAAAACGGCCGTCTACAAGCACATCAACAAACTCCAGAAGCTCCCTCTGCGCGGGATTCTCCAACAGCTGTTCAAAAAGATAGCCTGTGTAACACCATATATTCTTGCCGCTGCGCTCTTTAATCGCACGGGCAAGCGCTGCAAAGCCCTGCGGCTGGAACATGGGGTCACCACCCGAGAATGTAACATCGGCAAAGGGGTCGGCAAGAATCACCTCAAGGATATCCGCGATATCGACATCGTGTCCGTTGTCTATGTCCCACGACTGGGGGTTATGACACCCTGGACAATGGTTCGGACAGCCTGCACAATATATTGTCGTGCGGAAGCCCGGACCATCGACCGTAGTGTCTTCCACAATGTCGAGTATGGATAGCTTTGTCATTATCAGAAATGGGACTTGGCTCCTGCTTTGTCATACTGAGTGAAACGAAGTATCTGATAGATTCTTCACGTTGTTCAGAATGACAGCAGGCCTTTATTCATGTACTACGCGGTCATGCAGTTCGGCAAGCTTCGCCTTGTTCCAACGGTCGGTTGTACCTACAAGATAACCGGTTATACGCTGCAACTTGTCAAGGTTCTTGCTGCCGCACTTGGGACAAACCTCAAGGTCCTTGGCAGAGTTCTCATAGCCGCAGTCGAGACAACGGTTGCGGTTGTGGTTTACTGAGCCGTAGCCGATGTTGTACTTGTCCATCATATCCACTATGCGCATGATAGCCTCGGGGTTGTGTGTGGCATCGCCGTCAATCTCCACGTAAAAGATATGACCACCACGGGTAAGGTCGTGATAAGGAGCCTCGACCTCGGCCTTGTGGCGTGCGCTGCACTTGTAGTACACAGGCACGTGGTTACTGTTGGTATAATATTCGCGGTCGGTGATACCCTCGATGACACCGTACAGCTTGCGGTCACCGCGTGTAAAGCGGCCAGAAAGACCCTCGGCAGGTGTTGCAAGGATACTGTAGTTGTGCTGATACTGCTCAGAGAAGCCATTTGCACGGTCACGCATATAAGTGATTATGCGCAAGCCTAACTCCTGAGCCTCTTCGCTCTCACCATGATGCTTGCCCACAAGTGCCACAAGACACTCGGCAAGACCGATGAAGCCGATACCCAATGTACCCTGGTTGATTACCGAGGCAATGGTGTCGCCGGGTTTCAGCTTCTCGCTGCCGATCCAAAGGGCCGACATAAGCAACGGGAACTGCTTTGCAAAGGCTGTCTTCTGGAACTCCATGCGCTCGTGCAGCTGACGGGCAGTAATCTCGAGCAGACTGTCGAGCTTTGCAAAGAACATTGCAATACGCTGCTCCTTGTCCTTCACATCCATGCACTCAATGGCAAGGCGCACAATGTTGATTGTAGAGAAAGAGAGGTTACCGCGACCTACAGATGTCTTGGGGCCGAAGCGGTTCTCGTACACACGTGTGCGGCAACCCATAGTAGCCACCTCGTTGAGGTAACGTTTGGGGTCATCGGCTCTCCACTCCTCGCTCTGGTTGAATGTGGCATCAAGGTTCAGGAAGTTGGGGAAGAAACGGCGTGCAGTAACCTTACAAGCAAGCTCATAGAGGTCGTAGTTGCGGTCACCCGGCAGATAGCTTACACCACGTTTCTTTTTCCATATCTGTATGGGGAAGATGGCAGTCTCGCCATTGCCCACGCCACGGTATGTGCTGTTCAACAGCTCACGGATGATGCAACGGCCCTCGGCAGAGGTGTCGGTACCGTAGTTGATTGAGCTGAACACCACCTGGTTTCCGCCACGTGAGTGGATAGTGTTCATGTTGTGGATGAATGCCTCCATAGCCTGGTGTACGCGTGACACGGTCCTGTTTATCGCGTGCTGCAGGATGCGCTCGTCGCCGCTGAGGAAATCGAGAGGACGTATCTCATAATCCTCGAACTCCTTGTTGTAGAGGTGCGAGTAATCGGCACCGGTGAGCTCCTCCATTGACTTGAGCTCCTCGATGAGGCTCACACGCACATATGGTGCAAGGTAGAAGTCAAAGGCCGGGATAGCCTGACCTCCGTGCATCTCGTTCTGGGCCGTCTCCATCGAGATACAGGCAATGACGCTGGCAGTCTCGATGCGCTTTGCAGGGCGTGACTCGCCATGGCCCGCATTGAAGCCATTCTGCAGGATATTGTCAAGCGGATGCTGGCAGCAGGTAAGGCTCTTTGTCGGGTAATAGTCCTTGTCGTGAATATGCAGATAGTTGTGACGCACAGCCTCCACAACCTCCTCGCTCAGCAGGAAGTCATCAACGAAAGGCTTTGTTGTCTCGCTGGCAAACTTCATCATCATACCCGCCGGAGTATCAGCGTTCATATTCGCATTCTCACGGGTAACGTCATTCGACTGTATGTTGATGATCTCCTGGAAGATGTCGCGTGTCTTTGCCTTGCGTGCTATACGGCGCTGGTTACGGTAGGCGATGTACTTCTGGGCAACATCCTTGCGGCTACTCTTCATGAGTTCCATCTCCACCATATCCTGAATGGCCTCAACGGTCATCTGCGCATCACCTCGGAACGAGATGTGGTCACTTATCTGACGTATGAGCGACATATCCTCACCCTTGTCGGTGTGGAGCATAGCCTTACGGATAGCCGTAATAATCTTTTCTTCATTAAAGCCGACAATACGTCCGTCGCGCTTTACAACTGTCTGAATCATATATATTATTGAATTTTTATTTCCGGAGCTCGAAAACGGTAGGCAAAAATAAACATTATAAGCAAAATTCCATATTAAAAGATAAAAAAGATATCAACAACCGACGCTTTTAACACAAGAAAAAAACGACAACCGCAAACTGTTAAAAATATTAAAATTTAAACATCGTTACTTGCCTTTATAATTCTTTTTGCTACATTGCAAAACAATAGTGTGACTACACCCCAATTATTAACCCACCAACCACTTGCAGTATGATTGTATGGATTATAATAATAGGAGTTATGGTATTGGCTTTCATTTTAAAAGCCGTAGTAAAGTTGCGTCGCAGAAAGGCCTCGAGCAACTATCACCCCAACATCAACACCCGCAAGAAACGGTTCAGGTTCGTGAACAGGTTCCGTCACCTTGAAGGACTCGGCGACTGAACACTGCGGGAAGAGACGCCCTCCGGCTCAATTGTTCATTATTTCCACAAAAGAGTGCCCGTTTTACCCACAAATCGGCACTTTGGCTCCATGTTCAGTTAAACTATATTAACATATTTCCTGTTGGCAAGTTAATTATGTAAATTTGCAGCGTTTTAAAAACTGATGTATCACATAAGAAGCTGTTTAAATTTATATCGTTTAGTTTTTTATAGGTCAAAAATAGAATGTTTTGTTATTTTTTGAGGGCGCGTAGCGGGCTACGTAACCGAGAAAAAGAGGAAAACAGGCAT
>CALCEC010000017.1 GCA_937900095.1 uncultured Bacteroidales bacterium | reverse complement strand
TTAATGTTTTGTCTGTGTTAAAAAGATATTCCCCCTATAGTTTGCAGGTGAACCGAAATAGTGATGTTCCATAAAATATTTGCCGGAGTTTGCTTGCAAATTGAAAATACTTTATATCTTTGCGATTGACAACGGTGTAACCATCCCCTGCGGTGATGGTTAGTAAAAGGGAATCCGGTCAAAATCCGGAACTATACCCGTAGCTGTAGGTTCCAGCAAAACCCAGATATTCTGTTGCCACTGCTCCTTGTGGGTGGGAAGGCTTCTGGGCGGAACGAGTCAGAAAACCTGCCTTGTCGATTATGTTTTATACAAACCCCGGGTAAGGGTTTTATGGACTTTTTTATGCAATACAGGTTTTTATATTTATTGTGCGCCTTTGGCGCTCTCTTTGGTTCTTTCCCGCTCTATGCGCAGGAGGGCGACTCGTTGGATTATCTCCTTGAGGATGCAGTAGTGTTGATGCAAGGTCGTACTGAACCGGAGAATTCGCTTGCTCCTTTCAGGAGGATTGAGGACTCTGATGTTGCCCGTTATGGCTTGCAGAATGTTTCTGAGGCATTGAGGCTGATGCCAGGAGTCTTTGTCCAGGACTATGGCGGTGTGGGTGGTCTCAAGACTGTCTCTGTCCGTGGGCTCGGTGCAAAACATACGGCGGTGAGCTACGATGGGGTAGTGGTGTCCGATGCGCAGAGCGGTATGGTGGACCTTGGGCGGTTTGCTTTGGAAGATATCTCCGAGGTTACGCTTGTAACCGGACAGGATGACAGGATCGCATTGAGAACTGCACGTGAATATTCTTTGGCATCGCATGTCTCAATGCGGAGCTCGTTGTTCTCGAACGATGGATATCTGTCGTGGCGTCCCGGTGTTGTTTCGTCTGTGAAATTACAGGGCGGTTCTTTTGGCCTTGCCGGTGTGTCGTCCCGCAGCAGTTATCGTGCCGATGATGGTAGGTTTGCGGCCTCTCTTGCCGGAAATTATATGCGCAGTGACGGAATGTATCCATTCACTCTTGTCAACGGTGCCCTTTCATCACGTGAAAAACGGCGTGACAGCGATGTGGAGTCGTTGGCGTTTGAGGGTAACGTCAGGGCGAATGTGCTTGAGGGCAGCCTGCGTGCAAAGCTATATTATTACGGTTCGGAAAGGGGGCTTCCCGGTGCAGTCAACCTTTATAATAAGGAAAACAGGGAGCGTCTTTGGAATAGGAACTTCTTTGCGCAGGCTGTGTATGACCATGGTCTGTCGGACAATGCCGATATTAGGGCTGTCGTGAAATATGACCGCAACTACTCGCGCTTCAAGGATGTGAATAAAAATTATGCCACCGGTGAGCAGGTTGATGTGAACCGCCAGAATGAGTATTATCTCTCGGTGGCGGTGTCCGCGAATCCCTCCAGGCTTTTCTGCTGGTCTATGGCATCTGATATCTCGTATGCTACACTTGAAAATAATTTCGAGAACAGCAAGGCGCCGCGCCGCTTCTCTTCTTATACCGTCTTTGCGGCGTCATGCAAATTCAAAGCTGTGACAATTGTCGGCTCTCTGCTTGCGACATATATTAATGACGAGGTGAAATATGGTATAGCATCATCTCCTTTCAAGAGACTCTCGCCTGCACTTTCTTTTTCGGTGAAGCCTATCAGCGGCTATGGTGGACTAATGTTCCGTGCCTCGTTCAAGGACTCTTATCGTATGCCAACTTTTGCCGACCTCTACTATCTGCGCCAGGGAAACACGGCTCTCAGACCTGAAAGGGCTACTCAATATAATGTAGGCGTGACATGGAGGGAATACTTTGCTCTTCTCGGGGCAGACGGCTATGTGTCAATTACTGCCGATGCATATTATAATGATGTGCGCGACAAGATTGTGGCGTTGCCTACAATGTATATATGGCGTATGATGAATTTCGGCAGGGCCGATATTTTCGGGGCAGATGTGAGTGTGTCGTTGTGGTCGCGCTTCGCAAGGGAGTTTTCTTTGCAGGCTGACGTGGCCTATTCCTGGATGAATGCAGTTGATGTTACCGATAAATCGGCAAAGAATTATCGTCATCAACTCCCGTATACTCCTGCCCACACAGGTAACTTCTCGCTGACATTTGAGAATCCGGTTGTTGATGCTACGTATATGCTCGCTGCGGTTGGCGAGCGTTATATGCTCCCTCAGAATACTGAGCGCAACAGAATGCCCGGCTATGTGGAACATTCATTTGTGCTGAATCGTGATTTTCGTTTCGGGGATGCCATGTTGCATTTGCAGGGCAAATTCATGAACCTCTTAAATACGCATTACGAGGTGATACGTTATTACCCTATGCAGGGCTTCTCGTTCCTCTTCTCTGCCGGTGTCGATTTCTAACCCTTAAATAGTTGTAGTATGAAAACTTATGCAAAATTCCTTTTGTTATCGGCCGCAATGTTCTCTTTTGTCGCCTGTTCCGATGATGACAATTCCCAACCCGTCCCTCCCGATGCGGAGAAAGGTGGTGTGATGTATGTTCTCAATTCCGGTGACTGGAAGAGCAATAACTCTTCGCTAACAAGATACGATGCCTCAACCGGTGAAACTGTGCAGGGCTATTTTGAGTTGCAGAATGGCCGCGGATTGGGAAATACTGCAAACGATATGATTGTTTACGGCTCAAAGATGTATATTGCCGTTGCCGGTGAAAGTACCATTGAAGTGGCTACTCTTGATGCGAAATCGCTGGGACAGATAGAGTGTGGTGCGCAGCCCCGTTATCTTGCAGCCTATGGCGGCAAGGTATATGCTACATATTATGACGGTCATGTTGCGCGCATTGATACAACTTCGCTTGTGGTCGATGCAAAGGTGAAGGTCGGCCGTAATCCAGAGCAGTTGGCTGTGTGCGACGGAAAACTGTTTGTCGCAAACTCGGGCGGAATGGATTACAATACTGAAATAGGTTATGACAATACCGTTTCTGTTGTTGACCTTGCGTCTTTCTGTGAGGTGGATAAGATTGAGGTTGCTTTGAACCCCGCAAATGTTGTCTCAACCGGTGATGGCGTGTTTGTTGCTTCCTACGGCAACTATGCCGATGTCCCAAGCGCTTTGCAATATATCTCAAAGGGCGGTGTACAATATGTTCTGCCCGATGCGTGCAGGCAGATGACGGAAATCTGCTATAATTCGGGAACTTTGTACGGTTTCCTTTCGCAGTACGATGCGAATTGGAATGCGACGATAACATATATCTCGTATAATCCATCTACAGGAGTCGTTGATGTTCCGTGGATTAAAGAAGAGCAGAAACCTGTTCCTTATAAGGTATGTGCGGTAGGGGAGTATGTCTGTGTTACAGCGTCCGATTATATGAATGACGGCGATGTCTATCTTTATGATACTGACGGAATGTTGGTTTCAAAATTCTCTGCCGGACTTAATCCGGTGAAGGCGGTTGCAGTTGAGTGATGTCTTTGATTATATATAATAATAAGGTTTGGAGTGTCCTTTTTTTAGGGCACTCCAAATTGTTTGATTTTTGGACTGAATTTTAGAAAAATGAAATATTTTGCAAAAAATCGAAAAAAAAGTCCGATTTATTTTTGTATTAAACAAATATTCCATACTTTAGCCGAGCAATGGTGATGCAAACTGATGCATTTCTTTTCCGGCAGTTGTTTTTTTTCTTGCAGGTGTTTGAAAAGATAATCAAGGCAAAAGTTTGGAATTTTTGTAAATTTTGACTGAAAATTTAGAGAATTGCGCACTTAAAAACTGCGTAATTAATTTTTTCTCGCTTTTTCTTAAAAATTTCTTCCAAAAAGTTTGCCAGTTCGGAAAAAAGCTCTACCTTTGCACTCGCTTTCGGGAAGCAACCACGGTTGCGGTACT
>CALCEC010000016.1 GCA_937900095.1 uncultured Bacteroidales bacterium | reverse complement strand
CGGAGTGGAACTTGCAGAGGCGACCATCAAGGCCATCGATGACGACTACGATGTGGTGATGTGGGAGAAGCACGGAGTCTTCGCTGTCGACACCGACATCATGTCTGCATTCGACCAGGTGGATGTGCTCAACAAGGCCGCCCTCATCTACATTGCTTCCAAGAACATGGGCTTCGAGCCCGACGGCATGAGCCAGGAGCAGATGCGCGAGATGTCTGTGGCATTCAACTTGCCGAAATAAGTGTATACGGCCCTTTGCCGATAAGGATAAGCAAGAGAGGGTGTGTCTTTGGCACACCCTCTCTTATCTTATTCATTCCTCTTCGCTTATATCAAGCTGTAGAGCACAAAAATCCAGTGGGCCGCGAAGGCTGCTACAATACCACCGATGGTGTGGGCTATGATGGCCTTTGATGTGAGGCGACGGTAGCCCAATGAGTCAAGCATGGCGGTGTGCGTGCTCAGGTAGCCACTCCAGCACATCCCGATGGCAGTGAACACAGCGATGGCGTTGCCGTCGACCCAGCCCTCAGCAATGAAGTTGGGCACCAAGCCCAAGGCTGCTCCCACAGCGCCCAAGGCGGTGATGGGGAAGGCTATGAGGTGCGGGTCTTCGAAGCCGAAGAGCCAACGGAAGAGGAAGCCTATTTTCTCGCCCACCCAGGGCAACAGCTCCACTCCCTGATAGGCTGCACCGGTATAGGTGCCGTCAGCAGAGGGGCCAAAGGTCAGAATCATCACCAAGGTGGAGATGATGAGCACGCCGGGGATAATGGCAATACCTACATCCACACCCGTACGCCCACCATCGAGCAGAGAGTCGAGGATACGTTGAAACATGGGCTTGCGATAGCTCTTGTCCTCGGCAACCTCTACGACAGCCTCCTCATAGGCATTCTCCTCCAGATAGTGGGGGTAGGCTTTCAGGACAGCACGCTGCATCAAGCGCGTCGATACGATACACCCGATAAATGCACTGGCGAGGCCGATGAGGGGCTCCATGTAGAAGCCTTGGCCTATCATGAAGACAATCACCAGCAGACCCATGCCGAAGGCGGTGCCGAAGTTGGTAAGCGAGATGAACTGGTACTTCTTGAAGTAGGAACCGAATCGCTTGTCCTGTGCCAAGGAAATGATGGCGGGATTGTCGGATAAGAAGGTGAGCACGGCACCCAATGAAGCCACACCGGGCAGATTGAAGAGCGGACGCATGAGCGGGCGCAGCAACTTCTCCAGCAGGCTCACCACGCCGAACTCCACGAACACTTTGCCCAGCGCACCCGTGAGCACACAGATGGCCATAAGGTAGAACACCGTGTTGAGCAACAGGTCGTGAGCTGTATTCATCACCGTATTGAGCATGTTGGGCGTACCCATCTTATGCCCGAGGTAGCCGAACAGGGCAAATACGACAAGCAAGCAGATGATGCCCGAGGGAATGGCATCGTAGCATCTGCGTAGGATGTTTTTCTTTTTCATGGTAGGAGGGCTTTAATTCTGAATTCTGATTTTTGAATTCTAAGCATGGCTGTTTATAATGGATAATGTAGAATTCACGATTCAGAATTCAGAATTAGAAATCATCGTTTCAGAATACTCATTTTCCAGGTTACACCCAATGTGAGGAACGACTGTGCATTAAATACTGTACCTCCCAAGCGATTGCCGTTCGTGCCCCATGCGTAGCTGTAGCCACCATGGAAACGGATGTCGCGGCTGCCCTCGATGGGGAAGTACTCTACGCCAGCACCTACTCGAGTAAGCTCTGTGCCGGGCAGTACGCAGTAGTCTGCTGCATTAGTCTCATTTACATCATACGACATCTTGCCGAATACGTTGATTTTATCCGATGCGCTCCATGAGAGGTCGGCCATTACAGAAAAGTCCCATAAGTTAAAGTTGGCCATGTCGGCACGGTTCATCCAGTCGAGCTGCAACTTGAAGTCTCCCATGTTGAACTGGTGGCCCAAGGCGATAAAGTTGACATACTTGCCAGGCTGGTACTCTACCATATTCACCGAGTGGAGGATGTCAATCCATCCGTGCGAACCACTCCACATCAAGTTATAGGAGAACATTTCGGGCGATACGTTGCGGAAGGGGCTCTGCGTAAGCTGCAGCTTCAGCGCATCCTTGCCTTCGTCGCCAATCGTGTAGGTAGCACCCACACCCCACTGGTAGCAAGCCATGTTATACCAATACTCAGAACCGAAGTAGAAGTCTATCGGGGCGCGGTCATACTCGTATCCACCGACTGCTACAGTTTGCTTACCGCCTGTGAAGGCCCATGCACCGGTAGTGTAGGTAAGGTTGATGTGGTCAACGGCATCGAAGTAGCTCGCGTCAGCGTTCGGCTTGCCCATACGCTGGCGGTATACGTAGCTCCATGAGTCGTTGATATTGCCGTTGAGGCGCAGGTTGAGCTGTTTGCCGCGGAAGCCTGTATTTGCGTCAACTACATTGCCGTCGATTAACTCGTTCTGCAGGTCGCCACGCGCTTCAATGCGCAGGTCTACCTTCGGGTTCTCTTGTGCTGTGCCTAAAGCAAAGAAAGAGAGTAGGCTCATGCAAGCCCACGCTCTTTTAATTCTGTTTTTGTTCATGATGTCGGGTTGTTATATTAGGATAACTTGGCCAATGCCTCCTTGATGCGGCGCATTGACTCTACGATGTTCTCATCGCTGGTGGCGTAGCTCATGCGGATGCACTCGGGCGAACCGAAGGAGTCGCCGCCCACGCAGGCTACGTGGCCCTCCTCGAGGAGATACATGGCGAGGTCAGAGGCAGTCTCGATGACCTTGTCGCCAAACTTCTTGCCGAAGTAAGTGCTGCACTTGGGGAAGAGATAGAAGGCTCCCTGAGGCTCGTTGACCTCGAAGCCGGGAATCTCACGGCCGAGTTGTACGATGAGGTTGCGGCGACGCTCGAAAGCCTTGCGCATTTCCTCTACAGGCTCCTGAGTGCCACGGTAAGCTGCCTCGGCTGCTTTCTGCGATACAGAGCAGGGGCCGCTGGTGTACTGGCCCTGCAACTTGTTGCACGCCTTCACTATCCATTCGGGGCCAGCAATGAAGCCGATGCGCCAGCCTGTCATGGCGTAAGCTTTTGACACACCGTTGATGATAACTACGCGGTCGCGTACGCCTGCAAACTGGGCGATGCTTTCGTGACGGCCCACATAGTTGATGTGCTCGTAGATCTCATCGGCAATGACGTAGACCTGTGGATGACGCTCGAGCACGGCTGCCAGTGCGGCCAACTCCTCGCGGCTGTATACAGAACCCGTAGGGTTAGAGGGCGAGCAGAGGATGAGCGCCTTGGTCTTGTCTGTGATGGTAGCCTCGAGCTGCTCGGCAGTAATCTTGAAGTCCTGCTCGATGCCTGCAGCCACGATGACAGGAGTACCATTGGCCATGAGCACCATCTCGGGATAGCTCACCCAGTAGGGAGCGGGCACGATGACCTCATCACCTTCGTTGACGAGCGCCATCACCACATTACATTCCGACTGCTTGGCTCCGTTGGAGCAAGAAATCTGATTGATAGTATACTCCAGGTTGTTCTCGTTCTTCAGTTTGTCTACGATAGCCTGACGTAAAGCAGGGTATCCCGGTACGGGTGAGTAGCGTGAGAAGTTGTCGTCGATAGCCTGCTTGGCTGCCTCCTTGATGTGCTCGGGAGTGTTGAAGTCGGGCTCGCCTACACTAAGGTTAATAACATCAACGCCTTGAGCCTTGAGTTCGGCACTGCGTTGCGACATCGCCAGCGTGGCTGACGGAGAGAGTCGGTTGATAAGGTTGCTTGGTGTGTTCATATGACCAATATTTACAATTTACAAATGTACTATTTACTATTGATTCTTATTTCTTGAAGTGGAGCGTATGCCCCATGCGGTCCTTCTTGGTGCGCAGGTAGCGCTCATTGTAGCGGTTGGGCTCAATCTCGATGGGTACGTTCTCCACAATCTCAAGGCCATAGGCTTCGAGACCGATGCGCTTGACGGGATTATTGGTGAGCAGGCGCATCTTGTGTACGCCAAGCGAGCGTAGTATCTGTGCACCTACGCCGTAGTCGCGCTCGTCAGCATCGAAGCCGAGGTGTATGTTGGCATCTACGGTGTCGAGCCCCTCTTCTTGCAGTTTGTAGGCGCGTATTTTGTTCATCAGCCCAATGCCGCGGCCCTCCTGCATCATATACACAATGACGCCCTTGCCGGCTGCGTCAATCTCCTCCATCGCTTTGTGTAGCTGGTCGCCACAGTCGCAGCGGCACGAACCGAAGATGTCGCCCGTCATGCATGAGGAGTGCATACGTACGAGGATGGCCTCATCTTCCTCCCATTCACCCTTAATGAGCGCTACATGCTCGGCTCCGTTGGAGAGCTGGCGGAAAGGAATGAGGCGGAAGTGTCCGTGTGCGGTGGGCATGTCCACCTCTTCGCCACGCTCAATCATTGATTCTGTCTCGAGACGATAAGCTATGAGGTCATGGATGGTGATGATGGGGATGTTCATCTCTTGTGAAATCTCAATCAACTGTGGCATACGTGCCATGGTGCCATCCTCGTTCATGATTTCGATGAGGGCAGCAGCAGGGTAGAGACCCGATAGGCGCGCTAGGTCAATGGCGGCCTCGGTATGCCCGGCACGGCGCAATACGCCCTTGTCCTGCGCATAGAGAGGATTGATATGTCCAGGGCGTCCGAAGTCCTCTGCTGTACGCTTGGGGTCGGCCAAGGCCTGTATGGTAGCAGCGCGGTCGGCAGCCGACACGCCGGTGGTGCAGCCTTCGAGCAGGTCTACGGTGACGGTGAAGGGAGTACCCAGGATGCTGGTATTGTTGTTTACCTGCGGAGCAAGGTTCAACTCCTCACAACGCGACAGCGTGATAGGTGCGCACAGCACACCGCGTCCGTAGCGGAGCATGAAGTTGACAATCTCAGGAGTTATCTTCTCGGCAGCAACGATGAAGTCACCCTCGTTCTCGCGGTCCTCATCATCGACCACGATGACAATGCCGCCTTGGCGGAATACCTCCAAGGCCTGCTCGATGGAGCTCAGCTGCCATTCTTTCTCGTTAGAGCTTTCTTTCATATATGATATCTTGTATTTCTTTATTGGTCTTTACAATCTGTCGGAGGTCCCCCTTCAGTCTATGGCGGAAGAAGCAGGCACGTGCATAGAAGAGTATGCCTATGGGAAAGATGATGCCGGCAGTCTGGTTCATCCATTTGCGGGGGAGCGGAGCAGCATGTGTCCCGATCGACAGTACGGGGTAATTGTTCAGTGCCTTGAGTATTTCGTGGCTACGACTATTGCTGAGCTGCTCTACAATGCTGCTGAGCAGTCCGTTGAGTTTGAGTATCTCGCGGTCAGTGTTGCTCTTGGCTGTAAATATGCGTATGTAGTGCGGGAAGAATCCACGCAAATGATTTCTGTTGTACTCCTTACAGGCAGTGGTGAGTGCGGTGAGCTGCTTGCGTATGGCTACGTAGTCGGGGTCATCGATGATAACTTCCTTCATTGCGAGGTGACGCTTGCTGCGTATACCGAGAAGCCAGCGGAAAGCATTCTTGTAGATGTCGATGTTGAATACGCCTGAGTCCTTGTTGGCCTGGTAGGTGAGAAAGAGTCCCAAGGGTGCCAGCACGGATGTACTCATCCAGCTGCCCCACCATACGGGTATCTCGCCCTCGCGGGCCAATTTGGTGCCTGAGGTGTCGAGGATGTAGTATACGATGAAGGTGAACACCGATGCAATGACAGGCATGCCCAGTCCGCCTTTGCGGATGATAGCGCCAAGCGGTGCGCCGATGAGGAAGAATACGAGACATGAGAGCGACATGGTAATCTTGGCAAACCACTCGGTCTTATGGCGGCGTATGTTCTTGTCGGCATTGAATACGGTCTTTGATTTCAGTGCTGTCTCATTCTTGAGATTGTTGATGCGCGACTCCTCGCTCTTGAGCCATTCCTTACGTTGCTCGCGGGTGGATGAGCGGAAGAGGCTGTCGATGTTGATGCGCGTTACCAGCTCTGTCTCTATGTGCTGCTTCAGCTTGGTGGTGTCGCTCTTGGTGAGCTTGTATGAACCATACGAGTTATTGCTGAGCTGTACGAAGTACTCACGTCCGATGCTGTCCTGCACGGCCGAGAGGGAGTCAATGTCGTGGCTCAGACGCTCCATGTTCTTGTTCATGGCGTTGTTGCTGAGGAAACTGCCGTCCATCATGTCGAAGTCGTTGCTGAACTCGATGAGCATGGTTTTCTCGCCAAACTGCTCGCGGCGGTAGGGGATGTTTTTAGAGTTGATTTGTCCGTCCTTGAGGTTCTCGAACTGCTCTCCGTGGTAGAGAATCATCCTCAGGTGCTGCTTGTCGGCTGTAGCCTCAAGGCGTCCGCTATCGGCCTTCAGGATAGTGGCATTCTCGAATCCGTTGCTCATGTTGTAGATGACTACGCCGTAGAGCATACCCGTGTTGGTGTCCTTCTTCTTTACATAGAGGTTGTAGTTCTCTATGCCATCATAGAAAGCTCCTTCGGGAATTTCCAGCTCAGGAGATTTTTGTTTCATGGAGATGAGCAGCGTCTGTAGCTGTAAATTGGCGTTGGGAATGGTCACGTTCTGGAAGTAGAAAGATATGCACCCCAATATCACGCTGAAGCCTATTAGCGGACTCATCACCCTTAACAAGGGTATGCCTGCAGCCTTCATGGCAGTGAGCTCCACGCGTTCGCCAAAGTTGCCGAAGGTGATGAGCGCAGCCAGCAAAATGGCCATCGGGAGTGCCTTGGGAACGAGTGTGATGGCTGTAAGGTAGAAGAATTTCATGAGCGCATCCATCGGGATACCCTTGCCTACGAGTTCATCAACGTATAACCACAGAAACTGCATGATGAAGATGAACAGGCAGATGAAGAATGTTCCGACAAACATGAAGCCGAAACTTTTCAGTACGAATATGTCGAGTTTCTTGATGCGCACAGTGACGTCAATCTATAATCACGTGCAAAATTAGTGCAAGGCGAGCGAAAAAACAAGTTTGCTTGTGTTTTTCCGAGCCGAAGCTTAATTTCTGCTTGCTTTGGTAAATTAATTTTAGTTTAGGTGAGCGAAGAAACTGGTTTTCCGAACGAGTCGAGTGCGCAAAAAACATTCAGGTTTGCTGCAAATATGATGTCGTCATGTCGCTCGTCAGAGTCCTGCTACGCGGCGCAAGTCTTCCATTTGACTTTCCCACATCTGTATGAGATCCTCTTCCTCTTCGTTGCGTGCCATCTCGGTGATTTCCAGTATGTGCGCTTTGGTGAGTTCGCTGACGTTGATGCGCAGCTCGAAATAGGTCTTGGGACCCTCGTCGAGCCAATGGAAGCGGATGTATACCCCTTCACGGCACCCAAGCAGTTCGGCTTCGCGTGTCTCCTCCTTGCCCCATTGGAATGTATACACTCCGTTATTCTCTGTGATTCTGTCTGCCATCCATGCTTCCAAGCCACCGGTAGTGCCTATGAAGTTCCAAATGATATTACGCGAATTGCCGTTTAGCGGATATTCCAAATGTACCTTTATCATAGCATTGCTCCTTTTTTTTGCGAATATACGAAAAAAAATGGATGAAACAAATATATTCTCTCATTTTTAAGCATATAAATGCGGCTGGTAAAAAAGTTGTAAAAAAAATCACGTTTTGTTTGGCGGACAGAAAAAATAGTCCTACCTTTGCACCCGCAAATCGCAAGGATGGCGGGATAGCTCAGCTGGTTAGAGCGCATGATTCATAATCATGAGGTCCCCGGTTCAATCCCGGGTCCCGCTACACGAAGAGACGAAGCTTATGGCCTCGTCTCTTTTTTTTGTGTGTCAGTATTCCTCTTCTGTTATATTTTTTGTCCTTTGTTTCGTTCTTCTGAATCGTAGTGCTACGATGGATGAAAATGCTCGGCGCATTTCTTAAACTTTCCTAATAAAGACTTTTTGAACATTTTTGTCCTAAAATTTATTATTTTATTCCAGAAGAAACATTCTACTTTTGGTCACTAAAACAATAACCTCAAAAATCCTTATAATATGAAGCAAGAACAATCTAAACGGATTCAGACGTCGGTGCTCAACGGTGTGGAAAAGAAGGTGCTCGTATGGCTTGCCGAGCGGCAACCACGCTGGATGACGTCGGATATCCTTACGGGTATCGGAGTGGTGGGGGCTGTCGTTGTGGCTCTGGGCTATTTCCTGTCCAATTACCGGATAGAGTGGCTGTGGCTGGCTTCGCTGGGCTTTGTCATTAATTGGTATGGCGACTCGCTTGACGGCACATTGGCTCGTGTGCGCAAGACGCAGCGCCCCATCTACGGATTCTATCTCGACCATAATATCGATGGTGTTACAATGGCTATCATGTGTGTCGGTGCAGGACTGAGTGATATGCTCAATCTCTACATTGCCATGGCGGTATTGGCTGTTTATCTGCTGCTTTCTATCTCGGTGTATATCAATGCTCATCTGAAAGGGGAATTTAAGCTTACCTATGCAGGTATGGGGCCTACAGAGTTTCGCCTTATTATGATAGTTGTCAACACATTGTTCATCTTTGCTAATTCTTTGCGCGAGTGGAGTGTGAACTTTACCGTGGCTGGGGTGTCCGTTACTTTCGGCGTGTTTGACTTTATTGGGCTTGCCATCCTACTGGTCTTGGTGCTCATCTATCTGAACAACTTCAAGCACGATGCCAAGGAGTATGCCGAACTTGACCCGGTGAAACCTTTTTGATAATCTGCAATTGGCAACTTGCAATTTGTAAATCCAGACATGAGGTTTCCGCTGCATTATATTGGTAAGGTCTCGAAGTTTGTCGTGTCCAATGCTATGGGTACGGTAGTCGATACTTTGGTGCTGTGGGTGTGCTCGCATTTCATCTTTGCGGATTATGGCTATGTGGGTGAATATCTGGTGTCGCCGCTCATTTCTTTTGAATGTGCCGTGTTTGCCAACTACCTAAGCTCATGGCATTTCGTGTGGCGCGATCGTGCGAAACGGTATGGGAAGTCTACTTTTATGCGCAAGTATCTTATGTACAATCTCTCCTCCTCGGCTGCGTTTCTTGCCAAGATGGCTGTCCTGCTGCTACTCGAGAGGTTGTTCGGGTGGAATGTAGTAGTGTGCAACCTTGCCGCCCTGTGCCTCTCGGGGTGTATTAACTTTGCGATGGGCGAGTGGGTGATATTCAGGAAGCTGAAAGTGGAAAGATGATAGTATAATCAAGAAGGTTAGTAATCGAAAATGTCTCTGTTAACAATACAGGAACTGCAACAAGTGTCTCCCCTTTTCCGTGGACGGGTAGGGGGCGCATTGGGGCATGGGCTGATGCACCTGCTGGCAGTCGATAAACTTAATGCGCTGTATGATCGCCATGCCTACCTCAGTGGTCCCGACTTTGCTCGCAGCGTGCTCGATGACTTGGGGGTGCGATACGAGGTGATGGGGCCTGGTGCTGAAGCCTTTGCTGACGCATTGTTCGGTGTTCCGTTCATTACGATCAGCAACCATCCTTATGGTGGTATAGACGGTATTATCCTTGCCGACTTCTTCGGCCATCAGTTCCCGAATTATAAGATTATGGTGAATAAGATTTTGGGGCGCGTGGAAGCGCTATCGCCATCGTTTATCTCGGTCACTCCTACGGGCGTGGAGCGCTCCGTGCCTACCAAAGATAGCATTGTAGGAATCCGCCGTGCATTGGGGCAGTTGCGTTCGGGAGGTGCCTTGGGACTCTTCCCCTCGGGGGCTGTGAGCGACCTCAGCCTTCGCGACCGCTGCGTGCGTGACCGTGAGTGGCAACCTGCTATTATTCGCCTTATTGCCAAGGCTGCTGTACCGATACTGCCGGTGCATTTTTTGGATGGGAATTCCCGTTTCTACTATTCTTTAGGACTAATCGACTGGAGGGTGCGGCTCTTGCGTCTTCCTGCCGAGTTGTTCAACAAGGCTCACCGTCCCGTGCGTTTATGTGTCGGGAAGGTTGTCAGTGTCGAGGAGCAGCAGGGGTTTCTGGCCGAGCATGGCGTGGAGGAGTATGGACTATGGCTGCGGAAGAGGGTGTATGGATGTGTGCTTGCAAAGTGACAAAAATAAAGACGGCTGAAGTATTCAGTCGTCTTCACTTGTGTTGGGCTACCCGGACTCGAACCAGGAAAGGCAGGACCAGAATCTGCAGTGTTACCATTACACCATAGCCCAATGCTTAATTGCGATGCAAAGGTACAACATTTTTTGGTAATACAAATATTTTTCGAACTTTTTTTATCACAAAATGCAAAAAAAGTTTCAAAAGCAGGGCGAGCGGCCCAAAATAGAGGATTATTATTTTCAATTAGAGAAAATATAAAGTATCTTTGCAAAGAATGGGAATATCCTTGACCGACCGCAATCACAGACATTTTGTCATACTTTTGGCAGAATACTGCTTTGGCACAATGATTGCAGTATAAAAGAAAACAAAAGGAAATAAGAACAATCTATGCAAAAAGAAAAAATCACAGCTCAAGAGGTAATTGAGCAGATAATTGAAGGTATACAGGACAAAAAAGGAAAAGGAATTGTTATAGTTGATATGCTCGAATTGGGCAACAGTATCTGTGACTATTTCGTGATATGCCAGGGCAACTCCCCCAACCAGGTAAGCGCGATCACAGACTCTGTAGCGGACACCGTACGCGAGAAATGCGGCAAGAAGCCCTATGCCATCGACGGACTGCGCAACAGTCAGTGGGTAGCCATGGACTACGGTGACATTCTTGTACACGTATTCCTGCCTGATGTAAGGACATTCTATGACATCGAGCACCTATGGGCCGATGCAAAAATCACAACAGTACCTGATTTAGACTAATTATACCGTATGGCGAATATAACTAAACCGAAATTCAATTTTACCTGGTTCTACATTGTTGTAGGAGCTATATTGCTTTCCACTCTCCTTTTCGACAACGGCGCCAAGGAGCAGATAAGGGAGGTGAAATACTCCGAACTAAGGGATTATGTAGAGCGAGGATACGTAGAGGAGATAACTGTCCACGACAATGGAAGTGTTGAAGCATACATAAAGAAAGACTCTGCCGACAGGATTTTCAAAGGAACGGAGATAAGGGCCAACGCACGTCCAATGATAACAACCACCATCGGTTCTGCCGACAATTTCGACGAGTTCATCTTTGAGATGAAGAAACCCGATGAGAACGGAAAGGCGAGATTCGACGGTACATTGACATATGAGCGCGAAAGCGGATTCTTCAGCAACTTCCTTTGGAGTGTCGGCCCGTTCATCATTATAATCGCTTTCTGGATATTCATGATGCGACGAATGAGCGGAGGAGCCGGCGGTCAGGGCGGCGTGTTCAACGTGGGCAAGTCGCAGGCAAAGCTCTTCGACAAGACCAATACCCCAACAATAACTTTCAAGGATGTTGCAGGCCAGGAGGGTGCCAAGCAGGAGGTAAAAGAGATCGTCGACTTCCTCAAGAACCCGAAGATCTACACCGAACTTGGTGGAAAAATCCCAAAAGGCGCATTGCTTGTAGGCCCTCCGGGAACAGGCAAGACCCTGTTGGCCAAGGCTGTTGCAGGTGAAGCAAACGTACCGTTCTTCTCCATGTCGGGTTCCGACTTTGTGGAGATGTTCGTGGGCGTGGGCGCTTCGCGCGTACGTGACCTGTTCCGTCAGGCAAAGGAAAAGGCACCATGTATAGTCTTCATCGACGAGATTGACGCCGTGGGACGTGCTCGTGGCAAGAACCCATCAATGGGAGGTAACGACGAGCGCGAGAACACCCTGAACCAGCTGCTCACCGAGATGGACGGATTCGGCACCAACAGCGGAATCATTGTAATTGCAGCAACCAACCGTGCAGACATCCTTGACAAGGCATTGCTGCGTGCCGGACGTTTCGACAGACAGATACATGTTGACCTGCCCGACCTCAACGAGCGCAAGGCAATCTTTGGAGTACACATGCGTCCTCTGAAGCTTGACCCGTCGGTTGACGTGGACCTTCTATCGCGCCAGACACCTGGATTCTCGGGAGCCGACATCGCGAACGTATGTAATGAGGCAGCCCTCATTGCAGCCCGCAACCATAAGAAGGCTATTGACAAACAGGATTTCCTTGATGCCATTGACCGTATCATAGGAGGTCTTGAGAAAAAGACCAAAGTCCTGACACAAAAGGAGAAGGAGGCAATTGCCATCCATGAGGCAGGACACGCCACAATATCATGGTTCCTTGAACATGCGAACCCGCTCATCAAGGTAACCATCGTTCCGCGTGGGCGCGCATTGGGCGCGGCATGGTACATGCCCGAGGAGCGTCAGATAACCACCAAGGAGCAGATGCTTGATGAGATGTGTGCCATTCTGGGCGGCCGTGCTGCCGAGGAGACATTCATCGGGCAGATATCTACC
Organism: uncultured Bacteroidales bacterium; assembly: GCA_937900095.1. Lineage (GTDB taxonomy): Bacteria > Bacteroidota > Bacteroidia > Bacteroidales > Bacteroidaceae > HGM04593. Next base: position 54,284 of record CALCEC010000016.1, on the reverse strand, counting down.
GGTGCCATGAATGACCTTGAACGTGTCACAAAACAGGCTTACGCAATGGTTGCATACGCAGGCATGAGCGAGAGACTGTCGAACCTATGTTATTACAACAACCAGGAGTACTCTTTCAACCGCCCATACAGCGAGAAGACAGCCGAGGCCATTGACGTTGAGGTTCACAAGATGATTACCGAGCAGTACGAGAGAGCGAAAGCCCTGCTCAGCGAGCACAAGGAGGGTCATGCAGAGCTTGCGAAGATACTCATTGAGCGCGAAGTCATATTTGCCGAGGATGTGGAGAAGATCTTCGGCAAGCGCCCTTGGGCATCACGCAGTGAGGAGATCTTTGACAACAAAACCGAAGAGAACCCTGCAGATAAAGCAGAAATGCCGGGCGAAGAGCCGGTAAAGCCGGCAGACTGCAGCAAAACCGAATAACATACATTCAAAGAAGAATTATAACACATAAACCTATTAAGATATGAAAAACTTTCTTGTGCGTGCAGCGACAGGCCTTGTATTCGGCATAGTGCTTATAGGCTCGATGCTATTGGGAGAATGTTATTTTGGAGCACTGTTCCTCATTGTGGCAATGCTTTCTGTAAGGGAGTTCTGCAACCTCATTGCAGAGTACAAGAAGACCACATTCAACAAATGGTGGGCTGTACTCGGCGGCGGATATCTTTTCTTCGCTTTCTTCGTGGCTACACATTGCAATGCCCGGATGACCCTACCCCTGTTTGCACCATACATCGCATTGGTTGTGTATGTGTTCATACAGCAGGTATTCAGCACCGAAGGCAGCAAACTTGACAATTTTGCCTACTTCACCTTGAGCCAATTGTATGCAGCACTTCCATTTGCCATGCTGAACATCCTGTCGACCGTGGGCGCAGCACCGGGAGAGACATACAACTATATTCTGCCGCTCTCGATATTCATCTTCATCTGGTGCAATGATACAGGCGCTTTCTGTGTAGGTTGCACAATGGGACGCCACAAGATGTTCGAACGTGTATCGCCCAAAAAGACCTGGGAGGGTTTTGCCGGTGGCGCAGCTGTTGCCATCGGAGCCGGGGTAGCCCTCTCTTACATCTTCGACGTGATGACAATATGGGAGTGGATGGGCATGGCAGCCATCGTTGTTGCCACAGCGACATTGGGCGACCTCATCGAGTCATGCATGAAACGTGAGATGCAGATAAAGGATTCAGGCAATCTGCTTCCAGGGCACGGCGGTATTCTCGACCGTTTCGACAGCACCATTCTTGCCACACCCAGTGTGATAGCATACTTGAGCTTTATCGGAATACTTTAATGACGATTTTTACAAACAAGAGGGTGACCCAAAAATAAGAATAACATGAACCCCGAAAGTTTTTTGTCTAACTTTCGGGGTTCATGTCACTTTTTAGTCAGCCTCATATGGTATATTACGGTGTTATTGATACAACGACCGCACCACCCATTGACTATAGACTACTTACGTTCCTTCAGCAAAGAGACTATCTTGCGTGCCGCGCGTTGAGATGCACCGGCCTTACCAAGAATGTCCAACATACGATCATACTCATTGAGCATTGTCCTCCTCCCGTCCCCGTCGGCAAGAATCTTGCCAAGCTCAGCCTTGACATTCTCAAGAGTCATATCAGCCGCTACCAGCTCGCGTACCACTTCCTTGTCTGCCACAAGGTTGACCAAAGAGACGAATTTCACTTTAAGGAAGTGCTTTTTCAGCCAAGAGTAAAGACGTGCCAAAGGGGTAGCATAGCACACCACCTGCGGAACGCGGAATATTCCGGCCTCAAGGGTTGCCGTACCCGAAGTGACAAGCGCCGCGTGGGCATTATTGAGGATATTGTATGTCTCGCCGAAGACAATGCATGCACCCTCCTCAAGATAAGGTTTGTAAAAATCCTTATCAATACCAGGAGCGCCGGCAATGACCGGCTGGTAGCCGGGATAGCTCTTCACAGCCTCAAGCATCAGCGGCAAATTTGCTGTTATCTCCTGCTTTCGGCTACCTGCCAACAGCGCCACGATAGGCTTATCGGGAATATCGTTACGTTTGACAAACTCCTCGCGTGTCTCGGGAGAGTTACGCAAGAAAGCATCCACGGCATCGACACAAGGATTGCCTATGTAATTTATCTTGTAGTCATGTTTTTTCTCAAAGAAATCAATCTCGAACGGCAGTATCGAGAAGAGCTCATCGACGTCGCGTTTTATATTCTTTATACGATGCTCCTTCCAGGCCCAAATTTTAGGTGATATGTAATAATATACAGGAATGTCGGTGTTTTTATGTACATACTCCGCTATGGAGAGATTGAAACCGGGATAATCGACAAGTATAAGCACATCAGGGCTCCACTGAACAATGTCTTTCTTGCACAGACTCATATTGGAGAATATCGTACGCAGATGCATCAGCACGGGTATAAATCCCATATATGCAAGTTCACGGTAATGCTTTACACGCTCTCCACCCACAGCCGACATAAGGTCACCACCGAAAAAGCGGAATTCAGCACTGCTGTCAACATCTTTTATCGCTTTCATCAGGTTCGATGCGTGGAGATCGCCCGATGCCTCACCAACAATGAGATAATATTTCATAGCCTTTGTTTTAAAGTCAGTTTTCAGAACTTCCACTCCTGCATATCTGCAAGCAGACGGTAGTCGGTAAAATCAATAGTAGTAGGGGTAATTGTCACATAATTGTTGCTGAGTGCCACACGGTCGGCCGACGGGTCATTGTCCTGCACCTCGAACTCGCCTGTAAGCCACCACCATTTGCCACCACGTGGATGGTCATGCGCCTCCCACTCATTCACCCATGTACCCGTTGCCTGACGGCAAACCTTGACACCAGCATAAGAAGGCGAAACAGGGAAATTCACGTTCAGGCAACTGCCTTTTGGCAATCCTTTTTCAAGTACCTGGGCCACAACTTTGCGGATGATGTCATAAGTGGGTGCAAAATCGGCATCAGCATCGTGCGAACACAATGAAAAAGCCACAGAAGGGATTCCCTTCATACCCCCTTCTATTACCACCCCCATCGTTCCCGAATAGTGTGCATTGACTGCCGAATTGTCGCCGTGGTTTATACCACCGACTATAAGATCCGGCCTGCGTGGCACATATGCATGGCATGCAATCTTTACACAATCGCAGGGCGTTCCCGTACAGGAGTACACTGTCAGGCCCGGTTCTTTCTTCACCTCAGTAACCTTTATCGGCGTCTCACTTGTAATCGCACACCCTTTTCCAGAACGCCCCATATGCGGAGCGACAACAACAACATCACCGAACTCACGCAACACACCTACCAGGCAGTTTATTCCCTTTGCCTGATAACCGTCATCATTTGACACCAGAATAAGCGGTCTCTCTTTCATAACAACCATTTTTTTCACTATAGATTTCCGGGCGCTAAGATACAAACAAACGAGCAAAAACAGTGCAAGAGAAAGGATGAAAATTTGCTCAATCAGATTAAACGACATATCTTTATATCGACAAATAAATACAATACAATATACGCGTATGAGAAAGAATCCCTTTATCATTGCCACAATAATGTCAATGTCCATTGCAAGCACCCTACAGGCACAGATCATAGACATCTACCCCGTTCCGCAGAAGATCAAGTGGAGCGAAGAGGTTGCATTTACTAACAACATCGGCTACACCCTCATTGGAGAAGCCGATGCTGATACCGACGCAATAAATCTGTTCAAGGATCATTTCAGCACCGATGGTGGTGCGGTTGAAGTAATCATCGGTGAACGCGGTGACGAAGCCGTGGCTGCATACGAAAGCCTCATACCACAGAAAAATGAAGGATATTACCTTGCCGTTGAGAGCGGTAGGGTTGTCATTGCCGGAAACGACGGTAGCGGTACATTCTACGGAGTGCAGACATTCATACAGATAGCCTCACAGCACGACATCATGGGAGTCACCGTAACCGACTATCCCAGCGTTCCACAACGCGGACTCGTAGAGGGATACTACGGCAACCCTTACAGCGAGGCAGACAGAATGGGCCTTTTCAAGATGTTCGGCCGACAGAAGATGAACGTATACATCTACGGGCCAAAGGATGACGTATACCACAAGGACCGTTGGCGCGAGAACTACCCAGCCGCACAGGCTGCAAAGATTAAGGAGTACGTGAACGCCGCAAAGGCCAACAAGGTGGAGTTCGTGTGGGCAATCCACCCTGGCAACGACATACAATGGAACAAGACCGACAGTGTGAATATAGTAAACAAGCTAAAGTCAATGTACAGCCTTGGCGTGCGCACCTTTGCGGTATTCTTTGACGACGTCTGGGGCGGCGAAGGCACAAGAGGCGACAAGCAGGCAATGCTCATGAACTACATAACCGATGAGCTCAACGCCGCATTCCCCGACATCAACCCATGCATCATATGTCCTACCCAATATAACCGCGGATGGTCAAGCGGTGACTATCTTACCACCCTCGGCAGCAAGATGAATAAAGATGTACGCATCATGTGGACAGGGAACTCGGTCGTTGACATGATAAACAGAAGCGACATGACCTGGATTAACGGACAGATAGGCCGAAAAGCATATATATGGCTCAACTACCCGGTGACAGATTATTGCATCAACCACCTGCTCATGGGCCCAACATACGGAAACGACCTTGACATAGCCAATATGCTCTCAGGTTTTACAGCAAACCCGATGGAATATGCCGAGGCATCCAAAGTCTCGCTTTTCAGCATTGGCGACTATAACTGGAACATGCCTGCATATGATGCCGAAGCATCATGGGAGGCTGCCATAAAATATCTTATGCCCAACAATAGCGAGGCATTCCGTTTTTTCTGCGAGAACAACGTGGACCTCGGCTCCACAGTACATGGTTTGCGCCGCACCAACGAGTCACCCGAATTCGTGAAGGCAAAGCAACTCTATGACGAGAGAATTGCCGCCGGCGACAAGGTTGCCGCGTATACAGCAGTAGGCAAGCAGTTCAGCAAGCTCGTTACGACAGCCGAGGCACTCATGGCTGCAGACGAGAGTAAGGCGCTCATTGAAGAGATAAAGCCTTGGTTGCTATGCGCAAAGTATCTGGGCCGGAGAGGAGAGTGCATAGTAGAGATGGCCAATGCCCTTGCAGACGGAAAGCCAGAGAGTTTCATCGACAGCTACCTACAATACAAAGAACACAACGATGCACAGGCCGCACTACGTTCACGCGACTATAGCGGTTCGCTCAAGACAGCCACGCCTGTAGTGGGAACTGTACACATTGAGCCATTCATCAAGAACGCGCTGGGCGAGCTCGTTGCCGAATACAAGGAGAAGCACGACTACCGCACCGACGTATTCCCCGCACAGGTGCTTGAGAACGGCACATACTACATCAAGCACAACGGCAGATACCTCACGAACAACAGACCGAACGTTGCAAGCAGCGTACCACAGTTCCAGACAGCCACAGACACCATACGTCCGCAACGTCAGGAGTGGAAGATTAGCCTTGACCCAAGCACCAACCGCTACAAGATTGTCAACCTTGAGGACGGACGCTACCTAAACGAGAATGGTATCTTCACCGTAAGCGACGATACCAACCCATACGAAGCCGTATGGCACACATACGAGATAACCCTGTCAGCAAACGGCAAATACGCGATACAGAACAGTGGAAGTGCCGGCACAAAATTCTGGAGTATCGCAGGCACACGCATACAGCAGAACAACTCAAGCGAAGCCCTACCCGACAAATATATCTTCGACATCATACCTTTGGGTGGCGAAGCCAAGAGCGTCCTCATTGACGAGGAGGCTGTCTACTACATCAAGGACGGGGATCGCTATCTCACAAACGGTAATATCAAGGGTAGCGGTGGAACGCCCACGTTCAAGGAGGTGGCAAGCCCCGGAACAGCACAAGAGTGGAGAATCACAATTGATGCAAGCGGAAAGGGCTGCTACAAGATTGCAAGCAACGCCGACAGCCGCTACCTGAACGAGTATGGCGTATTCGGCACAAACCAGTACTACAGCGACTGGAACACATACCTCCTCACCACAATGGACGAAAAGTGGTCGTTAGGCTGGACCCAATCGGCTGCAAAGAACGGCATACAATACATTGTGGTTTCGGGCGACCGGCTTGAAGCCAAGAGCATAGACCGCTCTGAAAGCTACACTGTAAGCCTTGCAAAGAAAGGCGGAGAAACCTCAATAGGTGAAGTTGCCGGTGAGAAAACAGCATTTATTGAAGACGGCAAGCTCATTCTGCCCGACAGCACCACATCCGCAGCCATATATACCATTGACGGCAGGATAGTAAAAGAGAGTGACGGCGCAGTAGCGGATGTCTCAATGCTGCCAGCCGGAATATACGTCACAATAGCCAATGGAGATGACGGAAAAAGAACGTTCAAGATTGTTATCAGATAAAAACATATAGATTATGGAGAATAATGCATCACCAATTGTATTAGATAGAAAGAAAAGTGCTCTATTATCAGTATTCCGCAAGGTATATGTATGGATGAGTCTGGCACTGTGCCTCACAGGACTTACAGCAATGATTGTAGCGAACAACGACAGATTCGTTTACGAGTTGTTGCAGAACAGCCTGATGTTTTGGGGAATAATAATTGCAGAGCTGGCGCTTGTATTTGTCATTTCAGGCAAGATAGACAAGCTGTCTATGACTACAGCCACATTGCTGTTCATTGCTTATTCAGTGCTTAACGGAGTAACCATGTCGTTGATTTTTCTTGTTTATACAGAATCTGCGATAGCATCTACTTTCTTTATCACTGCCGGTACTTTCGGTGCCTTGAGCCTTTATGGTTACATGACCAAGAAAGACCTCTCATCATGGGGCAACATACTCGCCATGGCACTGATTGGACTTATAATAGCATCGCTTGTAAACGTCTTTATGGAGAATGAATCCCTTTATTGGATTATCAGCTATGCAGGTGTACTGCTGTTTGTCGGGCTTACAGTCTACGACACACAAAAGATAAAGAAAGCTATGCTGGATCCAAGCAACGAGGTTGACGAGAATCTGCACAAGACTGCACTGATGGGTGCCTTGTCGCTCTATCTTGACTTTATAAACCTGTTCCTGTACCTGCTGCGCATAATGGGCAACCGCGACTGACATTCTTCGTACACTAAACATCAATGAGGGCGCGCCAAAACTCCCTCATTGATGCATAAAAGACTATTTCCGGACCTTTTACGTCTGAATTTTCATTTATTATATATTACTTGTTAATAAGTAATTGATAAATGATAAATACCCATTCTGTTTTTTTTACTAACTTTGCCAAATAATAGGATGCAAGAATATGCAAATGCATAACGGGCACAGAATGCCTTTACCGCCAGACGGTACAACAATGCATTCAGTAAACTAAATGGTTAAGAAATAATGGGAAAGATAATTGCTTTGGCCAATCAGAAAGGCGGTGTCGGAAAGACAACGACAGCCATCAATCTTGCTGCTTCATTGGCCACATTTGAAAAGAAAGTCCTTGTAATAGACGCCGACCCGCAGGCGAATGCTTCATCGGGTCTGGGTATTGACATACGTGAGATTGATTGTTCCATTTACGAGTGCCTCATCAACAAGGCTGCTCCAAAAGAGGGTATACACAAGACATGTGTAGAAGGTCTTGACATAATACCTTCACATATAGACCTTGTCGGAGCTGAAATCGAGATGCTTGACATGCCCAACAGGGAGAAGATCATGCGCGAGGCACTCAAGCCGATAAAGGATGAATACGATTACATCCTTATTGACTGTTCACCCTCGTTGGGACTCATCACTGTCAACTCACTCACCGCTGCCGACTCGGTAATCATACCCGTGCAGTGCGAATATTTTGCGCTTGAGGGTATAAGCAAGTTACTGAATACCATCAAAATAATTAAATCGAACCTGAACCCCAGACTTGACATTGAGGGTTTCCTGCTCACGATGTTCAACTCGCGCCTACGTTTGAGCAATCAGGTGTACAACGAAGTAAAGAAGCACTTCCGCGAACTCGTATTCAACACCGTGATACAGCGCAATATACGTCTTGGCGAGGCCCCCAGTATGGGCATTCCCGTAATCATGTACGATGCAGAATCGACTGGTGCAAAGAACTACATGGCACTTGCCGAGGAGATAATCAACAGAAACAACGAATAATGGCAAAACAGAAATTCACTTTAGGACGCGGACTTGATGCTCTTATTTCAACAGAAGCTGTACGGACATCGGGCTCGTCATCGATAGGCGAAATCGAAATGGACAAGATTTTCGCCAACCCCAACCAACCCCGTCGTGACTTCAATGAAGAGGCACTTAAGGAGCTTGCCGACTCAATAACGGAACTCGGTGTCATCCAGCCTATCACCTTGAGAAAATTAGAGGATGACACTTACCAGATTATTGCTGGCGAGCGCCGTTTCCGTGCCTCGCAGTTGGCAGGCAAGACGACTATCCCAGCATATATCCTCAAGGCCGACGACGAGAACACCATGGAAATGGCTCTCATCGAGAATATACAGCGCGAGGATCTCAATCCACTTGAAATTGCATTGGCATACCAGCAGCTTATAGAGCAACATAACCTTTCACAAGAGCAGCTCAGCAAGCGTGTGGGAAAGGGGCGCGCCACAATAGCGAACTTCCTGCGTCTCTTGAGATTGCCTGCTATCATTCAGGTAGCCCTCAAGGAGAAGACAATTGACATGGGACATGCCAAGGCTCTTCTCTCACTTGATTCGCACGCAGACCAGCTGAATCTGTTTCAGGAGATAGAAAAGAACGGTTATTCTGTACGCGAGGTAGAGGAATTTGTAAGAGGCATCAAAGAGGACAGCAACGAAAAGAAGGCAGCATCCACAAAAAGCGCAGACAAGAAGCAGGATGCGGTGTTCCACCAGCTAAAGAAACATCTTACGCAGTTTTTCCAGACGCCGGTACAGCTTACCTGCTCGGCTAAGGGAAGCGGCAAGATAAGCATCAAGTTCAAGGACGAGAAGGAACTTGAGCGCATAATTTCGATATTCGACAAACTCAACCAATAAAAAGTGAGACAGTTAGGTTCTACATACAGGTTCCTGAGCACACTGCTGATGATGCTTGCTTTTGTAGCGGCACCGTCTGTGGCACAGGTGGAATCAGTAAAAGTGATACAGTCTACCGAGGAGGTGATAGTTGAACCATACACACTTCCAGACTCGATTGCCCTCGACAGCATATACCGCAATATGCCGTTCGAGACACAAGCCCTGTCACCAGACAACAGCCGTGTGGCACAGAAAAGGAACAGCGGCCAGACTGCAAAAGAGCCCAAGATATGGAAGCCCGATCCAGAGAAAGCGACATGGCTTGCACTTATAATCCCCGGAGGCGGACAGATATACAACCGCAAATACTGGAAACTTCCTATCGTTTATGGCGGTTTTGTAGGTTGCCTATACGCATACAACTGGAACGGGCAGATGTACAAGGATTACCGTCAGGCCTATCTTGACATCATGGACAGCGACCCCAACACCGACTCCTTCAAGGATTTTTTCCGGCCTGGATACAATTTTGACGCGAACAAGGAGTATCTCAAGAACGTGTTCAAAAAGAGAAAAGACCGCTACCGCCGCTGGCGTGATCTCAGTATCTTTACATTTATCGGTGTCTACGCGATTTCAGTCATTGACGCATACGTAGATGCACAGCTATCGAGCTTCGATATTACCGAAGACATAAACCTCACAATAGAGCCTCAACAGATAAGAGGAAACGGAGAACCGCTGCGACAAGACTATTACGGACTAAATTTCAACATTTCATTCTAAAATGCATAATACAACATACAAGATATTACTTGCCATTTCGGTCGTAACACTCTTCTCGTGCGGAATCCTCAAGAACTCCCGGACTGATGAGGCTCCAAACGACAGTGTACTCCCCAGTGCCGACAATGCCACACACACACACATTGCAACTGACCTGAAATATGAGGTCCTGATAAATACGGATGAAAGTGACACCTGTAGCTTTGACGTGCCGGAGAGCATGACAACCAACACCGACAGCCTCTTGAGCAGCTGGCAGGCACGCACACTGCTCAAGAAACTTGACTGCAACACAACAGGTTGGGAGAATATCAAGATGACAGACACAATGTATGCAAAACGTCTCAGCAGCATGCTCACTATAGTAAAGATGCCCTACAACAACATGGTAAGCAGCTGTATTGACCGCTATGCAAAGAAAAACCGTTCACAGGTATCTTACATGCTTGGAATTTCGGAGTTCTATATGCCAATGATTGAAGAAGAGATAGACAGGCTTGGTTTGCCACACGAACTCAAGTATCTCCCCGTCATAGAATCTGCAATGAACCCGAAGGCAAAATCAAGAATGGGTGCCAAAGGGTTATGGCAGTTCATGTTCACCACAGGCAAACAGTACGGACTCAAGTCAAACAATTATATCGATGACCGTTACGATCCGATGAAATCAACAAGAGCAGCCCTCGCATACCTTAAGGATCTTTATGATATGTTCGGAAACTGGGAACTCGCCATTGCCGCATACAATTGCGGACCGGGCAATGTGAATAAGGCAATCAAGCGTTCAGGAGGCAAGACTGACTTCTGGAAAATCTACAGGTGGTTACCGAAGGAAACACGTGGCTACCTCCCTGGTTTCATTGCAGCCAATTATATAATGACTTTTTACGAAGACCATGGCATATGTCCTATGGAGCCCAACATTCCGGTCACCACAGATACCGTGCACATCAACAAGAATCTTCATTTCAAACAGATAGCAGAGGTTTGTGATGCTGACATTGAAGAAATCAGGGCGCTCAATCCGCAATACATCAAGGATATAATCCCCGGTATAAACGAAACATATGTGTTACGATTGAGTAATGATGTCCTGACACGTTTTGTAGAGAATGAAGACAGCATATACAAGCACAATGCAGAAGTTTATTTCCCGTCAGCCAACATCGAGAAGATGCTCAGTGATGCAAAGAAAAACGATGACGGCGCAGGCAACCTCATACGCCACAAGATAAAGAACGGTGAGACATTAGGTGGCATTGCGATGAAATATCGTGTCACTGTCAAGCAGATAATGAGGTGGAATAACATGCGCAATACCAAGATACGTGCAGGTAAGTACCTGAAGATTTACAAGTGAGATTATGGACAATTATGAGGAGAACAAGACTATTGACGAGGAGAGCCTGATAAATAAAGCTTTCCAGGAGTTGCTCGACACATATTTGGCATCACAGCACCGCAAGAAAGTCGAGCTCATAACCAAGGCCTTCAATTTCGCACGCCAGGCCCATAAGGGCGTGCGCCGCCACAGTGGGGAGCCCTACATCATGCATCCGCTTGCAGTAGCACATATCGTATGCAAAGAGATAGGATTAGGTTCTACCTCAATCTGTGCGGCTCTCCTCCACGATGTCGTAGAAGACACGGACTACACAATCGAAGACATAAGAAACCTCTTCGGAGACAAGATTGCCGAGATTGTCAACGGTCTTACGAAAATCTCCGGTGGGGTTTTCGGAGCCCACGCCTCTGAGCAGGCCGAGAACTTCAAGAAGCTCCTGCTCACCATGAGCGAAGACATACGTGTAATACTCATCAAGATTGCTGACCGCCTGCACAATATGCGCACGCTGGAGTTCATGCAGATAAACAAGCAATATAAGATTGCCGGAGAGACTTTATACATATACGCACCAATTGCATACAGGTTGGGCCTGAGCAGAATCAAGACCGAGCTCGAGAACCTCAGTTTCAAATACGAACACCCAGAGGAGTATGCCCGCATAGAAAAGAAAATCGAGAAGACACAACAGGAGCGCGATATTCTCTACACAGAATTCACACAGCCCATCTGTGAACAACTTGACAAGATGGGTTTTGACTACCGCATTATTGGCCGCGTAAAGTCGCCCTACTCCATCTGGAACAAAATGCAGAAGAAGCATGTGGCCTTTGAGGATATATTTGACATCCTTGCCGTGCGCATAATCTTCAACCCACGTGATGGCAAAGACGAGAACAACGAATGTTTCAACATATACATTGCCCTTACCAAGCTATACAACGCCCACCCCGACCGTCTGCGCGACTGGGTCAACAAACCGCGCACCAATGGTTACAAGGCACTGCACGCAACATTCATGAGCCAACGTGGCGAGTGGATTGAGGTGCAGATAAGAAGTGAGAAGATGAACGAGGTAGCCGAAAAAGGAATTGCAGCCCACTGGAAGTACAAGAACCTCGGCGAGACCTCAAATGAAGAAGAGCTTGACAACTGGCTGCACACCATCAAGGAGATACTCGACGACCCACAGCCCAATGCTCTTGACTTCCTTGACACAATAAAACTGAACCTCTACGCAACAGAGATTTTCGTTTTCACCCCCAAAGGAGAAATCAAGACAATGCCACAGAACTGCACTGCTCTCGACCTCGCATACAGCATACACACCTTCCTTGGCAACCATTGCATCGGTGCGAAAGTGAACCACAGGCTTGTCCCTATGAGCCACCGTCTGCAGAGCGGAGACCAGGTGGAGATTCTCACATCAAACGCACCGCGCGTCGAGGAAAGCTGGCTCACGTTCGTGACCACAGCAAAGGCACGTGCCAAAATTCAGGCAGCACTCCGTCGTCAGCAGCGACTGCTAATGCGTGACGGAGAGGAGAAACTTAACATTTTCCTTGAGCAGGAAGGGCTAAGCAACTATGCAGGCAATGTCGAGAAGCTGTGGAAGCGCCATAAGCTGAAAGACCGTGACGAGCTGTTGGCCGCCATCGGCAAGGGCACAATAAATCTTGGAGCAGAGGACAAGGACGAGCTCTTAGGTAACAAGAAGTTCAGTTTCCAGTCACTGTTCTCTTTCAACCGCGACAAGAAAAAAGAGGAGAAAGAGGTCGAGAAATACGAGAACATCGACCGTAAGAAAGCTATCAACCTCACCGACGACAACCTCAAGACCGGTTACATAATTGCAGATTGCTGTCACCCCATTCCGGGAGACGATGTCCTCGGATACTATGACGAGGATAAACATATCGTAATACACAAACGCAGTTGCCCGAATGCCAACACCCTGAAGAGCAGCCACGGCGACAGGATACTTGCAGCAACGTGGGAAACACACAAACAGTTGTACTTCGCAGTCCCCATCCAGATAAAGGGTATTGACGACATGGGAGTGCTTCATGAAATCACCACAATAATATACCAGCAGCTGAATGCAAACATCCAGAAGATGCACATTGAGAGCAACGACGGTATTTTTGAGGGCACATTCTGGATAAATGTACACGACGTGGAGGAGGTAAAGAACATCTGCGAGAATCTCAAGAAGATAAAGAACATCAAGACCATTGCAAGAATAGGATAAGAGCGAGAAATTATGCTCAAGAATATTTATCTATTATTCCCGGCTCTGTGCAAAACGAGTTAAATGCAAAGTTTACTTTGCTATTTTACAACGAGTGTTGCCAAATTTCGGGTACCAAATTTACTTTTAGTCACCCTCTTTAATTATAAGTTGTCCAGTTGTGCCTTTAGTCCCAACAACTCCTCACGTATTGACTTGAGCCTGTCAATAACCTCGCTTACATTTTCGGCGCTCTCTTTCGGACCACCCGATTTGAACTGCTTCTTTGCCCCCGACAGGGTTAGACCACGCTCCTTTACAAGATGATATATTGTACGCAAAGTCTTAATATCCTCTTTTGTGTAACGGCGCACACCGTTTGTACCCTTATAAGGAGAGACTTGCGGGAAGACCGTTTCCCAATAACGCAGGGTGGTTTCTGTAACAGAAAGTTCAGCTGCGACCTCCTTTATGGAGTAATACATCTTCAAGTCCTTATTCTTGTTGAGTGCCATATCAGTCAAATATTTTACCATGGTTCTCGGCCATCTGCAACATCTGGTCGTACCCCTCGGCATCAAGATCCATAAAATAGTAGTTGACCGGGTTAACGTTCTGCCCTTTTACAATAACCTCGTAATGGAGATGAGGCCCGGAACTTTTTCCGGAATTGCCGCTCAATGCAATCTGTTCACCACGGACAACCTTCTGCCCCCTTTTTACAAGGAAATTCTTATCTAGAAGGTGGGCATAAAGGGTCTTGTAACCATAACCGTGGTCTATGACTACCGTGTATCCATAACCGCGTTGCCATTTTGCACTCTCAACCACACCGTCAGCAGTAGCATATACCGGTGTTTTCTTGTCACAAGAGAAATCCATGCCCTTATGAAACTTACGCACATTGTATATGGGGTCCATACGATAACCGTAACCCGAAGCAGTACGTTTGAGGTCCCTGTTTGCTATAGGCTGTATCGAAGGGATATGATTTATGCGGTCCTTTGCCTCTTCGTTCAACGCCACTACCTCATCGAACGACTTTATCTGAAGATATAGCTGTTTTTCAAGCAGATCAAGCTTTTGTGTCGTCTCTACAAGCAACTCGGAATTCTCCATTTTGAGCAACTCATCATAACGGTTGGTACCGGCATATCCTGCATTGCGTATTTCGGAAGAGACCGGCTCTGCATCAAGAATTACGCGATAAAGGTTATCGTCACGTTGCTGTATATCCTGCTGAACAAGGAGTGCCTCATCCAGACGTTTTGAAAGAATACGGTATTGGGCAAGAAGCTGTGAATTCTCATTCTCGAACTCTCTTACCACCGGTTCTTCAAAAACAAGAGAAAACAGCAAGAAAGACAGACCTCCGAACACAAGATAATATACACAACGGCGTACAAGTGTCAACAACTTCTGCGCGAAGTTGGGATAAACACGGTCATATGTCCTTGTGTCGGGGTTGAATATGTAATAGACTTTTCTTTTTCCCATCGGCTGCTACGGTGATGTTGGCACAAACCGCCACACACTCCACTGCAAAGATAATAAAACATAAAAAATTTACAAATATAAGAGAACGTTTTAACTTGTCGTAACACAAGTACACGTTCTTTTATATATAAGAAACTTGAATTATATTCAGCCGCAACACATGATATTCCGGCAAAAAGTTGTAACTTTGCGGAATGCGCAAGATAGGCACAGCGAATGTGACACCAAGGACAAGCGTAAAAATATTTAAGAATAATAAAATCATACAAATATGCTCACATCAAAAGAGATCAGGGATTCTTTCAAGAAGTTCTTCGAGCAGAAGGGGCACCTCATTGTACCCTCTGCACCTATGGTTGTCAAGGACGACCCCACACTCATGTTCACAAACGCAGGAATGAACCAGTTCAAGGATATCATTTTGGGCAATGCCCCCGCAAAGAGCAAGCGCGTAGCAGACTCACAGAAGTGTCTGCGCGTAAGCGGCAAACACAATGACCTTGAAGAGGTTGGTCATGACACATACCACCACACCATGTTCGAGATGCTCGGTAACTGGTCTTTCGGCGACTACTTCAAACAGGACGCTATCGACTGGGCATGGGAGTACCTTACCGAGGTTGTGAAGCTTGACCCAAACCGCCTCTATGCAACAGTATTCGAGGGTGCTGCAAGCGAGGGACTTGAGCGTGACAACGAGGCTGCATCAATCTGGGAGAAACACCTCCCTGCAGAGCGTATCCTCAACGGCAACCTCAAGGACAACTTCTGGGAGATGGGCGACACAGGCCCTTGCGGCCCATGCAGCGAGATCCACATTGATCTCCGCAGTGACGAGGAGCGTTCGGCAATTCCCGGACGCGACCTTGTGAACGGTTCGCACCCACAGGTAATTGAGATTTGGAACCTCGTGTTCATGCAGTACAACCGCATGGCAGACGGTCACCTCGAGGAGCTGCCGGCAAAGGTAATTGACACCGGTATGGGCTTCGAGCGCCTCTGTATGGCACTCCAGGGTAAGCAGTCGAACTATGATACCGACGTGTTCCAGCCCATCATCAAGACTATCGGCGAGATTTCCGGCAAGAAGTACGGTGATGATGCACAGACCGACATCGCAATGCGCGTTATTGCAGACCACATACGTACAATTTCATTCTCAATCACCGACGGTCAGTTGCCTTCAAACGCAAAGGCCGGTTATGTAATACGCCGCATCCTGCGCCGTGCCGTACGCTACGGTTACACATTCCTTGGCCAGAAGCAGGCATTCATGTACAAGCTCGTCCCCACCCTCATCGAGAATATGGGCGACGCATACCCTGAGTTGAAACAGCAGCAGGAGCTTATCACAAAGGTGATAAAAGAGGAGGAAGAATCATTCCTCCGCACACTTGCCACAGGTATGCAGATGCTTGACAAGATCATTGCTGCCACAAAGGGCGCCGGCAACAGCGAGATAAACGGTGTTGAGGCATTCACCCTTTACGACACATACGGATTCCCCATTGACCTCACACAGCTTATACTGCGCGAGAACGGCCTCACTGTGAACATGGCACAGTTCGACGAGGAGATGCTCAAGCAGAAGACCCGTGCACGCAACGCCGCTGCCGTGGAGAACGGCGACTGGGTGACTGTCAACGAGGGTGACTGCACATTTGTCGGCTATGACAATACGGAGTACAGCACAACAATACTGCGCTACCGCCAGACAAAGCAGAAGAACCAGACACTCTACCAGATTGTCCTCAAGGAGACTCCTTTCTATGCAGAGAGCGGAGGTCAGGTCGGTGACACCGGTTTCCTTGTATGCGGTGAAGAGCGTATAGAGGTCATCGACACGAAGAAGGAGAACAATCTCCCTATCCACATAACAAAGAGACTCCCTGCGGACCCCGCTGCCACATTCAGCGCCGAGGTAAACAAGGAGAAGCGTGCTGCATGTGCGGCCAACCACTCTTGTACCCACCTGCTCGACCAGGCACTCCGTCAGGTACTCGGCACCCACGTGGAGCAGAAGGGTTCACTCGTTACACCCGATGCCATACGCTTCGACTTCTCACACTTCCAGAAGGTTACAGACGAGGAGATAGAGCAGGTTGAGCGCATTGTGAATGCACGCATCCGTGAGAACATCCAGCTCACCGACCACCGCAACATCCCCATCGAGGATGCAAAGAAGCTGGGCGCCATTGCCCTCTTCGGCGAGAAGTACGGTGACCATGTACGTGTGGTACAGTTCGGTAGCTCAATAGAGTTCTGCGGCGGTACACACGTGGAGTCAACAGGCAAGATCGGTATGGTGAAGATTGTCAGCGAGAGTTCCGTTGCAGCAGGCGTGCGCCGTATCGAGGCGATAACAGGCGAGGCTCTTGAGAACCACCTCTACAAGTTGCAGACACTGATGAAGGAGATCCACGCCCTCTTCAACAACGTGCCAAACCTCAAGGCAACAATTGCAAAGTCAATTGCAGAGAATGCCGAGCTCAAGAAGGAGATTGAGGAGTATGCAAAGGAGAAAGCAGCAACAATGAAGAACGAGTTGCTGAAGGAGATAAAGGAGAAAGGCGGTATGCGTTACATAAGCGCGGTACTCCCTGCAGCACCTGCAACAGTAAAGGACATTGTGTTCATGTTGCGTCAGGAGCAGCCCGAGAACCTGCTGGTGGTTGTCGGCAGCATCTACAACGAGAAGCCACAGCTCACAATCTCGGCAAGCGCCGACCTTGTGGAGCGCGGAATCAACGCCGGCAAGATCGTCGGACAGGCTGCCCGCGAGATGCAGGGTGGCGGTGGCGGTCAGGCACACTTTGCACAGGCAGGCGGTAAGAACCCTGCTGGCATAAAGGCTGCCATTGACAAGGTATTCGAGATTATCGAAGGATAACGGAGAATGACATAAAAGCGATATGCGCCGGCTATTTGCCGGCGCATATCGCTTTTATCACCATGAGTCTATGTTCATCCAATATATTCTCCGTTACTCGGTCACTCTCCAATTTACAAGATAAAGTTTTTCTGTAGCTCGGGTGAAGGCAGTATAAAGCCAGCGGTAGTAATCGGCATTCATCATATCTTCGGTAACATATCCCTGATCAAGGAATACATTGCACCACTGACCACCCTGTGCCTTGTGGCAGGTGACGGCATACCCGTACTTAACCTGAAGGGCATTATAATAAGGATTATTGCGGAGCGCCTCCATACGTTTGCGTTTTGAACGGATCTCGGGATAATCCTCCCATACCGCTGTAAAAAGGCGCTCGTTCTCGTCACGTGTGAGCGAGGGCGATTCACTTGTCAGAGTATCGAGCATTATCATCACATCAATCTCACAATCCTCATAGTCGATAAGTGAAAGGGTGACCTCGGCATAACGGAAGCCGTACATCTCCTCGATGCCACCCACACGGACAATCTGCGCCACATCTCCGTTGGCTATGAAGTCAATCTTGTCGAGGAGTGACTTGTCCTCTTTGCCCAACACCTCACGCCAATAGTAGTTGTTCTTCACCACCATAAGCATATCCCCGCGGTTCAGCTCCTCTTCGCGGTAAAGTATACGACGGCGTATACCCTCGTTGTAGACATTGGCACGCTTGTTGGAACGGCACAGCACTATAGTATCTTCGACGCCAACCGAGGAGTAGCTGCCCTCTATCGCCTCAATCAGCTCTTCTCCTGTCACAACGCAGATATCTGCAAAGCCCTTCAGTTTCACTTTAGGTACAAAACCACACTCGCCACTCCGTATGATATCGCGCAGCATGGTGGCATTCTGCAGGACACCCGAACCGTCGAGTTGGCGCATTACGTGTGTGAGTTCCACCCTTGTAACATCCAGGAACATCGAGCGCAGATACTCCGCCGAAAGGGCCGGAGAGAGCACCTCACCAACAGGGGGAAGCTGTGCCGTATCACCAAGCAACAATAGAGAACAACCCTGGCCGGAATAGACAAACTCGACAAGATCATCAAGCAACGCACCTGTACCGAATACCGAACCACCCTCATTGGCTATCATTGAAGCCTCATCCACAATGAACAGGGTATTTATGGCCCTGTTCTCCATAAGCACGAACGGTGAGCCGTTAAGTATCGATTTCTGGCGGTATATCCATTTGTGTATTGTATATGCACTTTTGCCCGAATAGGAAGAGAACACCTTTGCAGCACGCCCTGTAGGAGCCAACAGGACACAACGTCTCTCGAGTTGTGACATCGTCTTCACAAGAGCCGATATAAGAGTGGTCTTACCCGTTCCGGCATATCCGCACAGCATGAATACTTTGCGGTCATCGGCCGAAAGTATGAATTCCGATATATTTTCAAGACAATTTTCCTGCTCAGCTGTTGGATTGAAAGGAAAATTTGATTTAATTTGCGAGGCTAAATATTTATTTATCACTTTTTCAATAAAAAAATGTATATAAAAACGGATTTTCGTTTTTATTTCTTATTTTTGCGACACGAAAGTACATAATAAAAAAATATAGAACAATGAAAAACGTATTAAAAGTTGTTTTGCTTATTGCAGTTGCGGGCTTGGTATTCATCTGTTACCGCAGCGTAATGAACCCTATCGAGTTCCAGGAAGTGAAGGAACAGAGAGAGGAAGTTGTAATCAAGCGTCTTGTTGACATCAAGAAGGCACAGGAGGAGTATTATTCTCAGCACAACGAGTACGCTCCTGACTTTGCTACGCTTATCGAGTTTGTAAAGACAGGTAGAATGGGTGTCGTTAGGAAAATTTATGAGCTCAATGACGAGCAGCAGGCATACATACTCAACTACGTGAACGAAGAAATAAAGAAGGAAAACAAGAAAAGAAGAAGAAGCGAGCAGGTTGACGAGTTGCACGGCTTGACAAACAACCAGTCAGATTCTGTATTCCTCACAATCCTTGCAAAGGCACAGGAGACAGACAACTGGAAGGTTTATAAGGATATTGAGGCAAAGAGGGGTCCTCACCAGACATTGGAACTCAGCGAGTTCAGCCGTGACACCACATGGATCAATCTCCGTGATACATTGTACCACAACCCCAACTACCCTGCCGATTCTTTGGAGATCATTCCTTTCGGTAACGGAAAGAAGTTCGTTATGGAAACAAGCGGTATGACCGGTACCGGTGCTCTCTTTGAGGCATATGCAGACAGCTACATTTATCTTCAGGAGATCAACCAGCAGGAACTTGACAACTACCTGCTTGAGGTAAAGAAGAACAACCGTCCTGTAAGAAAAGAGTACCACAAGGACGAGAATGGTGTTACACTTCGTGATACAGAGGGTAAGGAAATCTTCGATGTTATCCCATGTCTGAAGATCGGTGACAAACGAATTCCAAACAAGAATATCGGTAACTGGGAGTAATTGATGAGAGACAATATCATACAGAAAAAAACATTATCCATTCGTATAAGTACGAATGGATTTTGTTTTTGCAGCTATATTCCGTCACAGCCGGACTCCTTGCAATACCACTTCTACCCTACCGAAGACGAGAAGAGCCTTGCCCTTAACCTGCGGAGCGCCATAGACAGTTCACCCTTGATTGACAGAGAGGAGGAGCAACAGATAAAGGCCATAATAGAGACTACAGAATATACTGTAATACCTGCGGAATACGACAACAGGAAGAATTACAAAGCATACTACCGTTGCTGCTTCCCAAAGAGCGACAGCAACATTGAAATTGCATCCAACAGACTTACTGCACAAGGATTTACATTGATATTCCCTGTGGAACACAGTGTATATGAGGTTCTCCAGAGCCTTGGGGAAGTGACATATTATACACCAGCAAGCATACTTATGGGTTACATAACACTACACCCGCTACCAGAAGAGAACTATATGCTGGCATACATTCAGGATGAGTACTCACTTTTCATCCCGGTAAAAGACAACAAGATAGGTCTTACGAACATTTTCAGGGCCGACAACCGGGAGAACCACCTCTTTTATATGTTAGGCATATGGAAAGATCAGGGCTTCTCGCAGACCGATGACACCTTATACCTATGCGGAAACAAAAGCATTGAGGAGATGCAACTGTCGATATCACGTTTCATAAAGAGACGCAAGAGAATAAACCCCAACGAACTGTTCCAACCGAGCCTGTTGAACAGGATTGAAGGAATTCCATTTGACCTGCAAGCACTAATACTATGCGAATAATCAGCGGAAAATACAAAGGACGCCACTTTGATGTTCCACGTAACTTCAAGGCACGTCCAACCACAGACTTTGCAAAGGAGAACCTGTTCAACATCCTCAGCAACATAATTGATTTTGAGGAGTGTACTGCCCTTGACCTTTTCTCGGGTACCGGTAGTATCAGTCTGGAATTGCTCTCCAGAGGATGCAATCCAGTGACATCTGTAGAGATGGACTCGCTCCATTTCACCCATTTGAAGAAGTGCGTACAGACATTGGGCGATAACAACTGGCGTATCGTGCGCGATGACGTATTCCGCTTCATACGCCGTTGCAGCAGTAGCTATGACTTGATTTTTGCCGACCCCCCGTATGCTCTAAAAGAGCTCAAGGATATACCGGGGCTGATACTTGAAAGCAACATGCTCAAGGAGGATGGCATACTGATATTTGAGCACGGCAAAGATTATGATTTCAGTGAATGCCCCAATTTCTTCAGGCACATAGCATACGGAAGTGTCAATTTCAGTTTCTTCAGGAAGAACGTTGAGTAATACAAATCCATTGTTCTATAAGCATCAACGGAAGACCTCGGTCTTCCGTTGATGCTATTTATCCCTACAATAACGGTGAGAAGAGCCTCGCGACAGACTCAAGACAACGTTCTTTCAACGGACGTTCCTTGAATGTTGCCAATGAAAGCTGCCTACAGCATTCAGCCTCATCAAGGAACTTATCTTTGAGAACGGCAGCCAGCTTACGCCCGTATACAAATGCAGAAACCTCGAAATTATAATAGAAACTGCGGAAATCAAGGTTTACTGATCCCACAGAACAAAGACTGTCATCACACACAAAAGTCTTGCTATGCAGAAGACCTGCAGTATACAGGTATACTTTCACCCCGGCCTCCATTATATCTACAAGATAAGACCTTGATGCATAATCAGTAACCTTGTTATCAGAACATTCAGGAATCATAAGCCGCACATCAACCCCCGACATTGCAGCACTCTTGAGAGCTGATATGAAATCACTGTTAGGCATAAAATATGGTGTCTGCATGTAAACATAACTCTTTGACATATACAAAGCCTTTACAAGCCCCGTCATTACAGTACGCACGTCACCGACCGGATTCGACTGTACAACCTGCATAAGAGAGTCATTTCCGGCAGGCAACACAGGAAAGTAACGCTTGCCGCTCACAAGAGTACGGCTGGCAAAATACCAGTCGACCAGAAAAGAGGATTGCAGCCCATGCACAGCCATGCCACGCACCAGCAGCATAGTATCATGCCAATCGCCCCACTGCACACCCTTGAGATACCTGTCAGCAATATTACATCCACCGATGAAGCCAACCTTTCCGTCAATGACAACGACCTTACGGTGATTTCGGTAATTCACCCTGTTGGTAAGCAACGGAAAACGAACTTTCAGGAATGACTCAACATAGACACCGGCACAACGCATCCTCTCAAAGAACTCCTTGTTGACCTTCCAGCACCCTACGCTGTCATATATGACACGTACCTCTACGCCCTGTCTGGCCTTTTCTACAAGATGCTCACAAAGAAGAGAACCGAAATCATCATTTTCTATAATATAGAATTGTATATGTATGTGCTCCTTTGCCGCATCAATCTCTTCATACAAGGATTCCGCAAACTCTCTTGTAGATAGCACCTCTACTTCACTTGCACCAAGAAGATATGACGAAGATGTATTCTTGAAATAAGAAACCAGCGGTTCATACCCTTGTGGCACATCGGCCTGATTCTCGGCATCATCGTTGAGCTGACGGCGTTGCTGTATCTGCGAGAGCATCCGTCGGCCTATCATCTTGGCCTTGCGGGTGTCACGTCCGAAGAAGAAATAGATTATAAGCCCCAGGAAGGGAAGGAATATAAGGACAAGTATCCACGCAAGGGTCTTGACTGTGTCACGGTTGTTGAGTACAACCCTCACCATTACCAGTATCGCAACAATGCAATATACCCAATAGAAGATTCCCATTGCCGTCATATTACCTACATTTTACATTTCCTCTGCGAATATAAACATAAAAGACAAAACGTTGGCGACAAAATATATTTTTTTGTCGCCAACGTTTTGAACCGTTTGTTATTATCAGATGCTATGAATCATATCTTTACATCATCCTCATACCGGGGAAACCGCCGGGAGGCATACCACCGGGAGGCATTCCGAAACCACGCATACCTTCGCCACGGCCACCTTTCTTATCAGATTTGCCACCGGTATTGTTGAACTTGTAGGATACGTTGAACATGATGTAGTTGTATATGGCATTTGTCTCCGAGTCACGGCGTGAAAGTGCTGTCACAGTACGGCTGATATTACTCTGCTGCTGTAGTATGTCATATACCTGAACAGAAAATGTTAGCGCGTTCCTTGCAAGGAAACTTGCCGACAACTGAGCATTCCACAACAACTCATCTGTATTTGCATCCGGATTACTGTATCCCCTACGGCTGCTCATGGAAAGGTTCGTCGACAGTTTTATGTTATACCACGGAAAGGTATAGTTTGCAGAAGGACCGTAAGAGAAGTCAAATACATTCATGTCATTATCGGGCTGTACGCTTGACTTTGAGTTTGAGTAACGTACGAAACCATTGAGCGACACGTCAAAATTATCGGCACGGTAATTGAAAGAAAGACGCTCGCTCAGGTTCAAGGTCTTTGCCTTGCTCTTCACACTGTTGCTCTGACGGTTCATACTGATGTACGAAACATTGTTGTTGAAAGAGACATCTGTAAATGTCGAGTATGTGAACTTAACATTTGCCGGTATCGCAGAGTTGAATGAGAATCCTCCGGAAGCTCTCCAGTTACCATTGATATTGTCGGGCTGTGTAGTTGTTGCACCGGTAGTCTCGTCGTATGTTGCCTTGCGGCTGATGCTGTTTAAGGTATTGTTGAAGCTCGCATACACATTGAAGCCACGCTGGGCATCGACATTGTATGTGTTGAAGTGTACCATAACATTGTTGCTGAACGACGGTTTGAGGCCCGGGTTACCCTTTGTTATGTTCAACGGATTAGAATCATCAGTGATATCAAGCAGATCTGTCATCGAAGGCTGGCTTGTAGAACCGCGGTAGTTGATATTCAGGCTTGTCTGTTTTGACCAACGGTATCTGAAACGGATATTAGGTGATATGTTGTAGACATCACGTTTGAGCACTGTATCCACGCCAAAGTACTGGTAAGCCATTTCGGTGTGTTGCGGCATATATGTAACACCTGCATTAAGGTTCATCTTGTCGGTCACATAGCGGAACGTCACCTGAACATCGTGCCTTTGTGTGCGATAAGTAGAGTAACGGCTGAGACTGTCACTCAAGTACTGCTCATAACCCGGAGGCAGACCGGGCAACAGGAAGTTATGGTTGAGGGACATAACATAATCGGTCAACGCATCAAAGATGTATGTCGAGCGGTCACTGTCATTATAACTGTTGCTGAAGCTGTAGTTCAACTGCAGGAACAGGTTCTTCATCAACGGCTCGGTATAGCTGAGACGCAGGTTATAGTTCCAGTTTGTAGACGGAGTCGTCGAGTAGCGCTTGCGGTCATATCCGGAACTGCCGGCAGCTTCCTGAAAGTATCTGACGTTGTTTGTAGAGAAACTCTTGCTCTCACTGTTGCTGTAAGAGTAAGAAGCACGGAACGTAATGTTGCGGCCGGGTTTCTGAAGACGGCGGTTCACCTGCAGATTACCGCCTGTAGAGAAATTCTCGTTGTTGCTCATCGACTCGCTACGGTTGCTGTTGATGGCAATGCTGTCAAGGGCCTCAAAGACATCACCGTATGAAGACTTCCCGTATGTTTCGATAATATCAAACGGGTCACTGTTAAAAGTGGCAGATGCGCTCTGCGACCAGTTGTCCGATGTAGAATAGC
Organism: uncultured Bacteroidales bacterium; assembly: GCA_937900095.1. Classification (GTDB taxonomy): domain Bacteria; phylum Bacteroidota; class Bacteroidia; order Bacteroidales; family Bacteroidaceae; genus HGM04593. The sequence goes on along the minus strand of CALCEC010000016.1, from coordinate 29,262 downwards.
TTACCGATGGGCTGAAAATGATATTTGTCATGGTATCAGGTCTCCACTCAAGACGCATGTCGGCATTGAAGCTTGAATTGCGACCGAAACTGGTACTACGGCTGTTACTGAACTGGTTGCGTCCTATTTGCGGCATGAAAGTCTCGCTCGAGCTCCAGTTCTTTGAGTCGGTATCCCTGTGGTTTGCACGCACATTACCACCGATTTCAATTTTCTTGTTCTCGTATGCGAAATTGAAACCACCCTGCTTGGGCGCAACCAGACCACCACCGCCACCACGGAAGCCACGGCCACGACCATCAGAAAAACCTTGATTGTTCATATTGTTTGCAGCGAGCACCATTGTGTACTGCGCCACGTCATTATAGTAGTTTGTTGTATTTCTGAACAGATAACGGTCCTTTGTACCGTAACCGACATCTGTATTTGAGAAGAAACCGTCAGAGACACCTTTCTTCATCTGCAAATCAAGTACAGTCTCCTCCTCACCATCGTCAATACCTGTAATGCGCGAAAAATCACTCTTCTTATCATAGAACTTTACCTGATCCACAGCATCCACCGAAATATTCTTGAGAGCCATATCCTTGTCGGTACCGAAGAAGTCCTTACCTTTCATAAGGATTCGGTTCACGGTCTTTCCGTTGATTTTAATAGTACCGTTCTCGTCAATGTCTACACCCGGGTACTTTTTGATCAGTTCCTCGAGCATAGAACCCTCGGGTACACGGAATGCCGCAGTATTGAACATCAGGGTATCATCGGAAGCGGTAACCGGAGGTACCTCGGCAGTAACAAGCGCATCCTTTAAGGCCACCTCATCCTGTACAAGGGTGATTGTCCCAAGTTCAACAGTCTTACCCTTTGAAAGCTTAACGTCAATCTCTTTTGTAACATATCCGAGGTATGACACCCTGACAAAATATTTGGCCGGAGCAGCCTTTAAGGTAAAATTACCTTTGGTATCGGAAGCCACACCAACCTTGAACACTGAATCCGGCAGGGAATACAACTGTACAGATGCTGCAATCATCCCCTCCTGACTTGTCGCGTCAACGACCTTTCCTGTCACGACTCCCTGCTTTTGCGCTGCTGCAGAAACAGCCATTAACATAAGCAATGACAACGATAAAAGAATTCTTTTCATATATTGTTTAATTTTATTATTCAGCCATACATTCAGTTGGACCAGACAAAAGTGATAAAGTTTAATAAACTTTCATATAAATCTGTAAAATAACCTTATTTATTCCCAAAAACCAAAAAAAACTTCACTAACTTTATCACGGATGAAGAGATATCATTCTCCCAACCGGAGAAAAAGAAAGAATAGAATTAAAGTCCATGAAGCAGGTGAATATTCCAGAAACGCTCGCCACCATTATCGCCAATGAGGTCCACGACTGTTTCGGCGAGCCTTTTCTCAGCGCATTCAAGTTTATTAATAAGGATGGTGACGAAGAAGAACTCTTGAGTGCCGCATTCATCTGCTCACTCTTCCTTTCTGTGATAATGGAAGATTTCCCGACCGGCAAACTCAATATTTTTGTAAGATACACAAGGGATAACTGCAGCCGTTTTATTTTCGACTGCAAAATGTACGATACCATCTTTAGAAGCATACAGGCAGAAGAACTTAAACACGTAGCGCTTATTGATAAAACCGGAACAACCTGTTTCAGAGAATGCAACAAGCAAGACATATTCGAAGCATTGGACTTCTACACAAACAGATGAACTGTCCGAACTGCATTCTTGGTCACGAAATGAATTATTATTATCTCTTTAACTCTTTTTCACATCGTTTTGATTTATATTTGCGATAAATCGCGAATATATCCTGCACTCCATGTAAAAAATACTGAAGCAAGCTTCGTATTTCTCGCTCGTTTGTTCGTATATTTGCAGTTAATTCCAAATTGAAAAATATTTGTCTTATGAATAAGAATTTTTTGCACACATTGACTTTAGCCCTTTGCGGTCTGTTTTTTGTATCATGCAGTGACAACGAAAATGACTTTGACCCGTTCTCACAGCAGACAAAAGGAGAGTTCTTTCCAACTGATGTAACATTCCGCAAGAGCAGCAACAGCCTTGACATAACCGAAAGTTGGACAGACATTGTACGCGACAAGAACAACAAAGTCATCAGCTATGATTACACCCGTGAAGTCAAGGGTGAAATCACAGAGAAAGAGAAGATGAGTTGTGCCATTGACTATTATACCGACCACGAGGGACAAAGTGTAATAAGGACAATATCCGATGTGGAATTCTACAAGACCCAGAAAGGCATTGAGGAGAGATACACACAGAAAGTCCAGGAGAATGTGAAGCTCAACAGCTACGGTTATATAGAAAGCATCGCCACCACAATAGACCACTTCGAAGGCAATGCAACTACACCGGAGACAAGCACAAGCAAACGTACATTCACTTACAACGGAGATTTCTGCACAGGAAGCCTCTACAAGGATGACAATACACAGGTTACATACAAATACAACTGGAGTGCATACCAGTTGACCGGCATCACAGTTTTGAGAGAAAACTTCAAGAACAACACTGTCGACTACAACACATACAAATATACATTCGACAAGAAAGAGTTCTACAAATACTCCGGTACAGAGATACTGCCATTTGTGCAGAGCGGATTCCCACAGATATTCGCATCAATGGGATATCTTGGCAAGTGTACTCCATACATCCTCACAGACGAAGTGCAGGGCGGCTATACAAAATTCGGAAATGTGACATCCGAGAACCCTGAAGTAAAGAACAGTTACAATTTCAACGGTGACATCAACACCAAAATGATGTACTCAGGAATCTCCAACATCTACAATAGCTACAGCATAACATTCAGCAAGTAACAGATGCTAAAGGCAATTGACAGATATTCCCGACTGAGCGACAAGGAGTGGGTTGAAGCTGTAACTGCACCCGATGCAGACAGGAAGCTTTTGGAATCATTTTTCCACGCAAAATGCAGCCATACCCTCCGTTATATATCATTGAGAATATACAAATGTCACGATAGCCGCAGCCTTGTCGGCGAACTATATGAATTCTTGTCGGACAACAATTGGAGTGTACTCAGAAAATGGGAGGGACGCAACGGCGCCTCATTGAGCAGTTATATTGCACGCTGTGCCACAAATTACTTTATACAGAAAGAAGCTGCCGAAAAGAGACGTCAGGAAAATGAGGTGCTAGCGACCACACCGGAATTACTGGAGCAATTGGCTTCACTTGCCGATGAGCATGACGACAATACAGAGATCTCTCCGGTATGGCAGGCATTCAAGATGCTCAACAAACGCGACCAGGAAGTACTTCGTCTGCTGGTCATTGAAGGTAAACAAGCCCTTTCTGTTGCCGAATACCTGTGGACATTCATTGACAGCAAGCATGAGATAAGCCAGCTGACACCCAAACGTATACAAGGCACCATTTCAATGGTAAAACAGCGTGCACAGCTAACCTTGGTTGAGCACCTTCATAAACTTAATAAGAAGCAATGAAATAAGGACTCCCCGTAAGGAGTCCTTATTTCATTGCAACATACATAGCACGGTTTCACACATCCATCTTGTAATTGTTGGTCTCTTTAAATGCAAAGCCACATGAACGGTAAAGGGCATTGGCAGCCTCACGCGTGGGGCGTGAAGTAAGCATAAGTGTTCCGGGACCTATGCTCCTGGCATAATCTATTGCTGTATTTACCAACAGGCGTCCTATTGAACGTCCACGGGCAGCCTCATCCACAACCACATCCTCAATCCACATCTTACGTCCGGTAGGTGCCAGATAATCACATAATGTAAGCATTCCTGCAACAGCACCACCAACCTCTGCTATAAAAAGATGTGAATTAGCAGACCGTACTATTGCATCAAGGGTCTCCAAAGTAAACAAATGCGGTGATGAAGACAATTGCATCAGAAGTTTGTTTATCGGTTCAACAAGACACTCTTTGGTCTCCTTGAGTTCATACACAAAAACATCAGCATTCATAACATCACAACTTAACCTTGCATTTGACACCCTCCGACTCGTTCTGCATACGGTCAAGAACAGTTACCACGAATGTATACTCACCATCGAGACTGCCGGGCAACTCGTAATAACGTTGTGCCGTAATCCCGACAATCTTCGACGGATCGGCCGTATTTATTCTCTCACCTTTCCTAAAGCTGTATATTACATAACGGTAAGGAGCATTCATGACATTCTTTACCGGTTTCTCGTCCTGAATCCATACAAGTATACTCTTCCCCGAATCCTCTATAACATTAACTCCTTTCAGTTTCTTTGGCGCCACCTTGTCAATGAAAGTATATTGTGGCATAAGAGCCGGATAGCGGTAATGTCCTGTAGCAAGGAAATCACGGTAACCGCCGATATTGTCTGCCGCCGAAGCAGCATCCCAGAAGCATGAGCCCTGAATGTTTCTTTGAGCACGTTGCATCCTGTACTTTGCCTCTTGCTGGTTGCCGGTTGCACTTGCCACATCCTTAGCCTTGACGGTACGCTGAACATCCTGGCCTATATAAAGAGGACGCTTTGATGCATATTTGGCCCACCACTCAACAAGTTCGGCATAATCGGCAGCCGAGTGTCCAATCTCCCAATATACCTGTGGAATGCAGTAGTCGATCCAACCTTCGTTTATCCAGAAGAGAACATCCGCATTAAGATCATCGTAACATTGAAGACCTTTTGTATTGCTACCCTCCGGGTCGCTTGCCTGATTACGATAGATGCCGAACGGAGAAACACCGAACTTCACCCATGGTTTCAGCTCACGTACCGTGCGGTGAAGCTGATAAATCAGGTGGTTCACATTCTCCCTGCGCCACTCTCCCTTGCTGCCGTAGCCCTCCTTGGGGAACAGCCTGTCATCATTGAAATCCTTTCCCTTGACCGGATAAGGATAGAAATAGTCATCGATATGCAGACCGTCGACATCATAACGGGTAATAATATCCGTAACGACCTTGCAAATGTGGTCACGGTTGCTCTGCAAAGCAGGGTTGAAATACAACTGTCCCTCAAACTCCACAAAATCATCGGGCCTACTGACACTCAAGTGCTCCGGTGCCACATATCTGGTCCCTTTTGTGCGGGCACGATAAGGATTTATCCATGCATGAAGTTCCATATTACGTCTGTGGCACTCTTCAACCATAAAAGCCAACGGGTCCCAACCCGGAGAGCGCCCCTGCACACCCGTCAGGAAACGGCTCCAGGGTTCGATATCGGATGGATAAAGGGCATCACCTTCAACACGCACCTGGAAGAGGATTGCGTTGACATTCACCTTTTCAAGGTTGTCGAGCATCTCGGTCAGGTACCTCTTCATCTGCGCCTCTTCCATTCCCGAAAACTGTCCGTTCACAGCCTGTATCCATGCTCCGCGGAACTCACGTTTGGGATATTGCGGCTGCCTGACAACTTTCCTTGTACTACATGAGGCAAACAGAATCACCACTGCAAGCAATAATATGTTTCTCAACTTCATATGACCTTTATTTTTCAAACGCGAAGATAACCAAATAATCACAAATAAAGAATATTTAACAACCACTTTAGACTCCTTTTTATATACAAGATGGATGAATTTTATGTAAATTCGCAAGATTAAATAAAGATTGTAGGTTCATATGGGCGAAAGCAAGAATATCATAATAAAAGGAGCAAGGGTAAACAACCTGAAAAATGTCGACGTGGAGATTCCACGCGGCAGACTCGTTGTCGTCACAGGCCTCTCGGGCTCGGGTAAGTCATCACTTGCCTTCGATACCCTTTATGCCGAGGGACAGCGCAGATATGTGGAGTCCCTTTCGTCATACGCCCGCCAGTTCCTCGGACAGATGAACAAGCCCGAGTGTGACTTCATCAAAGGTATACCGCCCGCCATCGCCATTGAACAGAAGGTGAACAACCGCAACCCGCGTTCCACAGTAGGAACATCTACAGAGATATACGAATATCTAAAACTGCTTTATGCACGCATAGGAAAGACCTACTCCCCTGTCAGCGGCAAGCTGGTAAAGAAGGACAACCCCGAGGACCTTGTGGAGTGCATGAAGAGCCGCCCAGAGGGGACACGTTTCCTGTTGCTCGCCCCCATTCCCAAACGCAAGGGACGCACACTCGAGGAACAACTCTCGATATATCTGCAACAGGGATTCACACGCATAGTACTCGACAAAGAGATAATACGCATTGAGGAGTACACCCCAAAGAAAGGCGAGAAGCCGGCATTACTCGTAGACCGATTGACAGTGAGCAACAGCAATGAGACTGTCAGCCGCTTGCTTGACTCGGCCGAGACAGCTTTCTACGAGGGTAACGGTACCTGCTTGTTACAGTTCATGGACGAGGACACACCACACAGCTTCTGCATCCGTTTTGAGGCCGACGGAATTGAGTTCGAGGAGCCCTCGGAGCAGATGTTCTCTTTCAACTCACCCATCGGCGCCTGCCCCGACTGCGAAGGCTTCGGCCGCATAGTAGGCATTGACGAGGACCTTGTGATACCCAACAAACTGTTGAGTGTATACGACGGTGCGGTATTCTGCTGGCGCGGAGAGAAGATGGGAGAATGGAAGAATGAGTTCTGTCGCCGTGCGCCCAAAGACGACTTCCCTATTTTTGAACCATACTACAACCTCACACAAGAACAGAAGGATTACCTGTGGCACAAAGGCCCGTGGATTGAGGAATACGGCGAAAGCATCTGTATCGACAACTTCTTCAACATGGTCAAGGCCAACCAGTACAAGATACAATACCGTGTGATGCTCGCGCGCTATCGTGGCAAGCCCATCTGCCCCACATGCCACGGCACACGCCTCAAGAAAGAGGCAAGCTATGTAAAGGTTGGCGGTACAAGCATCATAGAGCTCATAGAGATGCCTATAACACGCCTTAAAGAGTTCTTCGACAAGCTTATGCTTGACGAGCACGATGCTGCTATTGCCAAGCGTATTCTCACCGAGATCCGCAACCGCATCGACTGCCTGCTTGACGTTGGCCTCGGTTACCTGACACTCAACCGTTTGAGCAACACATTATCGGGTGGAGAGAGCCAGAGAATAAACCTTGTGACATCATTGGGCAGTGCCCTTGTAGGCTCACTATACATCCTTGACGAGCCCAGCATAGGCCTTCACAGCCGTGACACGGACCGCCTGATAAGCGTCCTCTACCGTTTGCGTGACCTTGGCAACACCGTTGTTGTAGTCGAACACGACGAAGAGATCATACGTGCAGCCGACTATATAATAGATGTAGGTCCAAAGGCAGGCTCATATGGCGGCAACATCGTTTACCGTGGCAACATGAGCGACCTTGAAAAAGGCAGCAACAGCTATACGGTCAAGTACCTGTTGGGCGAAGAGACCATTGAAGTACCCAAGCACCGCCGCACATCGAACAACTGGATAACAATCAAGGGAGCACGTGAGAACAACCTGCAAGGCATTGACGTCAATATACCGCTTAATCTCTTTACCGTGGTCAGCGGAGTGAGCGGCTCGGGCAAATCTACCCTTGTACGCAACATCCTTTACCGCTCTCTTATGCGCCACTTCGGCAACACCTGCGAAGCCCCAGGACAGTGCGAGGAGGTTGGTGGTGCCCTGAAGCAACTTTGCGGTGTGGAGTTCATTGACCAGAACCCAATTGGAAAGTCATCGCGCTCAAACCCCGTCACATACCTAAAGGTATATGACGAGATACGTCATCTCTTTGCACAACAGCCTTTGGCCAAGCAGTTGGGATTCGGGGCAGGACACTTCTCTTTCAACTCCGACGGAGGCCGTTGCGACGAATGTAAGGGCGAGGGAACCATAACCGTATCGATGCAGTTCATGGCCGACCTCAAACTTGAATGTGAGGCCTGCCACGGCAAACGTTTCAAGAACGAAGTCCTTGAGGTGAAGTTCCACGGAAAGAACATCTATGACATACTTGAGATGACCATAGGTGATGCAATAAACTTCTTCCAGGAACACGGGCAGAAACGCATTGCAGAGAATCTGCAGCCTTTGCAGGATGTAGGACTCGCATATATAAAGATGGGGCAATCGTCATCTACACTGTCAGGCGGAGAGAACCAACGTGTAAAGCTCGCCTACTACCTGAGCCAGCAGACCGACCGCCCTACCATGTTCATCTTTGACGAGCCCACGACAGGCCTGCACTTCCATGATATCAAGAAGTTGCTAAAGTCCTTTGAGCGCCTGCTTGCCCGCGGGCACTCGCTTGTCATCATCGAGCACAACATGGACGTGATAAAATGTGCCGACTATGTAATAGACCTTGGACCGGAAGGCGGTGAGGAAGGTGGAAGACTCGTAGTTGCCGGAACACCTGAGGAGGTTGCGGCATGTGCTGCCTCATACACAGGCAAGTTCCTGAAAGAAAAACTGGAATAAACGTTTGATATCAATATTTAATGGATATATTTGCGTAATATTAACAACAAGCAACAGACCATGCCTATGAAACATTAATATAAATTGACATATCATATTTAATTAAAGCGTTTTTAGCTTTATTCTTATACTCAGAAGTTTGGCGACTTTTTTACAGACAAGAATAATGCAAGAAATGCTCGCGCTTAGCGTGGGCTTCTAGTTATTCTGTCTGTAGGGTTACGCCAACACCTTGAGTTTAGGATATTCTAAAAGTACCACGCTTTTTGTATCCTCAAACAAGGAATACCTTTTTCAAACAAAAAAAACTTCACAGTCATGCATAACGAAACACAGACAAATCAAAACATCAGCATAGACAAACTTGAAATGCATGCATTTATAACTATATGGTTATTTTTTGGCATTGTATTAGAAATAGTCATGCTAATTTTAACAATACTAGAATATACAACTACAAACAATGGGTCCACATTGTTATTGATAGTTGCTTTATCTTCCTCAATAGCAGCAATAATTGGAAAGGTTCTACTTCTAAAATGGCATAGAATCGGTTTCTACATACTTCTTGCAACAAGCCTTTTTACAACAATATTCTACGCAATTTACACTAAAGGAGAATATATACAAATAGGACCCATTATCGGTTCATGTGTAATGTATGCCATTTTAAACATAAAATGTAATGACATCCCATATTGGGAAGCTATGAAAATAAAGAATCATTCTATAACTACCCCATAGAACACCCCACCGAAAGCACCGGCAAGGAGAAGAATGAGAATAGGGCTTACCTTGAAGAACTTCATCGCTACAAAAGCTGCGACAAACAGCGCTGCACTCACCCAGAACTGCAAAGGCGACCCTACAGGCGAGCCGAAGTTCTCCTCTGTCATCAGCAACAGCGCTGCCGAAGCAATCAATCCCACCACCGCAGGACGCAAGCCTCTGAACACAGCCTCGACAGAGGGATGCTTGCTGTATTTCATAAAGTAACGGCTAACAATAAGCATCAGTACAATCGACGGGAGCATCACGGCAAATGAAGCCACAAGAGAACCAACAACGGCAAACAGTTCCGAACCCGTTGCATTCAACACCGCCGTGTACCCTACATATGTTGCAGAGTTTATTCCTATGGGGCCCGGTGTCATCTGGCTTATCGCAACGATATCGGTAAACTCTGCTGCCGTGAGCCATGCATGACGGGTAACCACCTCGCCCTGAATGACAGAAATCATGCCGTACCCACCTCCGAATGAGAACAGGCCTATTTTTATAAAGGTATAGAAAAGTTCAAGAAATATCATCATACTCTGCCCCTCCCTACTCTACCATATATAAAACCGGCTACCCCGGCCACAATTATCACATAGATTGGCGAAACTCCGAACTGGACAATAAGCAGTGCCGACAACACCGGTATCCACGCCGTCATCCAACTCAACTTGGCCGATCTTGCCACATTGAATACAGGTACTGCTATCAGCGCCACCACAACAGGTCTTATACCCATGAAGATGTTGTTCACAACCTCAATATGACGGAAGCTACGGAAGAAAAGTGCTATAATAAGGATTATGGCCACAGACGGAAGCACACAGCCCAATGACGCAGCAAGCGCACCGCGTTTTCCCCGCAACCTATAACCGATGAAGACTGCCATGTTCACGGCAAACACTCCCGGAGCCGACTGAGCAACAGCCAGCAGGTCGATGAAATTGTCCTTGCCTACCCAACCGTTCTTTTCAACCACATCACGTTCTATGAGAGGAACCATGGCATATCCGCCGCCAAAGGTAAAGAGCCCAATGCGGAAAAATGTCGTGAACAGTTTAAAGAGTGGTGTCGCCATTGTAATATCTTAAAAATTAAAGGCCACTAAAGAGAATTAAGGAGGACTAAAGCACATTAACGCTCCTTAATCCCCCTTAACAGCCCTTAATTTACTTTATCATTTTATCTTTTCATTTACCCAATTGTAGGCATTTCGGAATATCTCAATCCATGGAGTAACATCATCAGCAATATGGTCTGCCGGATAAGTTGCACACTGCCATGGGAATACAGCACGCTCTGGGTGAGGCATCATTGCCACATGACGGCCGTCAGCACTTGCAAGAGCAGCTACATTATAGTCCGAACCGTTCGGATTGGCCGGATACCCCTCGTATGCATACTGTGCAACGATGTTGTACTTCTCGGCCTCGTATGGGAGAGAGAACTTACCCTCACCGTGGGCAACCCAAACACCCAGACGGCTGTTTGAGAGAGAACCGAAGAGAACGCTGTTGTTCTGCGGTATATTCACGCCTACGAACGAAGACTCGAACTTGTGCGAGTTGTTGTGGAGCATACGTCCGCGCTCGGCATACTCAGGATTGATAAGGTTAAGCTCCATCATCAGCTGGCAACCGTTGCAGATACCGAGTGAGAGAGTATCCTCACGCTGGTAGAAGCGGTCGAGAGCAGCCTTTGCCTTTGGATTAAAGAGGAAGCCACCTGCCCACCCCTTGGCTGAACCGAGAACGTCGGAGTTGGAGAATCCACCGCAGAATACGATGAAGTTCACCTCGTCGAGTGTCTCGCGGCCGCTGATAAGGTCTGTCATTGTAACATCCTTTACATCAAATCCAGCAAGGTGCATTGCATAAGCCATCTCACGCTCACCGTTTGTACCCTTCTCGCGGATGATGGCAGCACGCACGCCGGACTTCTCGCGGCGGTCGGCCGACATTCCGTAGCTTGAGAGCATACCGTTGAAGCGCGCCGGCAGACGGAAACGCAATGGCTGGTTCTTGTAATTCTTCAGACGCTCGCTTGCACAGCCGTTGAAGCTCTGCTTGAGGTCCATGAGATATGAGCTGTCGAACCATACATCGCGGTAGTGCTCGATGTCGAACAGACGTGTACGCTTATCCTTGGCAACAGCAATATGGCGTTTCTCGCAAGGAACACCGATTTTAACGAAGCAGATGCCAGCCTCATCGAGAATCTGCTGCATACGGCACTTGTCCTTGTCTGCAACCTGGATAACCAATGCCGGGTTCTCGGCGAAGAGAAGTTTCACGATATCCTTCTCAACGACATTGTTGAGGTCAATCTCCATACCGCCGGTTGTATTTGCAAAACACATCTCAAGGAGTGTTGTGATGAGACCACCGGCAGAGACGTCGTGACCGGCCATGACAAGACCCTCCTTCACAAGCTGCTGTACAGCATCGAATGCCTCGGCGAAATACTCCGGGTTGGCAACTGTAGGAACATCGTCACCAATACAGTTGCGGGTCTGTGCGAATGCCGAACCACCCAGACGCAAATGGTCGAAGCTGAAGTCTATGTGATAGAATGCACTCTTCGGCTCGTTGACCATAACAGGAGAAACCACCTTGCGTACATCGGAAACCTCGCCGCCGGCAGATACAATCACTGTTCCCGGGCTGATGACCTTTGTACCGTCAGGATACTTTTGCGTCATCGAGAGAGAGTCCTTACCTGTGGGGACATTTATCTTGAGTGCACAGCAGAAGTCGCTCAAAGCCTCAACGCCACGGTATAGACGTGCATCCTCACCCTCCTGTGAGCGGCAAGGCCACATCCAGTTTGCACTGAGGGAGATGCTCTTGATACCGTTTGCAAGCGGAGCAAGAGCTATATTTGTAAGAGCCTCTGAAACAGCAAGCACAGAGCCCTTTGCAGGGTCGGCAAGACCGGCCTGAGGCGCATGACCGATTGATGTAGCGATACCCTTCTGACCACGGTAGTCGAGTGTTACCACACCGCAGTCGCTCAACGGGAGCTGGATTTCACCCTGGCACTGCTGACGTGCAATCTTACCGGTTACAGAGCGGTCAACCTTGTTTGTCAACCAGTCCTTACAAGCAACAGCCTCAAGACGGAGTACATCTGTAAGATATTCCTCAATGTTCACCTCGTCATACTCTGCATCCTTGTAGTGACGCTCCACGGTCTTGTCGACCATATATGTCTTTGGAGAAGAACCGAACATCTGGCTTACGGAGAGGTCGAACGGACGTTTGCCATCGGCCTGCTCGAATGCGAAACGTGCATCACCGGTTGTCTCACCGACAACATACATTGGAGCACGCTCACGCTCTGCCACCTTGCGTACATACTCGATTGCATCCTCCTTGATGAGCAAGCCCATACGCTCCTGTGACTCGTTGGCAATGATTTCCTTTGCCGACAGGGTGCTGTCGCCTACAGGCAGATTTGCCATATTGATGAGACCGCCACACTCCTCGACAAGCTCCGAGAGACAGTTCACGTGACCGGCCGAACCGTGGTCGTGGATTGAAACGACAGGATTGGTATCATCCTCGCAGAGAGCACGTACGACGTTGTATGCACGCTTCTGCATCTCGGCATTCGCACGCTGTACTGCATTGAGCTCGATACCCGACGAGTAACGGCCAGTATCAACAGATGACACCGAACCGCCGCCAAGGCCGATGCGGTAGTTGTCACCACCCATCACAATCACCTTATTGCCCTTCTCGGGAGCGCCCTTGAGACAGTCGCGGCGTGTACCGTAGCCCACACCGCCGGCAAGCATGATCACCTTGTCGTAACCGTATACCTCATCGTTCTCCTTGTGCTCGAAAGTAAGCACAGAACCGCAGATAAGCGGCTGACCGAACTTGTTACCGAAGTCCGAAGCACCGTTAGATGCCTTTGTAAGAATCTGCTCAGGTGTCTGATATAGCCACTTGCGCACGGGAAGGACCTCCTCCCACTTGCGGTCGTTGTATGTGCGTGGATAAGATGTCATATAAACAGCTGTACCTGCGATGGGCCATGAACCCTTACCGCCACCCATACGGTCACGGATCTCGCCACCGGTACCGGTTGAAGCACCGTTGAAAGGCTCAACGGTCGTCGGGAAGTTATGAGTCTCGGCCTTTAGAGAGATAACGGTCTCGATATCCTTGATTACAAAATAGTCGGGGATAGAGTGATCGGCCGGTGCGAACTGCTCTACAACGGGACCTTGAGCGAATGCCACATTATCCTTGTATGCAGAAATGATGCTGTTGCGGTTCTCGTTGGTCGTACGTTTGATCATCGCAAAGAGTGACGAAGGCATCTCCTCGCCGTCGATGATGAATGTTCCGCCGAAAATCTTGTGGCGGCAGTGCTCAGAGTTTATCTGTGCAAAACCGAACACCTCGCTGTCGGTCAGCTTGCGGCCAAGTTCGCCCTCAACACGGTGCAGATAGTCAATCTCCTCCTTTGAAAGCGCAAGACCCTCCTGCTCGTTATAGCTGTCGAGGTCCTCGATGAACTCGATTGGCTTTGGCTGGATATCGACAGTGAATATGTTCTGGTCAAGACCACGGTACATACGCTGCAACATGGGATCATACTCTGCATTCTCGTCCTTCACTGCAAAATACTCCTCTATGCGGGCAATGCCTGTAAGACCCATATTCTGGGTGATTTCCACTGCATTGGTACTCCAAGGAGTAATCATTTCACGGCGAGGACCGATGAAGAAGCCCTCCATCACCTCGCTCTCGACGGGAGTTGCCTCGCCGTAGAGCCAACAAAGTTTTTCAATGTCGGCAGTTGTCAAAGTGCCGTTTGCCTGAGTTGCGATAACCGAACCGGCAGGTGTACTGAAAAAGTAGATCATAGATGATTTATTTTATGTTTTATTGTAATCGGTTGAATTACAGGCCCGCGACAAGCCTCGCACGGTCACACGCGCATATATTATCGCAAATATAGCAGCAAACGAGCGAGAAATATGAAACTTGTTTCAATATTTCTCACAGCGAGTGCAGCCTATTTTCGCGCTTTAGCGCAAAGATAACCATAAAAAATGATTTTAAGGCAATATTGGGAAACATTTGTTCGGATGCAGCATTATTATTCATGTACAGAGCTGTTTTAAACAATTATTTCATAAATTTGCAGTCAATCCACGCCCATGCGTGATGAAACTGCACTTTAACGAAAACATACGATAAAATGGAACTTTTCATAGGACTCACAATACCATTGGCAGGTACCGCATTAGGTGCTGCATTGGTTTTTCTCATAAGAGACAGGATATCACAACTAACAAACAACGCGATGCTGGGATTTGCATCGGGCATCATGGTTGCAGCCAGCTTTTGGTCGCTGCTGCAACCCGCGCTTGAACAGACGGGCGAAGGACTTGCCGACAACTGGCCAGTGATAGCCGGCTTCATTGCCGGCATGGGTTTTCTATTGCTGCTTGACACTGTGATCCCTCACCAACACAGCGACAGCAACACCCCCGAAGGCCCGAAATCCTCACTCTCGCGCTCCACAAAAATGATACTTGCAGTGGCACTGCACAACATCCCCGAGGGAATGGCTGTCGGAGTAGTCTTCTCGGGAGTGATGAACGGCAACACAAGCCTCACCATTGCCGGTGCGCTTGCACTCTCAATAGGCATGGCTATACAGAACATCCCCGAGGGTGCAATAATCTCAATCCCGCTCCACGGCGAGGGGAAAAGCAAGACTAAGGCATTCGTCATGGGAGCGTTGTCAGGACTTGTAGAGCCTGTTGCTGCAATTGCCACAATGCTATTCCTGAACGATAGCAACGGAGCGATGCCACCTCTGCTCGCTTTCGCAGCAGGCGCAATGTTGTATGTTGTAGTTGAGGAATTGATACCGTCGTCCCAACAAGGCAAGCACAGCAACATCGGAACAATATGCTTTGCCGTGGGTTTTACACTTATGATGATGCTCGATGCGGTTTTAAACTAAGTTAAAAGCAAAAAGAATTTAAAAATATTTCATTTTTGGCATCCACCCCGCCTAATATTTTTTGTAAGTTTGCACGGTCAAAAACAAAGGCAGAACGTCATTCGACTGTCCCCGAAAGGAGCTCTCCACGCAACGCCTTGCAACAAAAGAACTTATAATTTTCAAAAAAACTTTTTGAACTTGTATCGCGAAACAAACGATACGGTTTCAACGAGATTATTTTTTAAAAAATTTAAATAGTTTCTAATATATGAATTTGGTAATGCTCTTTGCGATAATTATCGCATCCATTGCCTTTGTGGCTATGGTTATGATAATTACAAGGTGGATTTCACCACGCACATTCAACAGGCAGAAAGGCGAGACCTACGAATGCGGTATCCCCACACAAGGCTCCACTTGGATACACTTCAAGGCAGGATACTATCTTTTCGCAATCCTTTTCCTTATGTTCGACATCGAGGCTGTATTCCTGTTCCCATGGGCCACCATTGTCCAGGAGTTAGGAATGAAAGCTCTTGTAGGCGTGTTGTTTTTCCTCTCATTTCTTATACTCGGCCTTGCATACGCTTGGCGCAAAAACGCACTTGAATGGAAATAAATAGACCAAAGATAAAATCTATCCCTTACGAGGAATTCAAGGACAACGAGACGCTGGAGGCAATGATTGCCGAAATCAACAAGGAGCGCACGAATGTTGTCCTGGGCAAGCTTGACGACCTCATCAACTGGGGCCGTAGCAATTCATTGTGGTCACTCACCTTTGCCACCAGCTGTTGCGGAATCGAATTCATGTCAGTAGGTGCTGCAAGATACGACTTTGCGCGTTTCGGTTTTGAGGTGACACGTAACTCGCCACGCCAGGCCGACCTTATAATGTGTGCCGGCACGATAACCCACAAGATGGCACCCGTACTCAAGCGCCTTTATGACCAGATGGCAGAGCCCAAATATGTTGTCGCAGTAGGCGGATGTGCCATCAGCGGTGGCCCATTCAAGGACTCATACCACGTTCTGAACGGCATTGACAAGATAATACCTGTCGATGTGTACATCCCCGGATGCCCGCCACGTCCCGAAGCTATACTGTACGGTATGATGCAGCTACAGCGCAAAGTGAAGGTAGAGAAATTCTTCGGAGGCAAGAACAGGCATCAGGAGAGGAAGCACTTGCCGTCTGAGCCGATAATCGTAACCAACCACCCCATCGGGGAAGAGAAAAAACAGTAGCAGAGATGGAGGTTAAATTCATAGATATAAAGGATTTCCGCGACACCATGCTTGAACAGCGCAAGAACGGTATGGACTTTCTGCGCGAGGTTGTGGGAATGGACTGGGGCGAAGAGGGCCTTGGAGCTATATACATACTCGAGAACAGCAATACACACGAGAACATAGAACTTGCCGTGCGCACTACCGACCGCGAGAAACCGCAGTTGCCCTCTGTCAGCGATATATGGCAGGTTGCGGAGTTGTATGAGCGCGAGGTATACGACTTTTTCGGAATAGTGTTCACAGGGCACCACGACCTGCGACGCCTGTTCCTGCGCAATGACTGGGTAGGCCATCCGTTGCGTAAGGATTATGACGCAAGTGAGGAGCTGAACCCGGTACGCCTGAACAGCGAGCCCGCCGAGGAGTTCAAGCGCGAATATGACATCCAGGACGACAAGGAGATGGCCGAGATTGTGGAGAAGCTGAAGATACTCCACTACGACCAGTTCATCATAAACATCGGCCCCCAGCACCCTGCCACCCATGGTGTGCTGCACTTTCACCTTGCCCTTGAAGGCGAGGAGGTGCGCAAGGTTGATATACGCTGCGGCTACATACACCGCGGCATTGAGAAGATGTGTGAGAGCCGTACCTATCCGCAGATTCTCCCGTTCTGCGACAGGCTCGACTATCTGAGCGCCCACCAGAACCGCCACGCGGTATGCATGTGTGTGGAGAAAGCCTTGGGCCTTGAGCTTACCGACCGCTCCCAATACATACGTACCATCATGGACGAGTTGCAGCGTATCGACTCGCACCTGCTCATGTATTCATGTATGGCAATGGATATGGGCGCGATTACCGGCTTCATATACGGATTCCGCGAGCGTGAGAAAATCCTTGACATCATGGAAGAGGTCACCGGCGGAAGACTCATACAGAACTATTATGTGATAGGTGGAGTACAGGCTGACATCACCCCCGATTTCGCAAGAAAAGTCAAGGAGTACTGCAACGACCAGAAGAAGAGGATAAAGGAGTATTACGACCTGTTTGTAAACAACGTGATTTTCCGCAACCGTTCAATAGGCGTGGGCGTACTCTCACGTGAGGATGCAATCTCTTTTGGTGCAACAGGCGGCACAGGACGTGCTTCTGGCTGGGCCTGCGACGTGAGAAAGCGTCATCCGTATGCGTTATATGACAAGGTTGAGTTCAAGGAGATACTTCACACCGAGGGTGACTGCTATGCACGCCTTATAGTGCGTCTCGGGGAGATTCTTGAATCGATACATATAATCGAGCAGCTCATCGACAATATTCCCGAGGGCGAGTACAAGATCAAGACAAAGCCCATCATCAAACTGCCCGAGGGCCGTTTCAGTGCATCGGTGGAGGGCACCCGCGGAGAGTTCAGCGTCTTCATCGAGAGCCGTGGCGACAAGACACCTTACCGTCTCAAGTTCCGCCCGACAGGTCTCCCGTTGCTTGCTGCCGCACACAAGATAATGAAGGGTTGCAAGATTGCCGACCTCATAACAATAGGAGCTTCGCTCGATTACGTAATCCCCGACATTGACCGATAAAAAGAGAAAAGATGATAGATTTCAATACAATAGTCACAGCTATCGACAGTTTTTTAGAGTCGGTAATGCCCCATCAGCTGGCAATTGTGGTGGAGTGCATCCTGGCCGCGGTATGCGCCCTGGCAGCGTACTTGTCGTTTGCCATACTGATGATTTACATGGAGCGTAAGGTGTGTGCATCGTTCCAGTGCCGCCTGGGCCCGACCCGAGTGGGCAAATGGGGTTTGTTGCAGGTATTCTCGGACGTATTCAAGATGCTTATCAAGGAGATCATAGAGATAAAGAACTCCGACCGCATCCTCTACAACCTCGCACCGTTCCTTGTCGTGATGAGTTCGCTTATCACATTCAGTTGCCTGCCGTTCGCACGCGGTCTTCAGGTACTTGATTTCAACATAGGCATCTTCTTCATCATGGCAGCCTCATCGTTCGGAATCCTCGGTATTCTGCTGGCAGGATGGAGCAGCAACAACAAGTTCTCGATGATAGGCGCCATGCGAAGCGGCGGACAGATGATCAGCTATGAGCTCTCAATGGGCCTCAGCATACTCACGCTTGTGGTGTTGAGCGGTACAATGCAGATAAGCGAGCTTACCGAGATACAGACCAAGGGCTGGTTCATTTTCCGCGGACACATTCCGGCTGTCATTGCATTCATCATATACATCATTGCAGGTAACGCCGAAACCAACCGCGCACCGTTCGACCTTCCCGAGGCCGAATCGGAGCTGACAGCAGGATTCCACACCGAGTATTCCGGTATGGGCTTCGGCCTTTTCTATGTTGCCGAGTTCATGAACATGTTCATCATAGCAGGAATAGCATCTACGATATTCCTTGGAGGCTGGGCACCGTTATACATCTCCGGGCTTGACACATTCAACCACATAATGTGCTATATACCGGGTTGTGTGTGGTTCATCGGCAAGACACTGTTCGTGGTGTGGGTACTCATGTGGATAAGGTGGACATTCCCTCGCCTGCGTATTGACCAGGTGCTTGTACTGGAGTGGAAATACCTTGTTCCCATAGGACTTCTTAACCTGCTGATAATGACAATCTGCGTGGTAATGGGTTGGACCTTTTAAAATAGTATGACATGAAATTTGAAGATACATATATAGGAGCAGTCTGGTATACAGTGAAGTCCTTGTCCACAGGCTTGAAAGTGACTCTGAAGGAGTTCTTCACCCGCAAGGTGACAGAGCAGTATCCCGAGAACAGGAAGACACAGCATATCTCGGAGCGCCACAGGGCGCGCCTTGTAATGCCACACGATGCCGAAGGCAACAACAAGTGCATCGCCTGCGGACTTTGCCAGCAGACCTGCCCCAACGGCACAATCAGAATAACGACAAAGACAGTCACAGACGAGGAGACCGGTAAGAGCAAGAAGATGCTTGTGGAATACAGTTATGACCTCGGCGCATGCATGTTCTGCCAATTGTGTGTGAATGTATGTCCGAAGAATGCAATCGAGTTCAGCAACGAGTTCGAGAATGCAGTCTTCGACCGCAAGAAACTAGTTTTGAAACTTAACAGATAAAAGGATATGAGTATCAACCTGATTATTTTCTCGGGGCTTGCCTTAGTGATGGTAATCGCAGCGCTCTTTGCAGTGACATCGAGCAAGATCATGCGTGCCACCACCCTGCTGCTGTTCGTGCTGTTCGGTACAGCCGGACTCTATTTCATGCTCCACTACACATTCCTGGGTGCTGTACAGATTACCGTGTATGCAGGCGGTATTGTGGTGCTGCTCATCTTTGTTGTCCTGCTGCTCGGTAAAGGCAGCGTCGACGTGACGCAGACTTCAATGCGACGATACCTTGCCGGAACGGTAACGGCAATGACAGGAATGATTATAACGATATACCTTATCAATACCACCCAATTCTCACAGGGCACCGTCAATGCAGACGGCGTTGCGATGCGTGAGCTCGGACTGGCGCTGATGGGTACAGAGAAATTCCATTACATACTCCCATTCGAGGTAATGAGCGTATTGCTGCTTGCCTGCACTGTGGGAGCCATACTCATCGCACGTAAAAAGTAAAAGCCATGACAATACCTGCACAATATATGCTGATTCTTTCGGCTGTACTCTTCTTTGTGGGAGTATTCGGTTTCTTCACACGCCGTAACCTGGTATCATTGCTCATCTGTACGGAGCTTATGCTCAATGCGGTTGACATCAATTTTGCCGTATTCAACGCATACTGCCACCCCGAGCACCTCGAGGGATATATATTCTCGCTCTTCGGTATAGGTATTGCGGCGGCAGAGACAGCGGTGGCAATTGCCATCATCATCAATGTATACCGCAACTTCCACTCAATACATATCAAACGGTTGACTAACTTAAAGCACTAAAATGATGGAACATTCAATATACATATTGGCACTGCCGCTGTTGAGTTTCATATTACTCGCACTTGCAGGCAACAAGATGCCGCACAAGGTTGCCGGCACCATCGGTACCTTGTCGCTGCTTGCCGCCACCGTGCTTGCATACACCGTGACTATCGGTTACTTTGCAGCAGGACGTGATGCAGAGGGTATCTTTGCAGAAGTCATGCCGTACAACTTCACCTGGTTGCCTATCAACGAGACATTGAGCATCGATATGGGCATACTTATCAGCCCCATCTCGGCAATGATGCTTGTGGTGATTACCACCATAAGCCTGATGGTACATATCTACTCACTGGGCTACATGGAAGGTGAGCGCGGTTTCCAGCGCTATTACGCGTTCCTTTCACTCTTCACATTCTCAATGCTGGGGCTCGTCGTTGCAACGAACATTTTCCAGATGTACATTTTCTGGGAGCTTGTAGGTGTTTCATCATACCTGCTCATAGGCTTCTACTACACCAAGCCGGCGGCCATCGCGGCATCCAAGAAGGCCTTCATTGTAACACGTTTTGCCGACCTCTTCTTCCTCATAGGAATACTCGTGTACGGGTACTACATGGGCACATTCTCTTTCACCCCGGACGAGGTGGCACTTGCGACAGCCGGCGGTGTGTTGCCCACGGCACTTATACTGATGTTCATAGGCGGTGCAGGAAAGAGTGCCATGTTCCCGTTGCACATATGGCTGCCCGATGCCATGGAGGGTCCGACACCGGTATCGGCACTCATACACGCTGCCACAATGGTTGTTGCCGGAGTGTTCCTTGTTGCACGCATGTTCCCGCTGTTCGTCGGTTATGCTCCCGACATGCTGCACATAATCGCATATGTCGGCGCTTTCACGGCGCTTTACGCAGCAATAGTAGCCTGCGTGCAGACAGACATCAAACGCGTGCTCGCATTCTCTACGATATCACAGATTGCATTCATGATGGTTGCTTTGGGCGTATGCACAAGTACCGACCCGCATGAAGGCGGCCTCGGCTACATGGCATCAATGTTCCACCTCTTCACGCACGCAATATTCAAGGGACTGCTTTTCCTTGGCGCCGGAGCTATTATACATGCCGTACACAGCAACGAGAAGAGCCACATGGGCGGCCTGCGCAAGTATATGCCGATAACCCATATAACATTCCTCATCGCCTGTCTTGCCATAGCAGGAATACCGCCGTTCAGCGGATTCTTCAGCAAAGACGAGATTCTGGCGGCATGCTACAGTTTCTCGGCACCTATGGGACTTTTCATGAGCGCCATTGCTGCAATGACAGCATTCTACATGTTCCGTCTCTACTACCTCATTTTCTGGGGCAAGAGCCACTACGAGGAGCAGTTGGCACAGTACAAGGCCGGTGCTATAGCGCATGAGCCACACAAGCCGCACGAAGCACCATGGACAATGACCCTTCCGCTCATAATACTTGCTGCTGCAACCTGCGTTGCCGGCTTCATCCCGTTCGGAGAGTTCATAAGCAGCAACGGCGAGGCATACACGATACACCTTGACACCGAGGTGGCGACAACAAGCATCATGCTTGCCCTTTCTAGCATCGTCGTTGCCACAATAATGTACATAAGGGCAAACAGCCGTATAACACGAATTGTCAATGTAGTGCTGCGTGAGCCCATCAGAGCAGCCTACCACCGTTTCTACATGGACGAGGCCTGGCTGTTCGTCACAAAGAGAATAATATTCAACAGCATAAGCCGCCCTATCGCATGGTTCGACCGTCATGTCATCGACGGTTCACTCGACCTCATCGCAAAGGGCACACAGTGGGCCGGCGCTTTCATCCGCCCGTTGCAGAGCGGAAACGTACAGTCCTATTGTATCTACTTCCTGAGCGGTGCGCTTATGATACTGCTGTTCTTGCTATACTTCAATTAAGATGAAAGGAGAATAAATGATGAATATACTGCTTTTATTTGTTATCATCCCCCTTGTGATGCTACTTGCATTATGGGGTAGCCGCAGCCTCAACCAGGTGCGTACGACAATGGTAGCCGGTTCAACGGCACTGCTTGTGTTGTCGGTTTATCTTACAGTGGACTTTATTGCCCTGCGCAACGGCGGAAACAGCGACACCATGCTCTACTGCGACTCATGGAGCTGGTATGAACCGCTGAACATCTGCCTTTCAATAGGTGTAGACGGAATATCGGTAGCAATGCTTTTGCTCTCTTCTATAATCGTGTTCACAGGAACATTTGCATCATGGAGACTGAAGCCGATGACAAAGGAGTTCTTCCTTTGGTTCACACTACTCTCTTTGGGAGTATACGGTTTCTTCATATCTACCGACCTTTTCACAATGTTCATGTTCTACGAGACAGCCCTCATCCCTATGTACCTGCTCATTGGCGTATGGGGTAGCGGCAGAAAAGAGTACTCTGCAATGAAGCTGACACTGATGCTGATGGGAGGCTCCGCGTTCCTGCTGATGGGCATACTCGGAATATATTTCGGCAGCGGTGCCACAACAATGAACATACACGAGATTGCTGCACTTGACTGCATCCCTGTTGAGACACAGTACATCTTCTTCCCGCTCACATTCATCGGTTTCGGAGTTCTTGGAGCATTATTCCCGTTCCACACCTGGAGCCCCGACGGACACGCCTGTGCACCCACATCGGTATCAATGCTCCACGCCGGAGTACTTATGAAACTGGGAGGCTACGGCTGTTTCCGCATTGCCATGTACCTGTTGCCACAGGCAGCCGAGGACCTCGCATGGATATTCATCATACTTACTACAGTGAGCGTTGTCTACGGAGCATTGAGCGCCATAAGCCAGACCGACCTCAAGTACATTAACGCATACTCATCGGTATCGCACTGCGGACTCGTACTTTTCGCCATCCTCATGATGACAAAGAGCGCCTGCACCGGTGCCATATTGCAGATGCTCTCACACGGATTGATGACAGCACTGTTCTTCGCGCTCATTGGTATGATTTACGGACGCACACATACACGCGACATACGCCAGATGCGCGGACTCATGAAGATCATGCCGTTCCTCGCTGTAGGATACGTCATTGCCGGACTCGCAAATCTCGGTTTGCCAGGATTCAGCGGATTCGTTGCGGAAATGACAATCTTTGTGGGTGCATTTGAGGTGAACGACATGTTCCACCGTGTAGTGACAATAATCGCCTGTACAAGCATTGTAATCACAGCCGTATACATTCTGCGCGTTGTGGGCCGTATACTTTACGGTGAGCCGGAGAATGAAGAGCACAAGAAATTGAGCGACGCTACCTGGGATGAGCGCTTCACAATCATCTGCCTTGTCATCTGCGTCATAGCCATCGGTGTTGCACCAATGTGGATAAGCAACCTTGTAGGCAGTGGCGTGGGCGACGTGCTTGCAAACATACATTAACATAAGAATCTACAGCTACTATATATATGAATTATATCCAATTTTTTGCGATGCGGCCCGAGGTGAGCCTGCTATGCATATACCTCGTGATATTCCTGTACGACCTGATATCTACAGGACACTACCGCCGCATGTTCCACCCGTTGGTGTGCATATCGACACTTGTACTTGTAATACTCACATTGAGCGACAGAAGTTCCTTCACGCTGTTCGGTGGAATGTATGAGAGCAACACCATGATAGTATTCATGAAAGCCATACTTGCTTTCGGAAGCATGCTCGTCATTCTACAGGCAAACAGATGGCTCACAAGCTCAACAACCTTCTACAAACAGGGAGAGTTCTATATCCTTCTGCTCAGTACGCTTCTGGGAATGTACTTCATGATAAGTGCACGCCACTTCCTGCTGTTGTTCGTGGGTATTGAGCTGGCATCGTTGCCGCTGGCATGTCTTGTGGCATTCGACAAGTACAGCCACAACTCGGCCGAAGCCGGAATAAAGTATATCCTGACTTCAATGTTCTCATCGGCAATGATGCTCTATGGTGTGTCGTTTCTCTACGGAACTACAGGCACGCTTTACTTTGCAGACATGAGTAACCTGCTTTCGGGTACACCTATGCAGATATTCGCCCTTGTACTGTTCTTCACAGGTATGGGCTTCAAGATATCCCTTGTCCCGTTCCACATGTGGACTGCCGACAGCTACCAGGGAGCCCCCACATCCGTAACGGCTTACCTGTCGGTAATTTCCAAAGGCGCAGCTGTCTTCACCTTGTTCATTGTGCTTGTAAAGGTGTTCGGCTCAATGATGGAGCAGTGGCAGACTATCATCTACATCACCTCGCTTGCCAGCATTACAGTCGCCAACCTCATGGCACTCAAGCAGAGTGTTCTCAAGCGTTTCATGGCATTCAGCAGTATCTCACAGGCAGGATACATAATGTTGGCAGTCATTGGTGGAAATGCTGGCGGAATGACAGCCATGGTGTTCTACGTCATTGTTTACATAGTAGCCAACATGGCTGTATTCGCAATCATCGAGGCCATTGAGTGGCAGACAGGGGAAACAGTCAAGCGCGAGACATGCAACGGACTCTACAAGAGCAATCCCAAGCTTGCTTTCATCATGACTCTGGCACTTTTCTCCCTTGCCGGCATACCGCCGTTCGCGGGATTCTTCAGCAAATTCTTCGTCTTCATGAGTGCATTCGGGTCCGGATTCCACATTCTGGTGTTCATAGCACTGCTGAATACGGTCATCTCACTCTACTACTATCTGCTCATTGTAAAGGCAATGTACATGAAGGAGAGCAACAATGCGCTACCCAGTATCAAGAGCGACCCTTATACAAGAGCAAGCCTCATGATTTGTGTCGCGGGAATCATTCTGATTGGAATATGTAGCTTCATCTACACAGGAATAGAGAGTTTCTCTTTCGGACTATAAAGACCGGAACTCAATATAAGAAGCTGTTTAAATTATATCGCTTCTAAGTCTTAACCAACCAATCCGTTGCATACGGCACGCGAAAATGCGTATGTGTCATAATTGTAAAATATTGACACATACGCAGTTCTATTCATGGTCTATATACAATGACCGCGTGACACTCGGTAACAACGCAACACATTATATCCGTTTCGTAAGGGACATACAACCATAATCCCTCTATTAAAAAACAGGGACTGGTGGTATCATTTTTCAGGTATTTATTGTACCTTCGCGGTGAAATTGCAATAAACAACTAAACAAGAAAGACATTATGACAAAGAAAATCAATCCGGGAACATTGTGTGTTCAGGGAGGATGGCAACCCAAGAAGGGTGAATCGAGAGTACTACCCATCTACCAGAGCACAACATTCAAATACGAGACAAGTGAGCAGATGGCACGCCTCTTTGACCTTGAGGACAGCGGTTATTTCTACAGCCGCCTGCAGAACCCCACCGTTGACGCGGTAGGTGCAAAAATCAATGCACTTGAAGGCGGTGTCGGTGCAGTAATGACATCATCGGGACAGGCTGCGAATTTTTATGCGATTCTCAACATTTGCCAATCGGGCGACCATTTTGTTTCGGCTACCACGATATACGGCGGCACATACAACCTTTTTGCCGTAACAATGAAGAAGATGGGCATTGAGGTTACATTCGTTGATGCCGATGCTCCTGCCGAGGAGATTGAGAAAGCTTTCCGCCCGAACACCAAGGCACTATTCGGTGAGACAATATCAAACCCCAGCGTGAACGTGCTCGACATTGAGAAGTTCGCTGACATTGCACACCGCAACGGAGTACCCCTTATCGTAGACAACACCTTTGCCACACCTGTCAACTGCCGCCCTATCGAGTGGGGAGCAGACATTGTGACACACTCTACAACAAAGTATATGGACGGACATGCGGTGGCTGTAGGCGGTTGCGTTGTCGACAGCGGTAACTTCGATTGGGAGGCACAGCACGACAGATTCACTTGCCTCACCGAGCCCGACCACAGCTACCACGGACTTATCTACACAAAGAACTTCGGCAAGGCTGCATATATAACAAAGATGGTTTCACAGGTGATGCGTGACCTGGGTGCGATGATGGCACCGGAGAATGCGTTCCTGCTCAACCTTGGACTTGAGACACTGCACCTGCGTATGCCATGCCACTGTGAGAACGCACAGAAGATTGCCGAGTACCTAGAGAACCATCCGAAGGTAAAATGGGTGAACTACTGCGGCCTGCCAAGCAGCAAATACTATGATCTTGCAAAGAAATATGTTCCTAATGGCGGGTGTGGCGTAATGGCATTTGCTGTCAAAGGCGACAAGGAGGATGCAATCCGCTTCATGGATAGCCTGAAGCTAATTGCGATTGTGACACACGTTGCCGATGCCCGCTCTTGTGTACTTAATCCGGCAAGCCACACACACCGTCAGCTCAACGACGAGCAGTTGAGAGAGGCCGGCATTGACCCGGACCTGATTCGCCTTTCGGTAGGTATCGAGGATGTCGACGACCTCATTGCAGACATCGAGCAAGCACTTGAGATAATATAACGGATATGCGCAAGCTACATCTTATAATCGCCTTTTCAGCCTTTGCGGCTACTGCTGGTGCAAATAATGCCACCGGCATCGGTACGTTGCCGCTTGACAGCATAAAGCCTTTGAAGATGAAGATGGCAGGCAAGAGCGAAAGGGCCATTGATACAAAAACAAAGGAAGAGATTAAAAGCGAAGAGGATAAAGAGGTAAAGAAACCCACAGCGCGCCATAATCCCAGGAGGGCTTCTGCAAAAACCGCTGAAGAGCAGACAGCAGAGCAGGCTATTGAGCAGAGCGAGACCCCTATAAAGATGTGGCAGGTACTTGAAGGCACTCTCAAAGCTCCCAAAGCAGAGGAGTTGCCTACCTACCCCGGTGGCGAGAGAGCCTTGAGAGAATTCATCAGAAGCAACAGGAACTATCCACAGGAGTGCAAGGCACAACGTCTCTGCGGCAAAGTGACTGTTGCCGTAACCATTGCTCCAAACGGCATACCTGTCAACATGGAGATAACATCAAGCAGCGGCAACGAGGCGATGGATGCCGAGGCTATGCGAGTGGCAAAGCTTATGCCGGCATGGGAACCTGCCAAGGATATTAAAAACGGCAGGGAGCGCATATATGACATGAAATTCACATTCAGGCCCGGACGATAACAGGATGGAACTACTTGAATATAATATCGGAAATGGAGCAAGAGCCTTCTCTACCAAGCGTGGAGAAGGCTCCGGCAATTATGGCGGGTTCAACATTACACACTACTGCGGTGACACAACCGGGCACGTGGTTGAGTGCAGGAGGATGCTGTGCCATGAGCTTGGTATCAATGACAACAGGCTTATCCTCCCACGCCAGACTCATGGCAGCGAGACACTCGTCATTGACAAGGAGTTCCTTGCACTCACACCCCAAGAGCAGAAAGAAAAACTGGAAGGTATTGACGCTATTGTCACAGACATAGCAAAGACCTGCATAGGTGTCTCCACCGCCGATTGCATCCCCCTATTGCTTTATGACACCGGAAAGAGGGTTGCCGCTGCCATACATGCAGGTTGGCGCGGTACAGTGGCGCGTATTGCAGAAAGATGCGTAGAAGTAATGGAAATGCGTTATGGAAGCAACCCTGCCGAGATTACGGCAGTCATTGCACCAGGCATTTCCATCGAGGCCTTTGAGATTGGCAATGAGGTTTACGAGAGGTTCGCAGAGTGCGGGTTTCCGATGGAGAGAATTGCCGCACGCTACCCCACTGCCACAGGCTGCACAAAATGGCACATCGACCTTTGGGAGGCCAACAGACTGCAACTGATTGACAAAGGCCTGAACAAGGAGAATATCCACATTGCAGGCATCTGTACCTATAGCCGCCACCGCGAGTTCTTCTCGGCACGCAGGTTAGGCATAGAGTCGGGAAGGATTTTCAATGGTATAATGGTTTTATGAGTATCAGTGCCTTCCGGGTATATTATACGGCACTGTCGGGATAAGCGGTTTCTGCCACTCTACAAGAGCTGTATCACGACGAATGTCAAAGGAATCACCATAGATGACCATATTGAGGTGAGGGTCGAAAAGGGCATAATAGACATTGTACAACACCGAGTCAAAGTAAAGGGCAAACTCCGAGAAGGGGAACTTGCCGCGATGAGTCCTGTATTTTGCAGTGGTACCGGGAACTGTCCCTTTACCTGAATAGAAGACTGCCTCTTCGGAAGAGGTGAGTTTGAGGAACACCGAATCACCATTCCATAGACCATACCACTCACGTCCTTTATAAGGAGCAAATTCATAGGGTTCGTCATCATGAGTACAAGATGCGAGGGAAAAGACAAGCACCATGGATGCAATCATTGCCTTTGTAAACAATCTTTTAATCATAGCATATCGTTTTAAGGTCAGTTTTGTCTTGAAAATAAATGGGCATAATTGAATAACAAACGGAGCGTATATCCGGTTCACCTAAGGACACAAAAAACACGAGCAAAACCATTACCCGTATTCTGAGGTCTTAGGATACCCATCGCAATGAATAATAGTTAAGCCCGTGTTATATAAACACGAGCATTAACTTTACTCCTATTGCGATAAATGAAATTTCCTAAGTTTCAGAATACAATCAGTAAAGCCAACGCTTAAATAATATGTCTAAAAAAGGTGCGCACACTGCGCCTGTTATACCATAGGCAAATAATTTATGTCATCTATCTGCAAATGTAGGAATTAATTTAGAATTACAATATATCAAAAGATAAAAAACTGCCACCAACAAAATCAAAAAGAAACTCCAAGGGAGTCAAACAACACATACAATAGAAGTTAGTCATGGTTCACCTGCAAACTATAGAGGGAATATCTTTTTAACACAGACAAAACATTAAACAATCTCTTATATTCTTTTAT